>NC_017542.1:4137916-4475000 GCF_000237325.1 Paenibacillus polymyxa M1
AGTCACCAGATATTCACATCTTTGCTTGTTTATTCAGACGTATCTGCGTTACATTAGAGGATCATTAAGGAGGAGCAAGGGAGTATGAGCAGCTCTGCTGTCTCAACGTACAATCACCCCACCACTCCTATGGAGTCATGGGACACAACTCTTTTTAACGATCCCGGTTCACAATATAATTCATTAGATGCTTCAAAAAAGAGATATTGCGGGGCACCTCTTTTAATGCTTCCATGGCAAGACAGTAGTGCCCCCACATCTCTTTACTAGCACCTTCATAGCCAAGGATGGACACGAAATTTGAATTATTGTTATCCGAATCCTGACCCACAGGTTTTCCAAGTAAGTGCGTATCTCCTTCCACATCAAGCAAATCATCTTTGATCTGAAAAGCAATCCCCATATGATAGGCGAATTTCTGCAAAGCAGCAATCTCTGATTCCTCGGTCTGTGCAAGCATGGCTGGCATAACGAGACAAGCCTCGAACGCCACTCCTGTTTTGTAAAAGCACATCATATTCAGCTGCTCCAAGGTCAAAGCCTTTCCTTTGGAATCCAGATCCATCGCCTGACCCATACACATATCCTCTGCCTTACGGGCCGAGTATTGGATCAAGGCAAGCACAGTCTCAGCGTTGAACTGACTCAGTGATGCTTGCTCCCCGATGGCCTTCTGGATCAGATATAGTCCGGTTAATTCCGCAGTAGCGCTATTGTGCACCTGATGTAATGTCTGACGCCCTCTACGGGTAGACGCGTTATCCTGGGAAGGCAAATCATCAAAAATCAGGGAGGCTGTATGCATATATTCCAATGATCTTAGAAGAGGCACGATTGCCAATGCGTCTAAGCCATATTCGTTCACACCCATGACCCAGGTCAATATAGGGCGTATCCTTTTCCCATCCCCCTCAAGACTATAATTGGCAGCATCAATAAGCTGTTCTTTCATGGCCTCGATCCCAGAAGGCTTGGTAATTTTCAATTGGTTGTTAATCTGATCACGGACTGTTTTGACCGTATTCATAAAGTCTTCCTTTTCCCTCGAATCGTTTTTCAGATGGGTAATCATCTGGTCCCGAAGCAGCTTATCGAAGAAATCTACATCCTCTGCTTTGCCCACCATTTTCTGAACGAGACGTTTGAATTCAGGATTCCCGGATGCAAAAATCTCCATTATCTCATTGTACTTTTCTGCACCTACTCGTTCTTTATAACGTTTGAGTCCATTTATTGCACGGTCCAGTATCACCTCACGAGCCGTGGCATCGGAATGATACACGTTATGGATCAAATTAGAAATGACCGCCCAGTATAGTTCGAAGGGATTGATCAAATCCGATCTTTGCTGATGATATTTTAAATAATAGGTATAGGGGGTTACTGCACCGTCTCTCATATCGTCAGCCATATCCGCAAAATCATCAGCAAGCTGGTTATAGATACCATAATAGAATGTTCGTTGCTCAAACCCTTCATCCTCAGGAGCACTAATGACGGAACGGACAATCAAGCGGGAAGAAGCAGATTTTAAAATAACGGGTATATAAAGTTCTTCATTGGTGTAATGAGTTCGCGTTAGATCCTTATCCCGGTCGATATCTTGAGAATGAAAAAAAACATAGGACTGCTCGAAAAAGGTTTGCTGTGTGTCTGGCTGCTGATGTGCCTTAATATACTCAAAAGCATACGAGAGCTCCGAATGGATATAGCGAATGAACTTCATATGATCGCCGGACCAGTCGCCTAGTTCTGGCACAGATCCGGTAAGAAGCGCGGTACGTATCATATGGGAATATTGTTCTTTCTCTTGAACGGTCAACAGCTGAGAATCGAGCAGATCATCAATAAAAGGATAGGTCAGCCCATAGGAATACCCAAGCCTGATGGCTTCATCCAGCCTGCGCGAACGTTCAACAGGTGACACGGCTTCGTCCATTTCTTCCATCACATGCAGAATAACCCCAATGATGATTTTAATCAGTTTCCGCTGGGCATGCTCTGCATCCATTTCCTCAGGAATATGAGAAGATACAGCGTTAAGCTTGTTGATTAGCCAGATTACAGTGGTTTCGATCCCTTCCTTTTGAGACCACCGATACACCCCCGCTAAATTCATAAACTCCGGTTGATCTCTCCTGTTAGCATGGGTGGGTTGAAGCAAATATCTTTTTACGTCAGCAATGACGCGCTGAATCCGGGTCTGTGTGTCGGCAGAATCCAGAGCCTTGCCTAGATCCCTCATGTAAATATAAGAGACACTCCGCTTCAGATAATCATCCAGTTTCCCTGTGTAACTCAGCCATTGAATATATCTGTAGTAATCCCGGGTATCCGGCTTTCTCTTATTCCGCGAAAAGAAGGATAACCATGAAGAAGAATGGATATGATTCCTTTTCCATCTATGGATATCTTCTGTAAGAGAGGTCACATAAGTTTTATCCTTGACCTGATTATAGAGTGATGCAAAATACTGAAGCGCCTTCTGTTCAGCCAGCTGATATCCTGTATCGGCTTGAAATTTTTCATTCATATGATGCATTACCTCAACTTCTCATTTTGTTAAACATGGTTGCATTTCTCCCTGAGGGAACGAATTTGGATCATGTTTTTATCTTTATACGGAATAAAGTCTGTGAAGTTACGAATAGATTATATCCTTCTATATATATGCTACAATTTCAGAGTAGAACGAAAATAATGATAAGGGGGCATAACGTTGAGTATTAGTCTAGTTAAAGGGCAGAAGGTAGACCTAACCAAAAATAATCCACACTTATCCGTGCTGAAAGTAGGGCTTGGATGGGACCCTATGAAGGGTAGAAACATGGATATTGATGCGTCAGCGCTGCTTCTTAATGAGAACGGCAAGCTAACTCAGACGAAAAATCTAGTATATTTCGGAAATAAAAATAGCCCTTGCGGGGCCATCGTACATAGTGGTGACAACTTGACAGGACATGGTGACGGTGATGATGAAGTCATTACCGTATCCCTCCAAAAACTACCACCTGAAGTGCATAGAGTCGTATTTATAGTGAATATATTCCGTTTTTTTAGTTTTGGTAGACGTAAGGATTTCAGTATGGTAAACAATGCTTATATTCGAATATTGGATGCGTCGCAAGATGAAGAGATTCTCCGATACAACTTGACAGAGGACTATAAAGGGATGTGTAGTATCCGTGTAGGTGAAGTATACCGCTATGGAGGGGAGTGGAAATTCGGTGCTATTGGAGAAGGAAGCACCATTACCTCCCTGAATGAGCTTGTCAAAACGTATGAATAAGCATTTTTGATGTTAAGGAAAAACCCACGTCTAACGTGGGTTTTTACGCTAACTCTCCTATAGTCACCTGATACAGCAGAGAACCTTCTCGGAGCAGCAGGCGGTCTTTTCGGAAATCCTGTTCGTGCGGCTGAAGGAACTCTTGCTCGTCATTTAAAAAACGAATGTGTTGTCCTTTGCTCAAGCTACCTGGCTTCACATTCTTTTTCAAGACATATTGGCCATTTTTTCTATACCCGCCGTCGAACAAAAAGTGATACCCATCTGTAGCCACCCCAGAGCAACCGGAAATGCTCGGATTCATAAACGTAATCTTCGTACGATCGCTACCGGAAATGCACCCTAATGAAAAATCTGAATAGTAATAAAACCAGATTTCCTGTTCGCTGACTACGTTCAAAGCATAGCAATCATGAATATCTGCCGCTTGGTTTTCATATATTTTGTGACCCTCTTTATTCCAGGCGACAAGGCCGGAGGACCCCACAGGCTCATTCCAACCATAATTCCCAAATATACCTTCATCAAAATAGCTGGTCCAGATCGTACCTTCCCCTGTAACCTGAACACTCTGGATACCGTCCCCAAGCAGCAGTTCATTCACAGTACGGCCTTCATAATCAATAATTTTACCATTTAAATCATATTGCCCGGATCCATAACAATGACATCGCGCTCCGACGAGCAGTAGATGATGATGTAGAGGCTGTACATAATGATAGTTAAACTGCTGTCCCTCCATATACACTTCTTCAATATGATCGTCTAGAATGAGTATCTTGTAAGTACGTCTCTCTTTAAGAGAGGCAGGCGGGAACATCCCCCGCACTCGTTCTGGGACTTTATCAATTAGCAAAATATACACGCGCCCATCAGGGCCAAATTGGGTTGAAACAATCTCAAACCCTTTAGTATAGTTGGAAATATCGACAAATGAATGAAGCTGTTTATTTAGATGTGACAACGTAGTTCCTCCTCTAAAAGATTAGTAAAGTGAAGTGTTATTTGTACTGGACTTCATTTTGTCATAACGACATGTAACTGAGGAGGGCGGAAGTATGGCGATATGGATAGTAATCCCAAAGGATGAGCCATCGGCAAAAATATAGTCAACAAAAAAAGCTGGGTTCTGCTTCATAAGAAAAGCAACCCAGCTTGATCTTTATAGATGTCCCTCTTAAAGTATCTGGCCCTTGTCGGCCTTCTGCCATAAAGCCTCCGTCAGCTCATCAATAGTCTCCTTCATCGCCAGCTTCTCGAGCCAGTGACTCGGGATACCGCTTTGTCCGTAATAAGCTCCTGCAATTTGCCCATACACCGCCCCGGTCGTATCGGCGTCATCCCCCAGATTTACGGCCAGTAGTGCCCCCTCTTCAAACGAAGTCGAATGGTGAAATGCCCACAGCGCAGCCTCAAGGGAACGAATGACATAGCCGGTTCCCTGTATTTCGGGCGGCTCCTTATCCTTGTAAGATCCCTGAATGATTTCTTCAATGGCTGCCGAATAAGCTGGCTGTTCCTGCCGCCGCCACTTATAGCAGATGTCGGCTGATAACATGGATTCTTTGTCCGCTCCCCGCAGACCTGCCACAAGGATTGAAGCAAGCACAGCACAGGCCTCCACACTTTCGACTGCTCCATGGGTGGTTCGCGAGCTCAGCTCGGCGTACATCACTGCCTCTTCCGGACGGTTCGCATAGGCCATTGCAACAGGTGCAAGCCTCATAATCGAACCATTACCGGCAGTCATGGGGTCAACGGACCCACTATACGGCTCTCCAGTGGCCTCGAAGCGATGCAGTGCTGCTCTCGTCGCACCACCGATATCAAAACACGTTCCCGTGCTACTCATATATCCCAGGTGATACCAATTGGTGTAGCGACGCATTTGGTCCGCTGGATCAAAGCTATCTTTTTGCACCATACTCTCGGCTAAACAAAGTGCCATAGACGTATCGTCGGTCCACTGCCCCGGCTTTAACCCAAAGACACCGCCGCCCACGATATCCGTTACAGGTTCAAATGTACCTGGACTGCTGAATTCCACAGTGGTTCCCAAAGCATCACCCACGGCCAGTCCAGCGAGACTTCCATAAAAACGATCCTTGATCAGTGCCATTTTGATCTAAGCTCCTTTATAATTGTTATAGCTAATGCATATTTTCCCATACACTAGGAAGGAAGAAAGTCCGATACCGTCGTTTATTCGTAGCTTAAGGCTGTACAACCGCTATCTGGATTTAATTCAATGAAAATCCCTGCCTCATGATGGTAAATGAGTGGAAATCGCACCGTATCTACATATTCCCTCACACCGCTTGAAAGCCGCCATACCTGGAGCGGTACTCCTTTTCCCCACAAGAATAATCGGTCACCGGAAACGGCCATATCCGCTTGGGGATATGGGTAAATCCCGTATTCATCAGGCTTACAATTTAGAGGCGGGATCGCAGGAAGCACACGTCGGTACCCTGGCTGAGTCATATCGAATAGGACAACCGCCGGTTCCACTCCTTCCTCTCCCCAATCTTCCTCCTCCAGTAAATCGGCATCCATCTGTCCCCAAACCGCCAATCTATCGGGTCCTGTCCAACATACTGGCCCATCCCAATCTATGGTTTGCCAAAGATGGCGAACTGACGGACCATTCTCCGATTCCCATGAGTTCAGCAGCCAATTAGATAAGGACCAAGTTCGGACTACTCCTAATGGAGCCCATACCCATCCCGTATCCGCAATCCACTTTCCCTCTGGAGAAGTCAGGAGCCTCCCATGAAAATAATTTAGATAATGCTCATCTTTTCTTTCGCTGTTATAAACAGGGGTTGGTCTTGCTGTCAAAAGCATCCCGGTTTCTACATCCGTCAGATCCAGCCGGTTCCATTCCGTCCCATGAACAAGGATACATGCACCATCTCGATGAACAAATGCCAGGGGAAACATACTTTTATCGTAGTGGTATTCGTCCCGTGATAATTGCATTTTTTCTTGAGCATGGACTAAATCATACACTGCCGCATGTCGGCCAAATCGATTGGAGATCGCCACGTACTTGCCGTCAGGACTGGTAACCATTTGGACAGGTTGCAGGGGATTAAAATCAGGAATACAAATATGTGTGCATAATTCTGCGCTGCCAGAGCGAAGTTCTAGTCTCCACAGTTCTGCCTGTGTGTTTAGTGCTAGCAGGGTTATGCTTCCCTGAGAGCCACCCTTTAGTGGATGAATGGCCGTAAGACGTCCGATAGTCTGTGGTAAATCAGGTAAAGAAACGTGATGAAATGGCATCATTTAACCCCTTTTAATCTGGATAAATAATAATTTATACCCGTATTTGTGAAGCTGGATTTATCGATAAAAAATCTGATTTCAAGCAATGCAGATAATACTTTCATAAAAACTCCCGGTTTTTTCTTGCAGAAACATTTAAAATATGTAATTTCGCTAGGATTACTTTTGAGAATAAAATAGGAGTAATTCATCAAGATCAAATTGGAGATGAACTTCTCTGTTGGCGATTGATGCTCATTTATACAGTCGATCAGCACCTCTAATACCCTATTTTTATTAGAGTTATAGGCATGTATAAACATCGTTGCTTCTGCAAACGGCTTGTTGAAATCGTCATACGGAAAATCATATACATCATGACTGCCTAGGATGAAGCTGACCAACTGACCTTGCAAATTTTTTATTTTTCCTAGCGCTGCTCGGGTATCTATATCCATCTCATTTTTGTTAATATGCTCATGCAAAATGTCAATTAGAATATGCATATCATACTGCCGTGCGTCTTCCATGCTGTACATCAGCTTATTATTTTCAATCGTTAGACGATCATAAATGTCATCCCCTAAACCCAGTTCAAATAAGAGTTGGTGAAGAAAAAGTAGCCTGTCCTGAGTAGGCGAGAATTCATTCCCTCTCTCTGCTAGATGTGAAACTTGATATTGATAATAAACACAACATAAGTTTTTTTGGCTATAAGCAATATCTTTATGTATATCAAAAATGTTAAAAATGAGCGAAAGCAATCGAATCAGACGTTCAGCATCTGCTACGCTTAGAATGGGATGATCCATTTTTGTAAATAACGACCTGTCAAATAAATCATGCCATCGCACTAAAGAAATATGATCCTGCTCATTTATATTCAGAGTTAATATTCTTAAATTTTGCTCTTGATCAGGATAGGAATAAAATAGATCTTCATGACTTAAATCAGAAATACGCTCATTAAAATAGGCTCTTAATTTGTAATCGTATATTTTAGAAAAAGACATTTCTCTCCTCCTTGCACAGCAAGACAAACTTCATGTTGAACCTGGCATAACACATTAATCCGAACTCCTATATTGTAAAATTAATCTGGATCGACTGGCAAGGTGACATAAAATAGAGAAACGTATGTTCTTCCTTTTTATATTATGATATCTTTATGCTAGGAATGAAACGTTATGACGAAGGTCATAGTCTGCGATTAGAAAGGAATGAACACCTATGAAACAGCTAAGCGAAGCTCTGGCCCGGTTTGTACAACAACAAGACTTGTATAATGCAGCCCACGGGCTGTTCCAAGACCACGACATCCAGCCCCGGACGGAGAACCTGACAGATTGCTGGGACAACCGCATACCTATATCCCCTGAGCTTGAGTACCTATATAGCCATTATGAATTGATTGATGCCAAGGCAGCGGGAACACACAAATTAAAAAATGCAGCCGTTGAAATTGGGGATGCTGCTGTTCTCTTTTTTGCCGCACCAGAACATTTATATCGCCAACAGCTAGGCTATCGCTGGATTACATCGGGTGAGCTTGTCCAAGAGTCTTCTTCGTGGCCCTCCCATCATGTTGTAATTGCCACGTTTAATGACGATCCACTCATTGTCGATACTAGCGCACCCGATTCCCCTGTATATGCTGCTATTGAAGGTGGCGCAGCTCGGCAGGTTGCCAAATCTTTAGCTAACTTCTTTACGGCTCTTTCCATCCTGATTGAAGGTGCCTGTACCTTTAAGGGAGAATTGATAGATGAAGATACATACGAAACCAAAGCAGCATATATCGAGCACGTAAAACCATTGCTGCATCATTTGTTGGGCGAAAACCAAACCACGTATTTGCTGAATTACCTATCCTTTTGTTAGAAATCCTATTGGTTAAAGAGAGGTGGGGCTTTTTATGATCTATATCGCATTACTGCGGGGCATCAATGTCGGCGGCAACAACAAGATCGAGATGAAGAAGCTCAAGCAAACGTTTGAACATGCAGGTATGGGGCATGTGACGACTTACATTAATTCTGGAAACATTATTTTTTCCAGTCAGGAGCGGCCCAACCAGGAGCTATCGCTCGTACTGGAACAGGCGATTCTGGAGGATTTTAGCTTACCTATCCGCGTCATCGTCCGTAATATGAAGGAGATTCAGAGCATTATGGGGGCCCTGCCGAATGAATGGGCTAATGATACACAGATGAAAAGTGACGTAATGTTTCTGTGGGATGAAATTAACAGTATTTCCGTTCTGGACAAGCTTCCTTTAAAACCGGGAATTGGGCATGTCATGTATACGACCGGAGCCATTCTGTTTTCTGTCAGCAAGGAACAAGTCACAAAAAGCGGGTTAACAAAATTAGTCGGCACCAAGCTGTATCAGCAAATGACGGTGCGGAATGTGAACACAGCACGGCAGATTTATAAACTGATGCAAATGGCTGAACAAGAAGAGTTGCAGGATATGGACGCATGACTGTAGTCGTGATTAAATAGGGATAGGCAAGATCAAAAACTCGCCAAAACTCATTAAAAAAATTATCTATATAATCAACAATTTCTGATACTATAGGCATAGAGATTTTGCTAAACTGGAAGGGTTCTCAGACGTAGAGGGACACCTATCATCAGCATGAACTAAACACTGAATAATGGGAGAAAAAACACTGTGACAAACCTACAAAATCAAAAACAAGTATATATAATCCACGGCTACACAGCTTCGCCAACAGATCATTGGTTTCCTTGGTTACAAGATAAATTACAGGAAGACGGGGTTTCGGTAAATATACTAGATATGCCCAACTCGCAAGCCCCCAAACTTAATGAGTGGATTGAGCACCTATTGCAAAATATTAAAGCCCTACATAAAGACATCTATTTTATTGGTCATAGCTTGGGTTGTGTATCCATATTAAGATACCTGCAGCAAGTCAACATCCCGGAACCACTAGGTGGCACCGTTTTCGTTTCCGGTTTTACTGACCCAGTGCCAAGCCTGCCGTCATTAAATGAATTTACAAATGACCATTTGGATCATCAGCAGATCACGGATTCGCTAAAAGCACGTGTAGTTATAGCTTCAAAGGACGACGCAATTGTCCCCTTTGCACTTAGTAAGAAACTAGCGGAAGATATGCAGGCTGATTTCCACGAAGTAGATCATGGGGGGCACTTTTTACAGAGTGACGGCTTTACCACTTTACCGATCGTCTATCAAGTTTTAATAGAAATGATGAATGAAAATAAGTAGCGTTAATAACCCGCAAAATAGACCTAGCAAAAGGGTCCAGCTTGCGGGTTTTACATTTTCTACTGGATGAGCTATGGAAAATAAAGCGTATGTTTAGTCAAGATATTAATACAATGCCCATTTTTCCGTGCATAGCTCCATAAAAGAATGAGCAACCTGTTCACATTCGTCATACCCCAAGCTACCAGAATGAGCAAAAAGAATGGGATATTCATTGTTTCTTTTTTCCTCTCTCATATCAAACATATAATGGTTACCGCATCCATCCATCGCAAACGACACGGCACCCGGCATATACTCTGGCAGCTCGTAGGCAAGGTTCATTTCTCTCAAATCTTCAGTATTGAAAAACTGGAAATAACGTTCTCCATTCTGAAATTCACCGCCATTAGAATATTTCAGCAATTCTATGTAACTATCAGGAAATTGTCCTTGGGGCAAATGCCAGCTAACAGGATCTAGCGGTTTATATTGATCATAAAATGGAGACGATTTCGGAAAAGGGTTCACTTGTCTTTGTTGGATTTCGCGAATCTCCTGCTCCGATAGCTTGATGTTCCATGTGCTCAAAAAAATCGCGATTTGTTCACCAGTTGCTTCCGGGCATTTTACAAACTGTTGCTCAAAATGAATACTCCACATAATAACCAACCTCCCTACCTTGATGTCTCTAAAAGTTGTTGTTAGTACCTTTTTCAACCTTTTCCATCTTTTTCAACCCATTCAGCCACACTTTCATGAGGTTGAAGGTTCTCACGTTTATAGTAAAAAACGGTCTTGAGCTCGTAATCCAAGCTTTCAGTAGCAATGAAAAATCGGGTACCAAACGTTTGATCCTCCATACAAATCACAGGCCCCTCAAGAAATCCGTAAGAGACGGTTTTTAACATTTCCAATTCCTTGTCATTAGCCAGTCTAAAGCATTCAATTGAAAATACACCGCCCGGACAGGAAAGAAACGAGACCTCGTAAAATGTAATCTCTATGTTGTGATAATAGCTAAAGTCAAAGCTCCCTGCTAGTACCAGCTTGGGGCGACTTGTATAATCATAAATGTAGTAATGGTCAATGTTATTTTGAGAAAGTATTTCATTCAGCTGCATCAGTTTGGATTGAATGGAATGATTCATGATCCTATGTCCCCCCTCCCCACTCGCGGCTATTCCCGATCCGTCGCCGCCTGCCACGCTTCTGTTATTGCTATAGGTGATTTGTGGCTGGTCTCTCCGCCACCTTCCTGAGTCCATAGCGGCGGATAATAAGCAAATATCTCTCCTGGCTGAAGTTGCTCCATATCCGACTGCCAACCATTCCAACGGAATGTCTGGTAGAACAAGCCCAAATCTCCCTCAGCCAACCAGCTCAAGAAACCGGAATAGGCCAGCTCAGTGGATTCCCACTCCAATGCATCCGGTGCAAAATAGTAGATATGGCCGCTCCGTCCAAACTTTCCTGTATCCAATCCAAAGAAGCCACCTGCTGCATCATAGGCCACAATCAGCATTCCCCCAAGTGCAGGAACGCTCGCTGGCTCTTGCAGCCCGTTCCACGAAGCCAAACTACCGTAAACTCCGGGCCCACCTGCACCCAGTAAGGTGATCCATCCGTGGTCAAATATGATCCCTCCTGTTTCATAGGCAACCGTTCCCAAGTACGATTTTGTGCTCACTTGCAAACGGTAGAGCGAATCTCCCCTAACAGATTCCGATTCTGCCAGTACAATGCGATATGGATTATTCCCTTCTTGCAGAATGTTTCTGACCTCTTCCCATGCATGGTTGTCCTGATCCATTAGCTCATCCACCGTTAATGTATGCATGTTCATTCCCCTTCCTGTATTCCAAGATCCATTTTTTCAACCTGTGAACTTATTTTTGAAAACTTGCGTTTGCTCTAAAATCACCCACTGATTCAGCTCGTCGTAGCCTTGGACAATCGCCGTGACCTCATGCCTCGGATACATCCACTCGGATGGGGTCTTTTCCGCATATGAATGGGTGTCTGCCAATCCGACTGCATTGTGCTGGAAAATATGAATTAGTGTTCCGTGTGGAAAAAAGGCTTCAATATATCCAGTTACCTTAGTCCCAACCGGCAGTGCGGTTTTGACTTGATGCCATTCCTTGTTGGAGGTGTGAAGATTGTTGGACCAGACTTCTTCAAACTCTTTTTTTGTAATTTTCGTATAATAGGGCTCTGTATCATCAATCGCTTTCTCGGCTAACAAGAAATGATATTGCTCGTGCTTACGATTAGAAGCAATATACGTGCCATCATCCTGGATCACAATTTGCCGATAAGCTACGCCGTTTGAATCTATTTCAAAGTACCAGGTTCCCATGCCTGGTTCCGGACAATCTTTAAGATATTTCATTCGTACCTCCTAAAAGGATGTATAACCGTGTCATTTCATCTTTCTTTTTCCGCTATAAGTCCTTGTCAAATATGCGAGATATTCCGAACGCGTCAGGCCTCCTGTTTGGCGGTTGAACTCATCGTACGAAATGTCTTCCGGGAATCCGAATTCGGCCAGTGCTTTTCGGCGCTCTTCCCGATACAACGGGTTATCCAGCGTGTGGTGCCACTCCCGCTCTTCCCAAGGACCAAAACAGTCTGCAATGACACCTGAATATACACCATTATTTAACAATTCGCGCGAAGACTTGAAGACTGTCTTCCCTTCCGGTTTGGAAATTGTGCCCGTTCCCCAGGAGAGTCTATATATTCTTTCTTTACTGCTATCTATGCTACTGCCGTAACCAATCGGAAACACAATATCCTCTTCCGCCAACGCTTTATGCCCTATCCGCTCGTAGGACCCTCGCATAAAGGAATCATCCATGACAATCCAGGTTGTATCAGATAACGGGGCGGCCGTGATGGATTCCAAAGTTATTGAACGGTCACGACTTGTACACAAATACGGACGTACGAATAAAGGCATCGTCATGACACTGTTCCATATGCTCTCCTTTGCAAACAACTGATCCTTTTGCATTTGGCGCAAATCTCCGACGACCAGTACATAGCCATCTGTAAAAAGGTCTATTTCCACGCGAAAGATGTCTCCCGGAATGGTTTTATAACGCAGGTTTTTCCTATGCTTCAATCGTTCCAGCTTACGATCATAGTCGTTAGGCACAAGCGACGGGTAACGTTGAAGCCAATCGATGATCTCTTCTTTACTATGTAAATGCTCACATCCAGTGATGGGCAATCTCACGCCAGTTTTGCTATTCACAGCAGTAACATAACTAATATTACGATCTCTTCGAATGCCTGCTGAAAAGGACACACCTTCTGCTGTGATGCTCGAAACACTTGTATAATTCAGTTTTTTCTCTTTGCCACGAGCCGTTTTAGGCAGAACAAATGCCCGATCACGAGTAAAAATCTCTACATCAGCTTCTCCATAAGCATCCTCTTTGGAAGAAATTCGCTTGCGAATAACATCTCCATCCATGCAAATAAAATATCCTTCTTTAATTTCTACTACGTCCCAATGTTCTTCCAGCGTCTCCAGCCCAAAATAGGGTCGTAACGCGTTCGTTAACCAACTATTCATCTGCTCCTCCTGTTCCGAGTATAATTCAGTAGACTTCATTTCTGTTATTCCAGAAATTATAACATAACACGGCATGTAGCTCGTTTATTCATACATTGTTCCAGCTTGGACCAACTCCTCCTGAATCCAGCTACTGCTGGTAGACAGTTGGAGCAAGTCGGCCGTGATCTGTTTGATCTGTTCTTGCAGCACGTGTGGCTGATCTGTTCCTTCCAGAAAGCGACTCACAAAATGAAGAAAAACGTCTACCTTCCTAAGCAGCATTAACACAGGCAAAGCGTCAACCTCGGATTGGCTTAAACGAACCTGACGGCTGAAGCCCCGGCAAAAATCACGAACAGCTGTCGTTTCCTCCGGTTGTCCCAAAAATCCTGATAAAATGACCGCCGGATCCATGGCCCGAACGTCCAGCGTACAAAATTCAAAATCAAGCAGTGCAGCCACCTGACTAGGGTCAGAATCTTTTACCAACAAATTGGAAGCGTTCAAATCTCCATGTACAAGCTGATGCGGCAAGTCTTCCAATGCATGAAGTGAATCTATAATCTCTTCATATACTTTTCCTATCAAACGCAGCTCCTCATGTAAATCTTTTAGAGGCTCCGGCGGGTTTAAACAAAAGCCTTGGATTACTTCCCGGTTACATAATGGATAGGATTGCTGCAAAGCATAATACGGCCGGTAGACTGGAGTCATATCAAAATTAAGTGTTGCAAGTGCAGCAGATAATTCGCCAGCTGTCTCGCCAAAAGAATAGGCAAAGCTAGGATCCTGCTCCGATGGGGATGTGCCTTCTATGTATTCGAACAGACACACATATTTGCCACTATCCTTCTCAACCTGTACAAGTGTCTCTCCCATAATCGTTCGGATTGGCATTGGAACCCTGAATGATAGAGAATGCCTGCTCAGTTCCTGCAAAACCGCATGCTCAAATTCGATTTTGTTCCGATCCCTGTGTGTATCGTAGATGCGCAGCACCCCCCTTCGCCCACCGCTCTTAACAAAATACGTCGTATTATTCCAACCTCCGGTTCGTCTCTGTAGTGTCCCGTCCCACTCCGGCCAGTGCCGTCTTAATACCGCTTCCAAAATGTATCCTCCCTATTAAACATCCGCTTATGAATTTGCAGTTATTATAACAAATATAGACGCCCATTAGAATTGGACGTCCTTGTGTATCCTTTATTTCCTCATTTGTTTGTTTCGGATATTCTGCGGGGTGGCACCATACGCTGTTTTAAATTTTTTATAGAAAAAACTCATGCTGTTATATCCGACCTGCTTAAAGATCATTTCGAATGGCAGGTTGGTATTCACTACCAAAGAATAGGCCGCATTAAGTTTAATGTTGGCAATAAGCTGCGTGTAAGTAAGACCGGTTACTTTTTTCAACTTATTACTTAAATACGTACTATTGTAGTTAAAATGAGTAGATAATTGCTGGAGGCTTAAATGCTGATAATGCTCTTCCATGTAATTCAGAATAGAAGTAATATTACTTTCCTGCTGGTTTAAGTGAATATTATGCTCGCTTTCCAATACACGGACCAATTCCCCAAATACAATGGGCAAATAAGCCTTGACCAGCTCCATGGAATCCTCTTGCCTGGAAAAATATTCGATCAAGATTCTACGCAATATATATTGAAGGTTTTCATTATGCTGTGACTCAAAAATAATAAAGTGATTATGATGCTGATGCTGGAGGACTGAATTGGCAAGAAACTCGCCGATCAAACTTTTTTTCTTAGATAGCCGCTGTAGAAATAGGGATGAAATCGTTTCTCTTTGCAGGAGGATATTAATCAGTATATCGTTTTCTCCCAAAGGTGCGATGCTGTGCGGCACATCCTTATCGAGGACACACACTTGGCCTTCACAAAGCTCAATCTCTTTGCCTGCTATGATTTGGTTGCACTTACCTGAGTAAACATAGTTTAATTCAATAAATTCATGCATGTGCTCCAGCATCGGAGCAAACCTGTTGTGCTTGCTAATATAAATATCATGTTCTCCGAAGAAAAATAAAGCAGGCATTCGATACATATTCTGATTTATATCAAAAAATCGCTCATTTTCCGATTCTTTGGAGAGATCATTAATCACTTGATTGTTTTGCTGTTGTAAAAGCTCAATTTCAGTTTTACTTCTCAGCAACTGATCCAGCTCATGAAGGTTCATAAACACAGACTCCTCCTTCAGACTCCCATTAACTGTGAACTGCCGTCTGTGTTTTGCTTCCCTTTCCTCTAATAGCGATTCCCAGACAGAGGAGCGCAGCAATCATAAATACAATCGCAGAGACAAGAAAGGAAAATGAGGCAGTTTCATTCCCAGACAACACCCCAACTAACTTGATAACATAAGGCGAAGCAAACGCTCCCAAATTGGAGCCTACCATTGCAATCGAAATAGATATCGTCTCACTGCCTTTAGGTACGATTTTAGTTAGTATCGTAAAAATATAAGGAATAAACAGCGCAAAGCTAAAGCCAATGATCAGCATGGCAACCGTAACCATGGTCACATTCTGAGCAAACCACAGCAGGACAAAACCTGTCGCTGTTAATAAACTGGAGATAAAAGGTGCGTAATTTCTGAACCATTTATATATTCTACCGAACAAGAAGCCTGCAATCATAGTTGATAAGGAGAACAGCGTCAAAGCGGTCCCTAAAAACCCTGCGTTAGGCATACTCTTTTCAGCAATCATAATACCTGTTTTGGTATACACAATCATGATAAAGGTCATAAACAGGAAAAGTGCAGCCCCTAATCCAAGTACAGGTAGGGACATTCCCCCGCTCTTGTGGCCCGTTCCTGTCGTGCTCGCTGTAGGCTCCTCACGCTCTGGTTCAGGAATGATAAAAAAGAACAACAGTGCGATCGGAATAGTGATCGCATAGCACAAAAAAGCAAACGGCCAGTCGATTAGGGCAAGCTGTCCTGCCACGAAGGTAGCCAAGCTGCTTCCGAGCCCTTGTACAGCGCTTTGAAAGCCTACCAATTGAGCACGTTCGTCCCCTTCAAAAAAATCACTAATTAAACTGACAGCCAGCGAATTGAACATCCCCAGACCTGCACCTAACACCAAACGCAACGCGAGAATCCATGTAATGTTCGTAGTGAGCATAGGAAGTATTCCGCCGATGACCACGAGCAAAAGTCCTAGCAGGACTGTATTTTTTTTACCCAAGCGGGAAGAGATCGGACCACTCAACAGCACAAACAGCATCATCGAGAAAGATGGGATTGTAACTATGCTTTCAATCAGTGAACTGGAGACTCCCGGTAATTGGTTCAGCATCATCGGGATGATAGCTGAAATAGCACTCGCTGATGTCAGGACTAAGGAAATGGACAACAATGCTGTTTTAAACCATATTTTGTTTTTAATATTCATCAAGCTTCTCACCTCTAGTCTATGTTATAGCTTCTGGTTGTATTTGTACTGGAACGTATACTGTCCAGATCCGACGGTAAACGTCAATTCATGATCTCCACTCAGTTGGAAAATCGCCTGTTCTCCGGGAGAACCTGATTTCCCGGCCAGCTCTTGTGGCACATTACCAGGCGGATACTGAATCGACGGGTATTGCGTAGTAATGGTCTGTTGTAATGCTTCTGGCTCTAGAACGCCCGGAAGCGTAATCTCAGCTGTCGTATTATGTGGTACGTGAACCGTCATCCGCATTTCTTCATTCACGATTTCCCAATGGACAGCAACCTCACCATAAGGTGTCTCCAGCTTGCCATGGGCCGAAGTAAGATTAACAGGCGGTTTGGGTGCTAACCGTGACTTTTTGTAGCCCGCTTCAAGCACATCGATTCCGGCAATATTTTGGTACATAAAGTCTCCAACTGAACCGTACGAATAGTGATTGAACGAGTTCATATCGGTGCTCCAGAACGAGCCGTCCACTTTGATACTGTCCCAATGCTCCCACATGGTCGTTGCTCCCCGTTCAACCTGATAGAGCCAAGAAGGATAATCTTTCTGAAATAAAATTTTATAAGCTATATCTGTATAGCCATTGTCGGATAAAACCAGGCATAGATAGGGTGTGCCTACAAAGCCAGTATCCAGATGCATATCATTTTTTTCTATCAGCCGTACGAGCTCCTGAACCACTTGCTTTTTATATTTTTCTGGTACCAATCCGAAGTGCAAAGCCACAACCTGTGCAGTCTGGGTATTCGAAGTCAGTTTGCCAGCGTCATCAAAATAACGGTTCGCAAAAGCGCTTCTAATCCCCTCATGCAAGCTTTGATAGGTGTTGTAATCGGTATACCGATTCAGCAGTTTGGCCGTCTGCGCCAAGATATGAGTCGAATACGCAAAGTATGCAGTCGCTACCAGCGTTCCATCGGTCGCTCCAAAATAGCTTCCTTCCTCGCTATCCAGCGCCAGCCAGTCTCCCAGCTGCAAACCAGTATCCCACAGATGTTCCTCGGTCCCCTGGGCACGAATATAATCGACCCATGCTTTCATACTGTCATACTGCTGAGCTAGAATTTGCTTATCCCCATAACATTGATAGATAGTCCACGGACATATAACCGCTGCATCTCCCCATGCGGCTGTCGTTTGGTCCATATTGTCTGCAAAGGTTCCTTTGAGGACATCCGGCACGACAAAAGGCACAGCCCCATTCTCCAGCTGGTTGTAAGCCAAATCTTTCAGCCACTTTCGAAAGAAGGAAGCACTATTCATATTGAAGCTGGCCGTTCTGGCAAAAATCTGTGCATCGCCGGTCCAGCCTAATCGCTCATCACGTTGCGGGCAATCGGTCGGCACATCCAGGAAGTTCCCCTTTTGTCCCCATACAATATTGTGCTGGAGTTGGTTCAGCTTTGGATCGGATGTCTCGAACAAGCCAATTGTCGCCATGTCTGAATGCAAAACAACGCCTGTAAAATCTTCAATGGCTACGCCAGCCGGAAAGCCCTCAAGCTTCACATACTGGAAGCCTTGAAAAGTGAAATGCGGCCTAAATATCTCCGTCCCCTTGCCGCTGCAAATGTACGTAATCTGCTGCGCTGCATCACGCATATTATCTCGGTAAAAATTCCCTTGCTGATCCAGCACTTCACCATGAACCAGATTCAGAACCGTACCTTCGGGGGCTTCCACTTTAAATTCCAGCCAGCCTACCATATTTTGACCCAAGTTAAGTACTAGTTCGCCTTTAGGAGTCCGAATCAGTTCAACAGGCTTTAATCGGTTCATTACACGGACAGGTTCGTTCTCCTGAGCAACCAGATGACTTAACGGAAACGGGACGACCTGCATCATTTTCCGTTCGTTCAAGAAGCGATGTTCGGCTGCCTGCTGCTCCAGTCGAGCATCATAGATTTCGCCGTTATAAATATCTGACATCAAAATGGCACAGCTCGTTTCCTCCCAGGAAGAATCAGAGCAAATGAGTTCTGAACGGCCATCTTCATAGCTAATCTTCATTTGAAATAGCAAAGCATTCGTGTTCCCGTAAGTATCCTTGCGCTTTTGCCAGCCTAGATAGCCGCTGTACCAGCCTTCTCCCACCGTTGCTGTGATGCGGTTATGTTGTTCTCGAACGGTAGAAGTCACATCATAGGCTTGCACCTGAACACGATCGTTATAATCTGTCCATCCCGGGGTAAAGTAGGCATCGCCTACTCTTTGTCCATTGAGCTCCAGCTCATACAGACCAAGGCTTGTGGCATAAATGACTGCTTTTTTCACTTTTCCCTCAACCAAAAAACACTTGGAAGCGGCAAAAGGGGCTCTTGTCTGAAACTTTTCATGAATGCTTCGCTCCTTCACTGTAATCCATTGTGCCTTCCAGTCCTGCTCATGGAGCAGCCCCATTTCCCAAAAGCCAATCTCACTCCATTCCGATTCCTCCGGTTCGGTGTCACCCGCTCCCTGAGCCCATACTTTTACCCGGTAATAATATCTTTGTCCTGATTCGAGTGGAGGACCTTCATAGGGAAACAGAATGGATTGTTCCGAATAGGAAAAATGATTCCAGAGCAGCGGTTCAAAAACAGGATTTATGGATACCTGCAATTGGAAGCGTTTTTGGAAAACATATATGTTGTCAGATTCAATTTGCCAACTTAATCGAGGCTTTAGACAACCCAGTCCAATCGGATTGTTTACATGTTCACATCTAAGCGCTTTCACTTTTAGCATTCTTATGTCCTCCCTGAGATCTTCTTTTGTGTTTCTATACTCAAATTAAAACGCTTTCATTAATTGTGCGCAATGTTGTATCCCTGCATGTTGTATGCTTGATTTACAGGTGTTGAATGTCCATCCCTCATATTGAATCTTAAAATGGGTCTATTAGAAAAATATGTACGTGTGACAGCGCAGTACTCAAAAGGAAAACTCTTGTTTTTTGTACATATGGATTGTAGTATTAAGCCGATCCGTGAAAGGAGAATTACAGTAATGGAAACGAACTACAAAAAGCTGCTGGATCAGATGATGGCACCCTATGATGAAATGCTGCAGAGTCTAATAAGTGATCACGCCGATTATTCGAAGGTTGACTATTTGGAGAAATATAGTGAGGAATATGGAAAAAATGATGCCAATTATACCAATCGCTTGAAGGTGCTTTTGGCTATGTATAATCGTGAGGATCGATATGCCCCGTATTATGAACCGATTGTGAGAAGACTGCTCGTTAATGAGATTATAGACAGGGAAACGAACAGTTTTCAGGGGATTGGCGATGCTCTATACTACGCCGTTTTTTTACTGCAAAAATATGAGCGTGAGCAGGACCAAGTTTTGTTCCAGCAGGCCAAGAAAGCCAATTTCGATACATACGCCGGGTTTGATCCTGAGTTGATTTTGGAAACATATTTGTTCAGCAAAGATACAGCTGATCTTGAAGATTGCATCAATATCGCAAGTGAACTCGGGGAAGATGTATATCTATCATTATTTATCGATCTGTGGATCAGAGAGCAGACGGATTGGGACAAAGAAAATTTGCGGACACTCGTTTATCATGAGAGATGGCGCAACCATGCAGAAGGTGAAATTGAAGCTCTCAAAAAGCTGGCCGAAATGGAGAAAATAGAAGAAAATTCTAGTAACTACTGTTCTACTGCATCCAGCTTGGCAGAAAAGCTCATTGAAACAGGACGATGGGATGAAGCTTGGGAAACGATGGCAACCATCATTCCGCTTATTACGAAGGAAAAAGAATGGTTCCTGTACGGACTTGGCCGCAATATAATTACAGCCTGTATCCACATCATCATGCATTTTGGAGCAAAAAGCCGACAGGCTACTTCGTTATGGCAAATGATAAAAGGGGTTCTTCAACCTGCCACTAACAATATGGGGACCATTCAATATCAGCTTGCTGTATCTGTCAGCAAATTTATGGGTGATACCAAATTGGAGCAAAAGTTACTCAGGATTCGGAAGCAACGTCAATAATCCAGTTGCCATAAGGAGCCTGTCGCATGCAATGTAAAGAACGAGGCATTTGACCCAGCAGCTCGCTTTCCAGTTGCCCCTCGAAGCGAGGGGCAGCGAAAATACGGATTGCAGTGCATTGCCTTCCTCTACAGATTTCCGGTCACGATAATACCATCTGCTTGCTTCAAATGCGCTCTGACCCATGCTGTAAAGGAATCGATAAATATGCGTAATTCTGGCTCCTTGGCAGGCCAAGCATCCAATTCTGTTAATATTTCATGCCATACCGACGCCTGAATCGGATTATCCCAGCAGGCATCAAAAGCCTCAGACGTTTCCCCCGTGTCAGGATCGACAAGTGGATATTTGGACTTTAACACAGACAGCACGATATCAAAGTCATCTGCGTAGATGAAGATCATCTCCTCCAGCTTTGGCTCATCTGTATCTCCATAGCGCAGCGGTTCAAAAGTATATCCAATATTGGCTCTTGGACCACTATAGCGATAGATTAGTGTCTGAATCTCTTTTTTGTCCTTCTTACTCAATTTCATCTACTCCTTTCTTCGGCTACAACTCGAACCAATCCGCAGCGCATTTCTCTTCTTCCAGTGCCCTACACATTCCTTCCCTCAACCTCATCGCATCTCCGCCGCCGATATGAAATAGACAATAGATATAAGGTTCATCATCTTCTAACCCTTCAATATTTCTTGCCTCTTCCACTGAAATCTGAAGCGCTTCAGGCCAATCAGAATTATTCTGAAGCAGAACAAAGCCATCTTCATCCCTTTGCATCCGATATCCCTCAATCCTAGGCAATGCTTCAGCTAAGCGTTCCATTAGTGCTTTAATATCCTTAACATCTGCGACCTTAATTCCATACTCCCACCCCATCTGCATTCCTCCAATTTTATGAACTCCTCCTTAATTAGAACCACCCCTAAATTGGGTTTCACCTTCTCATTCACCTCAGGAAATTCACTTGGATTCAGTCATAGTCCGCATATAAGAGGTATTCCTTGCAATGCCTGCACTGAAATAAATAACCCCGAAACGATCCGTCACGTTCCATGCTTTCCCGTATTCGACTCTTAGCCTCTTTTTCATTATACAAAGCCAAAATAGGCATAAACATCAGGTTGACATCATTTTCTATCCCTCTACTGACAAGCTCCTTCCAGCCCACAAAATCTATAAAAACACAGTAGTCATCACAGTGATCCAGCCACGCGGCGGTCTGCCATGCCTCATAACCGGGAGTCCGATGCAGTAACTCATCCAGTTTTGGTTCCTCCAGTTGTGCACAGCAAGCAGGATCATGAAATGTTCCCTGTAGCATGCTCGCTTTCTAAGCCCTCAAGCTCTTCCTTCAATTGGTACATGGCTTGTACAGCCTCGGGACTGGGTGCGTGCAAACTATATCTTTTGTTTAGTGCCACCCATTTTTGCTGGATTTCCATAAGCCCCTCACTTCCTTCTGATTTTCCTGAAATTTCTTATAACTTATTATAATAGATATAGGCTTCCGGTGAGTATACCCCGGAAGCCTATGGATTCATCTAACCAATCTTTTATTTATTTTGCCTTATGAGACACAGGCTCACTATTCCCGTTTCTTTTTCTCACTACCAACATAATAACAGCCATAACAGCTACCAAGACTGCTATAAGCATAAAGGGAATATATTTGTCCACTCGATACAAGGTGGTCGTCAAAATAGGAGCAATGATCGCGGAAATTCCCTGTACCGCAGCTACCAGCCCCGCTGCTCCCCCTTGCTGCTCTTGACTGACCGAAAGCGAAGCACCTGCCATAAAACCGGGCATCAGTAAGCCTGTGCCTATGCCAAACATAAAGAATGCTGCATAGTAAACGGCCAAGCTGGCTGAAATCAGAAATAATGCCATTCCAGCAATTAGGAATAGAGAACCAAGCAAAATCATCAGTTTAGGCTTCCATTTAAGCCATTTCATCTGGATGATCTGCACAATCAGCATCGCTGCCCCGGAGAACATAAGTCCAAAGGACACGACTCTTGCTGTTTCTTCGGATGTAAGACCTAACTGATCTTGAAAATAAAAACCACCTATAACCTGAATAGTCACAATACTTATCATCGTAACCAATCCTGCAAACAAATACATTCTTAGACCTGGCTGGAGGGGGTTAATTCGAGCGGGTTTTTGCTGAATAACGGGCTGGGCCGCCGGAATCGCCAGCAGAGACACCACGAATGCAACAGCGGCAATGACAATTCCAAAATATAAGGGCCATAACAGCCCTATTAAAGTAAAAGCACCTGCAATCGCGGGGCCAAATACCAGCCCAAGCCCATTCGCCGCACTAATAATAGCCATACCACTTCCACGCTCTTCTCCTTCCGTTACATCCCCCATATAAGCTTGAGACGATGACAACACCGCCGGGATAAAGCCGCCAATTAAGCCGCGTGTAACAATCAGCAGGACTAACAGCAGCCCCCCACTAAGCCAACCATTTAATCCTGCAAAAAGAGTAAGTGTAAACAACAGACAGCTTACACACATCCCTATGAAACCAAGCAGAATCACCGGCTTGCGTCCCTTTGCATCACTTAGATTTCCCCATACTGGAGCCATTAAGGCCATCGTTATAGAACCAAGCGATATAATTAATCCGGAATGGCTTTCTCTTAAGCCTAATTCACGAATAAGGGGCGGCATAATTGGAGCAATAAGCATGAGCCCTAGCATAGCCACAAATACACTGAAAAAGATGCTCCCTTTTATTCTATTCATCCTCGCACACTCCTCTGTTAAAGATTCTCTCTATGCAGAAGTATACGGAGCATACCAAAACGCTACTGCCTATAGACGGATAAATTTGCGGTTAAACGGATTTAATTTTGCGTATAAAACAGCAGCCAGTCTTCAGACAGTAAAAAATGGCCTGCATTCTATGGCCCAATGGGCGTCGTTAATTATAGAGTCGCTCTTTCGTTGTGAAATGAACTACATCGGTCTCTTCATTGCTGACTGGATGGAAGGGCTTCATTTCCTGGCATGTTATTACGATATATGATGTACAGTCTTTTGCCTTTAGTAATTAGCGTAGCTGTGGGTTGAGTCTGTATATCGATGTCTAAGGGGGAAATCTCAGTGAAAACAAAAATAGGATCAATCATGAAGGTAAGATCGTTAAGAACGAAGTTAACCATAATGTGCTTGATTATTTTAATTGTACCCACATTCGTGATTGGAATCAGTTCTTATGTTGTTTCCAAGAATGAAATGAATGAATCAGGCAAAGTAGCACTTAAGAATAGTGTGCAAATGGTAATTGGTATGATTAGTTTCCTCAATGGGCAAGTCGAAGCCGGTAATTTAACATTGGAAGAAGCACAGGAAAAACTGCGCATCGAGCTGCTCGGTGTAAAAGATGCTAATAACAAAAGACCGGTTAAGATTAAATATACTGTAGGTAAAACAGGTTATCCGTGGGCAGTCAACCAAGATGCCGTTTCAGTGATGAACCCTTCAAATGAAGGCCAGGATTTAATAAATGCCGTATCGAAAGACGGTGTGCATGTGGGAAAAGAGTTTGTAGAAGCCGGTACAAACGGCGGGGGATTCGTCACTTATAAATGGGCTTTACCTGGTACAGATCAAGTGGAGACGAAAATTTCGTACGTTGAAAGGGATCCTTATTGGGGATGGATCATCGGCTCTGGAGCATATTTTAACGAATTTAACAGCGGGGCGACCAAGGTCCTTTATATTGTCCTGATTATTACGACTATTGCAGTTATTCTGGGAGCAATTATCGTAAGCTTTGTTTCGGGACGTTTTACGAAGCCTATTATCATGATTGCAAAGCGGCTTAACGCAGTTGCGGACGGTGATTTAACGGTCGAAGAAGTCAAAATGAATTCAAAAGATGAGGTTGGCGAGCTGGCACAGGATTTCAATCATATGATTAAAAATATTAGATATTTGATCGGTGAAGTAAATCTCTCCACAAAGCAGGTAGCAGCTTCCTCGAAAGAATTAACCCTTGGAGCAGAGCACACTGGACAGGCAACCGAGCATATTACCATTGCGATTCAGGAATCGGCGGCCGGTGCGAAGGAGCAGCAACTGATGCTCCAGAAGACAACCAGCTCGCTTGAAGAAATTTCAATAGGCATGCAGCGGATCACGGATAGCTCCTTGACTATTGCTGAATCGTCTGCAGACGCGATGGAGATGGCGAGCCTTGGCGGTACTGCTGTACAACATACGGTGAAGCAAATGGACTTGATTAACCATTCCGTCAATGAAACCGATGCGGTTATGAGAATGCTGGATGAACGCACTCAACAGATCGACACGATGCTACATGCCATTACGGATATCGCACAGCAGACCAATCTGCTTGCCTTAAATGCTTCGATTGAGGCTGCCCGTGCAGGCGAAGAAGGCCGCGGTTTCTCCGTAGTTGCTTCAGAGGTAAGAAAGCTGGCCGAACAATCGAACCAGTCTTCCGGGCAGATTTCCGAGTTGATTCAGAATATGCGCAAAGATATGGAGCATTCGCTTAAGACCATGGAACGCGTAAAACAGGATGTAGACTCCGGCATTAAAATTGCCAATGAGACGGAGCAGCAGTTTAAGAAAATTGTGGCGTCCACCAATCATATCGCACAGCAAACGGAAGAGCTCGCGAGCATCACGGAGCAAATAACCGCAAGTGTCCAGGAGATTTCAGCGAGCGGAGAGAACGTATCCAGTCTGGCGCTTCAAGCAGCGGACAACTCGCAGAATATTGCAGCGTCTGCAGAAGAGCAGCTGGCTTCGATGCAGCAGATCACCAGCCTGGCAACGACCTTGTCGGATATGTCACAAAAGTTACAAGATCTAACGGTCAAATTTAAATACTAACGGAAATAAGTCTTTCCAAAACATCGCGCTAAACTGTTATTCATATTATAAGGTCAACCAGTTCTTTCTGGTTGACCCTTTTTGCATTGTTCTGAGGAATTACTGAAAAGGCTTGCAAATCATAATTCCCTTCTAGCGATGTGAATTGGACACGGTTTTTGTTGATTTGGTTCAGAATTGGTTCAGAGGCATTTAGTATAGTAATTCAGTAGTGTAAGAAAATCATATTCGTAGGTTAGTCATCATGGAGATCTTAGTAAGCTCATCGTGACACCGGAAATTTATGGAGGAAGTTTATGAGTAAATTCAAGTCTTTTTGTTTAACTTATCTTGCTGTTATCGTCTTATTTGGAACCTGGACATGGAGTTTTTCCGAGAGTACTGTGTATGCAACCTCCTCACCAGCACCTAGTGTAACGGATGCTGTGTATGCTACTGAAACCACGGTAACGAGTTGGACAAATCCTTCTAAACAAGGTCAATCCGTAACGTTTAGCATCAAAACCATCTCAACCCCACAAATTACGAAAGATTTAACCGGCTCGGTTATCCTTATGGACGGTACGGATATATTAGATACGCTGACGATGAGGCCAAATGGCATTGCGAATGGATATGCCACTGCGACCTACACCACAAGCGATTTAAGTGTGGGAAGTCATCCGATTACTGCTATATATAGTGGGGATGCTCGATTTGCCCCCAGTACATCTGAGCCTTACGTTCAGGTCGTAAATGCATCTACACCTACGACTACACCTTCACTGAGACCTACAGTAACTACAGTACTGAGTTCGCCAAATCCGTCTAGTCACGGCCAAGAAGTAAGGTTTAGCGTGAGGACAACTTCGAACCCACAAACTTCGGGCGATTTAACCGGAACAGTCATCCTTATGGACGGCACGAATATATTAGGTACGCTGACGATGGAGCCAGTGGGCATTTCGAATGGTTATGCCAATGCGTACTACACTACAAGCAACTTAAGTGTGGGAAGCCACCCGATTACTGCTATATACAGTGGAGATGTTCGATTCGCGCCGAGTACCTCTGAAGCGTATATACAGGTTGTAAACGGAGATGCAGGCACTGGTGGTACTGGAAGTACGAGCGGAACCGGTGCTACTACTGGTAACGACAGCAGCAGTAGTAATAAAAAAGATAAGAAGGATAACGCGGATAGCAGTGATTCATCTTTTTCCAGTGAAACAACCACATCTTCATCACCATCGGTTTCAACAACGGATGTACCGACTCCGGAAATCATGCCCGTAGAGCAATCCGAGGTTGCGCATGAAAAATATATAACGGGTTATCAGGATGGTACATTCCGACCGGACCAGTCCATTACACGAGCTGAAACCGCCGCGATGATGGCTAGAATTATGAAGCTGGAGACAAAAGAAGGCTCAACGACATACAAAGATGTACCTAACATGTATTGGGCAAAGGATTCGATTATAGCGCTTACGACACAGCACCTCATGAATGGATATGCAGATGGAACATTTCGGCCAGAGCAACCCATTACCCGTGCAGAAATGGCAGCAATACTCGCATCCTGGAAGCAGCTTAAAGGTACACAAACCGCAGCGTCTCCCTATACCGATATCGAAAAGCATTGGGCAAGAGATTCCATTGTAGCGCTAGCTAATGCAGGATGGATTACCGGTTATAACGACAACAGCTTCCAACCCAATAAATATATAACACGAGTAGAGACTGTTACCATTTTGAACACTATCTTAAAGCGAGGACCCCTGGAAGGAACAATTCAGGCTACTTGGAAGGATGTACCAGTAGATTACTGGGCATTCAAAAATATTGAAGAAGCGTCTCGTACCCATACTTCAACCATCAATTCAGAGGGTACAGAAACTTTCGTAAAATAAGCACCAAATAAAAAGCTGGCATCCTTTCTATAACAGGGTTCCAGCTTTTTGTTTACTTGATATCTTTAGAAGGGTCAAAAAAGAAATTTTAAAATACTTTCTTCAAGGATGATGGTTTCACTCCGTATTCCCGGAAAAATTGCTCTGAAAATGCACTCACATTGCTGTACCCTACAGCCATCGCAGCTTCTGTTACATTGCTCTCCTGGCTTCGAAGCAGCTTCATCGCATAATCGAGACGAATTTGGCGCAAATATTCAAATACAGTCGTTCCAAAACATGCTTTGAATCCTTTTTTTAATTTAAAATCGTTTAATCCTACTTTTTTGGATAATGCGATCAGTGAAGGAGGATCAATCATGCTGGATTCAAGGATTTGCCGAGCCATAAGCAACTTTCTGACATCTTCTTTAGATAAGCCTTCGGGCATGGGGGTTAAATCAAATAATTGAATCATAAGTCGATTTAAAATCTCTAGTGCTGCTGCTTCCATTAATAAAGGCGATCTATGCACACTTTTCAAGTCTTTGATCAAATGTTCAATCATCACTATACTTCTGTGATCCAGTTCAAAACCAAAGTGATGGAATGCAGCCCCCTTCAGAATTTGATTAAATTCAATAGCTACCTGTCGACGAGCCGCCAACTGTGAAGCCGCATAATTAAACAACGAAACAGGAATGCCAAGTGCAAATGATTGGTATTGTTCGTTAACCGGAGGATGGAAGCGTGCTTTGAAATCCTGTAAAAAAATAAGAGCCCCCCGCCCCGACGGGAGTGTATAGTCCAGACCAGCTATATTCACATGACGTTGCCCCGAAAGTGCAAATTGAAGTTCAATCATTTGTCCTCTGGAAGCAAAGTTCGTCGGGTAAGGCCCGTGATATTGAATGTGCGAATACACAATCTCGATTCCGCTGTAAGTTGTAACTCGGTAAATATGTCCGTTACCCGCTTCTGGTAACATCATATAGGTATGCTCGTTTTGTTTTCTAAACGGAGTTTTTTCTAAATAATGCTGATATATTAATGATAACGAATTTGAATTCACAAGCATCCACCTCAAAGGTTTTCGTTCATTTTGATGATTCAAATGAGAATCGTTATCATTAATATTAGCTGAATTTGAATGGTTTGACCAGACTTATTGGAGTATGCTGTAGTGATATTCGGGGAATCTATTAATCCCAATCCATATAAAACGTTGCTTTCAATTTCCCCTTTTCCCATGCTGGGCAACTCAAATGAACAGGCACATTGTTTTCAATGTGTTCCTGCTCCATAACACTCGCGCATCTAGGACAAGCATAAGAAATTTTATACTGTGATGAGTCCGATATCATCTCAATAAACAGTTCATTGCGGATGGCCTGACAGACCGGACATACATATATCGCGTCATAAGCATCATATCTCGTCGAAGGGTTGCCTATGAATTCCCCAATACGTCGTTTAAGGACAGTATCCTGTACAAACGAAGCAATGGATTCCAAACTCATATATGAAAAACCAAACCCTACAAATATGTTCTTAGTATAAGCACAGGTATCACAGTCCAGCTTGTACGCTTCCCCCATGTTTATCACTCCACATCACTCATTCTTTTTATAATGGCTTTGTTAAACTTTGTTGTTGATATTAGATAGTAACGAACAAACGTTCTATAATATAGGCAATATCACTATTCGGAGATGGTTTACCTATGGATTTAAAGGAACTGAAAAAGCTTGCTAATGCCGATAGCGAAAAACGAGAACTTGTTTACTTTTTGCAGACTCGAACGACGGGGATTGCTAATCAAATACGGGCAATTGATGAAATTCAAGAGCAGAAGCACAAAGATGGGCTTGTTTGTCCGCATTGTAAAAATCATTCTGTCGTGCGATTTGGAAAGTACGCTGTAAAAACACGCACTGGAGAGGTTAAACGTCAACGTTACCGTTGTAAGTCCTGTCGCCAAACGTTCAATGACCTTACAAACACCCCTCTTCAACGCACGAGAAGACCTCATATTTGGGTTCGTTATATTGAATGCATGATTGAGGGGTTTGGTTTCAATACCTAGACAGCAAGGAATATGAGAATACCGCATCGAATAAGAAAAATATGTTGGTCAAATCGTGCTTGTTTACTGTAACCGACACGAATACCAAACTTCGGATTTCTGCTTATTCTTGTTAAGCTAACTGGCAGTTATGTACTAAAAATTTGTTCGAGATGGTGTTCCAAGTGCTCAACATAGTCTTTTATAAGCCACTCTAACGTAACAAGTTTTTCTTCACCAATGTCGCATAAATACAGCAACTTGTCTTCAGGAATGTTTGCAATGACTACAGCCACTTGCTTATTCAATATAACCCAAAGAGCCAAAATATGATCAATACTTAGGTTTTGGTAATTCATGAGTTCCACCCAATGATTCTGGGCGTATTTTAACACTGAGTAAGGTTGAGATTCATATTGAGAACGCACAAATATTTGTAAATTAGTAAGTGCGGAGTCACACAGATGCCCTAGTATTTCCTTTTTTGACCAACTGTTTGGTCGGGTCCGAATAGAAAAATCGAGTTCAGAATAAGTATGGATTCTGGATGGAACATCAGTAATCCTAAAATTAAGATGTTGTAAGATGGCTTCCATGGTATTTCCTCCAATTTGTTTTTATAGATTGTACCAACACTAATATTGTGGGTCAACAATTGGTTATTACGCTAAGGTTTTTTTCATGGGTAATTCTTAAACAAACGGGTACGATAGCTTAATGAACCGCCTTTCAACTGAGGCGGTTTTCTTATGGTCAAATATCAACATTAGAATTTAACATAGCCTTTATAATAAAAAGCCCGCCGTAAGAGGCAGGCTAGGCTAATTAGCTCTAAGGCGCGTCGGCTCTTAATTCCCTTTATTAATAAGCCTCTATCTATTTCTTTACAAGACTTGCTGAATGCGTGACCCGGTTTCTCCCGCCACTCTTGGAAGCATACAGTGCAAAATCCGCTTGATGAACTATCGATTGTTCCGTATCCGCTTGCGTAACCGTTGCCACACCGATACTCACAGTAATGCTGTATTCTCCCCAATCCCTTGAGGCCGTCATGGAACGATATCTTTCTGCCGTACGAATGGCTTCCTCTTGATCGTTGCCCGGAAGAATAATGACAAACTCCTCGCCACCATAACGAGCGACAATGTCCATCTCCCGTGACATGGATTGTAGTAACTCAGCCAGATTAGTGAGCACCAGGTCGCCCACCGGATGACCATAAGTATCATTAATGCTTTTGAAACGATCAATATCAATGATCAGCAACGAGAAAGGTATTCCGGTCTCTTGAAAAGAGGCTAGACTGACTAATAATTGATCTTGAAAATATCTTCTATTTTTAAGCCCGGTTAACGGGTCGGTTGACGCCATCGTTTCTAGCTGGAGATTGATTCGCACCAATTCCTGCTGTTTGATTTCATATTCTGCGTGCAACCGTTCAAGCTTCTGGTTTGCTTCATTCGTCGCCTGATATAATTCCTGAAGCTTGGTTTTGGTCTGTAGTATATCTTTTTCATGTTCAATTCGCTTACGCATCATTAGCACTACACAATCAATAACAGCTTCTCCGTTTCGTTCCTGGCGAACCCCGTTTAGAAGTACAGGCACATCCTGTCGATCACTTGTCCGAAACGAAAAGTACATCTCATCGACACGCCCGTACAACTGGATATAGGGATAAAAATAAGTATGAAAAAATAGCTTGTTCGTAACAGACATTGTCGTTTCAATCGGCCGTCCAAGCAATTGATCGTGTTCATAAAGAAGCATGTCCAATAAAGTTTGATTTACCGATTGAATGATCCCAGCGTCCGAAATTGAAAAGTATCCACAGGGAGCTTTATCTAATTGAATATCCATTGTATGACTGCCTTTCATTCGATATTACACACTGGCTAAATATTCTTTGATTAAATCGCTCGTTTCTCCTGGTTGGCTTAAATGAGGATAATGCCCCTTTGCTCTCATCTGCTGAAGTCTGCTATTTCTAAGATGGGTATGCAAATAATCCCCTACCTCAATCGGAGCAATACTATCGTCTGAGCACTGGAGAATAAGCGTAGGAACCGAAGCATGCTGAAGATCGACACGGCAATCTGAAAAAAATGTAACCTCTGCGAATTGCCGTGCTATATGAGGATCTCTTGAACAAAATGCTTTTTCCAATTCTTCGGTTAAGTTCCCTCGCTCGGGATTCTGCATAGCAATGGGTGCCATGTAACTAGCCCAGCCAATAAAGTTCATTTGCATCATATCCAGTAATTCATCAATATCACTCTTATCGAAGCCTCCATAATAAGAAGGCAGGTCATTCACATAGCGTGGAGAAGGACCGAGCATGACAATGCGTTCAAAATATTGAGGGCTGCGGATGGAGGCGAGCATTCCGATCATACTGCTAACGGAGTGTCCGACGAATATGGTATTTCGTAAGTCTAACACTTCCATAATATCCAGCACATCTTGGGCATACCCTTGCAAGTCACTGTATTTTTTGGAATCATAGTATTTTATTTGAGAATCTCCGGAACCAACGTAATCAAATAAGACGATTTGGTAGTTGTCGATAAAGCTAGGGACGATATAACGCCACATATCCTGGTCGCATCCAAAGCCGTGAGCAAACACAATCGTCTGGCTACCTGTGCCCAGCACTTTTACATTATTACGTAGGAGAATATCAACGGTCATTGTAAATCACCTCTCTGAGGTAGTATCTGTTCTATGGCTTCTCTTCCCTATTATATCGGAAAAGATTTGATTATGGATAATGGATCTCATTCATAAATCCAGCGTTTAATGATCCCTTTTACCTTGTGCACATGTTGCTGTGATAAGGAACAAATAATAACTAATTCGTTTTTCCCATTCGTATCTAACCAATAGTGTACGTCATCCTCTTCATGATCCGTTTCTTGAATGAGTCTGATGGATTTATGACTTAATTTTGATTTAGCCGAAAAAATGGGGTTCATATCCATGACTTTCTGACCATTAGAAAAAGATGTGTTGTAATAAGGAATCACCCAGTTCTCCTTATCCTGATCTTGTACTACATTTAGAAATACACGCACCCAATAGTCCTCTAGTTCTGTGTAACTCTGTTCATTCAACCCATTCAAATTCATACATGTATCCACTCCAAGTTATTCATCTATAAACTTAAAAAAGTCTCACCCTGTGATCTACATTTCCATGACGGAATGCACAATTCACAGACCGAGACTTTTTTTCAATCTTTATTTTGCATCAACATCATTCGTGATTTTCTCTATTAAACCTCTCAAACCTTGGTTAGTTTCATTTAATTGATCGATAATATTCATAAACTCCGACACAAGCTTGGCCTGCTCTTGGGAAGATACCGTAATCTGCGTAATCTCTTGTTCCATGTTATAAACGGATTGTCTGACAGCTTGCAAGGATTGCTCGATTCGTCCAGTTGCTTCCTTAGTGCCCGTAGACATCTTGCGGATTTCTGCAGCGACAACTCCAAACCCTGCTCCTGCCTCACCCACCCGAGCAGCTTCAATGGCTGCATTTAATCCAAGCAAGTTTGTCTGCTCTGAAATTTCCTTGATGTAGCCTGCCACCTCAGTCACATTACCAGAATCCTCAACCGCCTTTTTCGTATTGCTTAAAATGTCCTCGGCCGTCGCACTAAGCTCCTCCGAATGGGCCGCCACATGCTGAATCCCTTCAACTAGCTTGCTTGTAACATCCTCTGCTTGACTCATCAACTTCTTCAGTTGATCTTGATTATCCGTACTATAGGTGATGCACATTACTGCCTCGATCTCATTCTGTTCATTCTTTATCGGATGAAAGTAAGAATCAGCAGCAAACCCAAAAACTTCGGCATCATAGCGCACTCTGGTCTTTTCTCCACCTACTAGCATTTTGAAGTTCTTGTGTACATCAGGAAGAGGGTCGCCTGCCTTGAAGTCATAGACTAAACTTTTACCCGACTGAAAGAATAGAAATTTTTCCCTATCCAATACGGAAATTAAAACATCTTGTCGTGCAGCTTCTCTGATATACGGCATGGCAGTCAAAACAGCTTCTACTTGATTCATAATATGTATCCACTTCCTTATATTTTGTTATCCATCCTACCCTCTATTTCGACATTTTCATCCCATGTGTTTAGTGAATTAACATACTATTGGCTAGGTTGAGTCCCTAATCTGTATACATTTACCGTAGTTTCCTGAAGGGGAGTCGTTTTTAAATCCAAACAGCGCATACCTATGGAATAGGCACGCGCTGACTGTACAACTTTTTGAAGACACACACGAAGCATTAATCCAGCTGTTCTCCATTGGTTTCGATCACGCTCTTATACCAATAGAAGCTCTTCTTTCTGGATCTGGCAAGTGTTCCTTTACCTTCATTATCCTTATCGACGTATATGAATCCATAGCGTTTTTTCATTTCACCGGTTCCCGCACTTACCAGATCAATACATCCCCAAGGCGTATAACCTATTAAATCTACTCCATCAGCAATGGCTTCTTTCATTTGCTCAATGTGTTGCTTCAGATAATCAATTCGATAATCATCCTGAATGGAGCCATCTTCTTCCACGGTATCCACAGCACCCAGACCATTCTCCACAACCATTAACGGAATTTCATATCGGTTATAAATGTTATTGAGGGACCATCTCAATCCCTGTGGATCGATTTGCCAGTCCCAGGCGCTTGCTTTTAAGTTGGGATTCTTTAATCCCATGGATAAATTTCCACCCACCTTCTCCTGATTGGGGTCTGCACTGACACAAGTAGATGAATAATAACTGAAGGTATAAAAATCTACGCAACCTTCTTTTAAGACATCCTCATCATTGTCCTGCATCGTAATTTGGATATTATGTTCCTTAAAATATCGTTTAGCATATCCCGGATAAGCACCTCTTACTTGAACATCTGAGCATAGGAAATTACTCAAATTATCCTTTTGTTGAGCCAGCAAAACATCATCAGGGTTACAGGTAAGTGGATATGAACACATATAAGCAATCATACAAAAAGCACTTCACAATATCTTACATAAAAATCGACGACTCTGCGGTCTGACCAGCCATTATATTTTTGGGCTAAATGGAACGGTGCTTCATAATGTGAGATTGTAACCAAAGGCTCAATGTTGTACTTTTTCAATTCTGCGAACACACGATCATAGAACTGCAAGCCTTGCTCATTCGGCTCTGTATCATCTCCGTTAGGAAATATTCTGGACCAAGCAATCGACATTCTAAAGACCTTGAAACCCATTTCAGCAAATAATCGGATATCCTCTTTATAATGATGGTAGAAATCAATAGCCTCATGACTTGGATAGTTTATTCCTTCTTCCAATACAGGCGTAATTCTTCTGGAAATGGTATGAGTCCCGGCTGTTATGACATCAGCAGTGCTTAGTCCCTTACCATCAACGTTATACCCACCCTCAAATTGGTTAGCAGCCGTGGCCCCTCCCCATAAAAATCCTTGCGGAAACTTCTTGGTTATATTATTGTTCATTGTTCATTCCTCCTAAAATATTGGTAGCTTAGACCATGACCGTCAATAAATCATCTTTATAACCAATCTTCTTTTTCTCCGTTTCAATGACATCCAAGTAACTAGCAGTGTTGGCAACGATCACAGGGGTAGTCAGAACGTAACCTGCCTCTTTGATCGCCTCCATATCAAACTCCATGAGCAATTGCCCTTTTTTGACGGCTTCCCCTTGTTTTACTTTGGGATAAAAATGTTTACCTTTTAATTTGACCGTATCCTTGCCTACATGGATGAGGATCTCCACGCCCTGATCACTGGTAATTCCGATGGCATGACCTGACGAAAATAAGGATGTTAATACACCATCTACAGGTGAAACAACCTTGCCTTCGGAAGGCTCAATGGCAATCCCTTTACCCAAAGCACCTGTGGAAAAGGCTTCATCAGTTACCTCAGATAAAGGCTTTACGTCACCCATTAACGGACTGATCACCGTCTCCTGCCTTACTAATACTTCCCCTCCTTTTGCTGCCCCTGTTGTACTCGCTTCTTTTTTCGTTTCTTTTACCTCATCATCTCTGAATCCGCCAAAGAACATAAGCAAGAAGCCTAATACGAAACTTACCAGGATACCGATAACAGCCCCATAAAATCCGCTGTCTATTCCTGATGGACTGATATAGCTCGGAATCGCGAAAATGCCCAAGCCGCCAATGATATAGCCTTTCGTTCCCATCATGCCTATAATACCGCCACCTACCGCAGACGCTATACAGCTTAAAATGAATGGTTTCTTACGTGGTAATGTAATCCCGTAAATCGCTGGTTCTGTTACACCAAAGATCCCGGAGATGACAGCTGGAATGGAAAGGGATCTCAGCTTTACATTTTTGGTTTTGAACAAAATCGCCAGCACAACACCTGTTTGAGCAAAGGAAGCTCCCAGCGTCGCAGCAAGGATCGGATCGAATTTGAGCACCGCCAAGTTGTTCATAGCGATAGGAACAAGACCCCAGTGTAACCCAAAAATAACAAATACCTGCCAGAAAGCGCCCATGATGATGCCTTCAATAATTGGGCTTAAGTTATACACAAAGAGCGTTGCTGCGCCAAGCAGTTGACCTGCCCAAGTCGAGAGCGGTCCAATCACAATCAGTGCTAATGGAACAATAACTAACAAGGTGAAAAACGGTACTAAGAATGTTCTCACTACGCTAGGGATGACCTTTTTAAAGAAATTTTCTATTTTTGAGCCTACATAGGTGGATATGATAATCGGAAGAACAGTTGATGCATAGCTCATCAGAATGACCGGAATACCTAAGAAGGTGATGTATACTGGTGACTCAAATATAGTGCCGCTAAATAGAGTGTATAGCGGTTTACCCGAGGCTGTTATCGTGCTAAAGGTTGGATAAACAAGTGACGCCCCGATCGCCATACCTATAAAAATGTTGGCATTGAACTTTTTGGCCGACGTATACCCCAGGAAAATAGGGAAGAAGTAGAACAAGCAATCTCCTAAAGCATTGAGAATTTGATAGGTACCTGATGTTGCGGTCATCCAGCCCAAGGCTACAAACAATGCTGTAAAGCCCTTAATCATACCCGTGGCACTCAAGACACCCAGCGTAGGTGTAAATACACCTGAAATGGTATCAATAAACCTATTGAACAAACTCACTTTTTCACCTGATGCTTCTTCTGAGTCACCTGCCTGGAAACCACCTATCGTGGCAACATCCGCATAAACCTCGGGCACATGATTACCGATCACCACTTGGTATTGCCCGCCGCTTTTTACCACAGTGACAACACCATCCATGTTTTTCAGAACCTCTGTATTGGCCTTATTTTCATCTTTTAGCTTGAATCGCAAGCGTGTAATACAATGAGTTAGACTATTTACATTTTCTTTGCCGCCGACATTTCTGATGATGTCTTGTGCTAATGTCTCATACTTCATTGTAACTGCCCCTTTATTTGTATTTATAAAAAAAGGCAAAACCAAAATAGATCAAATTCGATCTAGGTTGGTTTCGCCTGCATTACCAGTAACAATCCAAGGAGTTATTCAATTGGTCATTGGGTTACGCGCTGAATATGAATCGTTATATACAGTTTTTCTTCATCTGACAATACCGTGTCCAAGTATTTCTCAATCTTTAGCATACAGTTGTAAGCTTTTTTGTACTTTGCTTTCACTTGCCTTAATAGAAAATCATCTTCCAGTGCTAATTTTTTTTCTTTTTGAATTAATCGTTGAAAGAAAAACCTTAAATGCGTAATAAATCGTTCATAGCTGGTCGATTGTTCGTCTAGCGTAATATTGTAAGAGTACTTAATAATATTTAAGATATCCTGTATTTTTTGAGTTTGTTGAGCAACATCAGCTATTTTATGGTAGGAGCTGTTGACTTGAGCATTGATTAAATGAAGAGCTATGTTACCTGCCTCATCTTCAGACAATCGTTTACCTGTTTCGTCTTCAATAAACTCCAGTGCTTTTAAGCCAACTCCAAATTCTTTAGGATAAAATTTTTTAATTTCCCAGATGAGCGGGTTCGCATTTTTAAATCCTTCATCAAACATTTTAAATGCATTGTTCATGTGATCTGTAAGCGAAACATATACATAGTCACTCAGTTGCGCTTCCAATATGCTTTTTCCATATTCAATGATGTCATAGCATAACGAAACATATTCTGTAGGGACATCCTCTAACAATAATTTAAATTTTTCTGAAGCATCTTTTTGTTTAAGTACAAACACCTTTTCAATTAAATGCTCTTCTACTTGTTCTCCTGCATTCTTTTTGAATGCAATTCCACGACCCATAACAACAAATTCATGCCTTTTTGAATCTTTGGCTATTATGGCGTTATTATTAAATATCTTTGTTATGATCATTCTGGCTGCCCCCTGATCCCGTAATAATTTAAAAAAGGATTTAGATGCTGGGCGATATTTCAGATAGGTCACAAGACGGTAATAGCCGATCAACTTTCATTGCAAACAAACTGTAAAGTGCAGTAAAGATCTACAACTCCATTGTATTGAAAGCGCATTCATAAAGAGAGATAAGCCCTACATCATCACTCACCTTTCTGCGTTATTGTAAATCTGTATACAAAAAGAAAAGGCAAAACCCAACACATGGAAATCCAGTTCCATGTCCCGGGTTTTGCCTTTTCAGTAACAATCCCAAGATCATAATAACATCAAATTTAAGTTTTGCCAACAAAAATGTTTGCGCTTTCTCTTTGGGGGCAACACCTTGAATACGGCCCATTGCCATGATAAAAATGTCAGCCCCCAATATAGGACATGTTAATTTTTTTTCGGTTGTTTGCAGTCTCTTCAGTACGTTCATCGGAATACCGATCTAAGCGTTGTTCCCATACTGAAGTAATCGCATCGAGTAGTTCCTCATTATTCGCCCCGTTACGAAGCATCTGGCGCAAATCGAATCCGTCTGAAGCAAATAAACACGTATAAAACTTGCCATCAGAAGATAGACGGGCACGCGTGCAGGATGAGCAAAATGAATCAGAAACCGAAGTAATAAAGCCAACTTGCGCGTCGCTGTCTTTATAACGGTAACGTTTTGCCACTTCTCCAAAGTAATTTTGATCTATCGGCTCCAGCTCGTACGCATTCTTAAGACGCTCAATAATTTCTTCTTTTGTTACTACCTTTTTGAAGCTCCACCCGGTATCGTTACCTACATCCATAAACTCAATAAAACGAAGGGTTATTCCCTGCTCCTTAAAATAAGCGGCCATTGGTAAAATTTCAGAATCATTAACACCTTTTTGAACTACCATATTGACCTTGATCTCAAAACCGATTTCTCTTGCACAATCGATCTGCTTCAAAATAAAAGCAGGCTTAATGCCCCGTCCATTCATCCGCCCAAATAGCTCGGGGTTCAGAGCGTCTACACTGACATTCAGTCGTCGCAGCCCCGCATCATAGAGGCGCTGAGCCTGTTGCCCTAGTAGCAAGCCATTTGTGGTCAACCCCATATCCTCCACTCCGTTGATAGACAAAATTCGGGAGACAAGGTCGGGAAGATTCGGCCGCATTAATGGCTCACCGCCTGTGAGCCGGATTTTTTTGACCCCAAGGCCTACAAAGAGCTCCGTAAGGCGATGGATCTCTTCAAACGATAGGCATTCGCTTTTGGGAAGAAAGGCAAAATCGTCGCCGAAAATTTCTTTTGGCATACAGTAGGAACAGCGGAAATTGCAGCGATCCGTAACAGATATACGTAAATCGCGGATCGGACGCCGCAATAGGTCTTTCAGTGAATGTGAACTCATGTGACCACCTTCTTTTTTTCATTAGCTGTAGTTGACGTTGCAGAAATGGACACATGACGAGCATTTTCACTAGCCACCGCTGACAGGCGGAATAAATGCTGCGATATCTCCATCCTGCAGTACATCTGTAAGCAACGCGTACTCTTCGTTTACTGCAATTCGTGTAGACTTGATCGACATATCTGGATATTTATCTGTAATCCAACTGCATAATTCTCCTACAGTTTGTCCTGCCAAATCTGCCATTTCTTCAGATTTCCCCGTCACCTCACGGAGTCCTGCAAAATAGTACAGCTTAATCATGCCTGATTTCCTCCGGTTTTTTCTTTTGTTGTCCGATCCATTGCGTTCCGTCTTCCCAAATCTCTCGTTTCCAGATCGGAACGATTTCCTTGATTCGCTCGATTGCGTATTCATTCGCCTGATATGCATCCGAGCGGTGTGGTGAGGAGACGGCGATGACAACGGCAATATCACCGATCTGAAGTTCACCAATCCGATGTGCAATTGCTACTCTTGTCCCTTCCCATTTCTGTTCAATTTCGCGGCCAATCTCTGCAAGCTTTTTCTCGGCCATAGGCACATAAGCTTCGTATGCAAGGTATAACGTCCGTACGCCTTGGGTCCACTCTCTTACATGCCCTGTAAATAGGGTCACTGCTCCTGCTTCCGGTCTTAAGACATAGTCTGCATAAGTCTGCGGAAGAATGGGCTCCGTCACGATTTCAAATACTCTCATCTTTTCCACCTTCCAGCCACCTAACAAGCTACTCTGCTATGAAAACTCTATACATTATTTACATTTATCGGATCTATATCTCTTGTTCAACCAAACAACTGATGGTATAGCTTTTGACCTCTGGCAACACTTCCGATCCCGTGAATGAGGAGTCTTCCGTTTTTAAATAAAATCATTCGATGCTTAAAGGCATAAAATTCAACGAAATAAGGGGTCCTTTTTACATGTTCCGCCATAAGCCTGCCCATCTTCTCTGCATCGTCCAGCGTGATCGGACGATGAGGGTCTGGAAGAACCTGCACCACATCCCGCCCGCACAGCGCCGCATATGCCGAGCGATGGGTTGCTGTCAGTGCAGGAAACTCAGGCTGTTCTCCACAGGTTGGACAATCCTGATTCCGGATGCGGGAAATCCCTATGTCCATTTGCGTATTTTCCCATAGATCGAATAGATGAACCTTGCTGCGCATCTTATCACGTTTGCCGCTCAGCCACTTCATGGCTTCTGCACATTGGAGGGCGGCCGTCACTTGGACAGCAGGCGATATGATTCCAGCCGTATCACAGGTCTGATTGATCGCTGGCAGCGAAGGCAGAAGGCAGCGAAAACATGCCGACTTGCCCGGCACGAATGGAAAAACAACGCCTGTGCTTCCAACACAGGCGCCGTAAATCCATGGAATTTCAGCCTTTAGTGCAGCATCGTTTATAAGTAACCGAGTTTCAAAATTGTCCGTTGCATCCATCAGCAATGTGCTTTTACCAGCAAGCTCTTGAGCAAGCCCGGCATCCAGGCTGTCGAGATAGGTATACAAGCGTACGTCTTCTCGTATCGCCTTCAGTCTTTTTTCAGCAGCCATAACCTTGGGGAGCATTTGTACAGCATCCTGCTCCGTGAATAACTGCTGGCGTTGCAGATTCGATGTCTCCACATAATCACGGTCAACCAGGTGAATCTCTCCGACGCCCGCTCTTACTAATGTTTCAGCAATGGCGGAACCTAGTGCCCCGCAGCCGATAATGGTGACAACAGCTTCAGACAGATTACGTTGTCCTTCACTGCCGATGGGTCTAAATAAGATCTGTCTTGAATAACGTTCCTTCATCACAATGTCCCCCTAACGTTGAAGAGCGATCGTTAACTTTGTGCTTATTCCTGTGGCTCTCGCTAGAAACGTTAAAGGTGCCTTTATAATTTCTTCACTCTTAATGCTTTACTGCTGAAGTTCCTTTTGTTTCTCAAAGTGGTTCTGCTCGGCAGCTACAGGGAAACGTGCTTGATAATATAGCCATATGACGAGAATCAGGCTAGCCAATGCCACTTGGGAGAGTAACATGAACCCAATGGAATATTGGCCAGTAGCCGCATGAATCGTCGATAACAAGATCGGAGGGAAAAAGCCACCAAGACCACCCATCATGGATACAATTCCGTTCACTATGCCTGCCTGTTTATTAAAATAAAATGGAACTAGCTTGAAAATGACACCGTTCCCGATTCCCGCACTCACAGCGATAGCCAAGCACCCTACGGTATACAGTGTGATATCTGGTGAAAAAGCCAGAAGAATCGCAGCAACCGTATACACAGCAAACGTACCTACCAGCAGGAACAAGGGCTGAAAACGATCCGCCAGCCAGCCACCGATAGGGCGGAAGAATGTGGCAATCGCGATAAAGCCTGCTGTACGCATCCCTGCATCCACTTTATCCAGTTCAAAGTTCGATACGAGGAAATTCGGTAGATACACCGTGAACGCTACAAATGAGCCAAACGTAATAAAATAAAAGAGCGAGAAAAACCAAAGCTTTTCATTTTTGTAAACCCCTTTGATTTGCTCCATAATGGGGGTTTTGACTTTAGTTTCATGACGGTCCCCAAAGAAGAAATTCAAAACGATAAAAACAAGCAACAGGATCAGATACAGCTTAACTGTAAGTGCCCATCCTACCTGCGTCGCTACAATCGGAGCGGAGAAGGTCGTTACCGCTGTCCCCAAGTTGCCCACACCATACATCCCGTTGACAAAGCCATGTCTTTCCTTCGGATAATACTTGGGCAGTGAAGTCACTCCAACCGAGAACACCGCTCCCCCAATTCCAAGGAATAAGCCACCGATAATTAAATCCGTCATCGTAGAAGCTTCACTGATATAGTAGACCGGAAACAAAAGCAAAACAAAGCTAACGAGGAAAACGATTCTCGCCCCGAAAATATTGGCATAATAACCAAGCGGAATGCGCAGAATCGATCCAAGCACGACCGGAATCGCCGTAACCATGGCCAGTTTTCCGGGTGGAATCACGATATCCTCCGTAATGAACGGCATGAGGGAAGAAATGATGACCCACACCATGAATCCAAGAATCAAGTTCAATGTTTGTAGTGGCAACTGCATTTTTCTAATCATTTAACTCACCTTTTCAACTTTATTCTGTCGAATGTTTGATTTGTATTTTTCTGTTCCCATTGTAGCCGCTAGCCCTTCCTTTCGAATATAGGGGACTCCCCTTTCCCAGTCAGGGGAGTCCCTGAAAATAAAAAAAGCCGCTTCTCGTAAGAAGCTGCTTGATTCATTCTAGATATATTATTGGACTAAAAATGATCTTCTTCATAAACTAAAAATCCAGCATTTTTTTCTTTAAGGCATATTGGACCAGCTCAGGCCGGCTTTTTAAGTTCAACTTCTCCATAATTTTAGCTTTGTTCGCTTCCACGGTCTTGACAGAGATGAACAGCTTTTCGGCAACTTCCTTGTTACCGTATCCCTTTGCGACCAGAGGGAGAATCTCCAGCTCACGCTTGGACAGGATCTCATAAGGATCTTCGGTTTGTGAGGTTGTGTCTTTTTTGATGAACTCACGCACGAGAGAAGTAGCCATTTTAGGATGGATATACGTCCCACCCCCATGAATGGTGCGTATGGCAAGCAATAGCTCCTCATCGGGTGCATTTTTCAAAACATACCCTGAAGCACCGTTCTTCAAAATATGAAATAAATATTCTTCGTCATCATGCATGGTTAAAATCAGAATTTTAGTATCGGGGTGGTCCTCTTTAATTTTGCCTGTAGCGATCAATCCACTTTCGCCTGGAGGCATACTAAGGTCCATAATGAGAATATCCGGCTTATGTTTAGCTACCATAGTATACGCTTCAATACCGTCCGCAGCCGTTCCTACAACCTCCATATCCGATTGGAAGTTGAGAATCATGGAAAATCCACTTCGTACAATGGCATGGTCATCCGCTAATACAATTTTGATCAAGTTTCTATTCCTCCTCATGTCCAATCGGAATTTGTAAAAAGACTTTGGTTCCTTGACCAACATTAGAAAGGACGCCAAAACTTCCGCCTACCAGCTCTGCTCGCTCCTGCATACCATACAGACCAAGTCCCGTTCCAATAGGTTTGCCCCCTTTATCAAAGCCAATCCCATCATCCTCTACAGTTAAACGAAGCGAATGTTCATGCTCGGACAAAGAAACTTTAATGGTGTCGACCTGGGCATACTTCAACGCATTGAGCACAGCCTCCTGGCAGACGCGGTAAATGACTGTTTCTTTTTCGCTTCCATACCGCTTTTGGGGAAGATCAGATACGAACTCAACCACTAGACCAAAGCTTTGCTCGACCCGCTTAAAGTGGGAACGGAATGCCGCTTCAAGTCCAAAATCATCAAGGGTGGCAGGCCGGAGTTCCACAGACAGGTTACGGATATCATCCAGCAAGCGTGTCATGGATGCTTCCGTCTGCTTCATGTTTTTAATGAGCTGATCATCATTCGTCATGTATTTTAACACTCGTAGTTCAACAACCGCGCTCATCAATTCCTGGGCGACGCTGTCGTGCAGCTCTCTGGAAAGCCGTTTACGCTCGTTTTCCTGTGCTTCAATGACATGCTTCATCATTTTGTTTTGATACAATTTTTCCTGCGTCTGAAATTGCGGGGTCAAATCTCTCAGCATCAGCACCCGGATTCCATTTGTAGAATCAACGGTATGGAAAGAAGCGGCATAGGGAACCATCCCATTGCTTTTTGTTTCCAAATAGACTTGAAAAGAAGCAAATTTGTCGGATTCAGGCACATTGAAATAACAGTCAAGGCAGGTGCGGGGCTCTGTGTCGCTTGTGTAGCCCCTGCATGTTCCGCATAAAGCTCTGTCCTGTCCTTCATAGAGTTGAATGAGAACGTCATCGCCTACAATCTCCTCAGCCGCCGGATTCATGGCTAGGGTTTTCCCTTCCCTATCAAAAAAGAAGATAGCTTCTGTGCTGTTCTCAAACATCTTCACCATTAGCGCACTCAAAGAGTCTGTCCCAATAGACAATGTCAATTCAAATCACTTCCTTCCCGTTCAACTCTCCAAATCCCTCATGTGCCAAGGCTTCCAAATCACGCATCATGGCTTCGGTCATCAGTTGTTCTTCTCGAAATCCACCCAATAGTACGCCCGCGACGCGAGCATCGTTCCACAGAGGCACAGCCCCGAGACTCTTGAGCTTTTCGGATTGAACGATCGGATAGTTAAATAGGTTCTCTGCCCCAACATATTGATGAACAGATGGAATAAAGACAGACTTCCCGGTTTTAAACACGACTCCTGCTATGCCCTTTCCAGATTGCAGCACAATCCGCTTAAATCGATCATTTAAATTGCCAGCGGCATTTTTCCATTTAATGACGTATTGATATTCGGCCGGTTCAACCAGAGCAAGTGCCATAAAATCATAACCGAAATGTTCGCGTATTCGCTCAAGCTCCCTTTGATAATCCATCTTATTATTCATCACTCTCTCCTAATAAAACTAGGAAAGAAGGCAGGGCCCGCTTTCCTAGTTCGATTTATGTCTTCTGTACAGGATATAACTTCTGCGCACATAATTCAACGGAACGCTCCACACATGTACAAGCCGGGTAAACGGCCAGAACGCAAAAATCGCAAAACCCATAAGTACATGAAGCTTGAAAGAAATCGGTACATCTCTCATCAGTGTCGGGTCGACACGGAATATGAACAGGCCGCGGAACCAGATTGAGATCGTCTCCCGATAATCGAATTCAGGCTGTACCGCATTCGTTACGAGAGTTGCAAACATCCCCATGCATACAAGTGCCAACAGCAATACATTTACAATCAAATCAGAAGCTGTACTTAAACGGCGCACATTACGAATTGTAAAACGTCGAGAGGTAAGTATCAACATCCCCAGGAACGTCATAGCCCCAAATATTCCACCAATATAGACCGCTCCAATGTGATATAGATGATCGTTTACACCCAGCGCATGCATCCAGGTTTTGGGTATGCCCAGACCAGACACATGACCAAATATAACAGGAATAATCCCCAAGTGGAATAAGAGACTTCCAATCATCAATTGTTTCTTTTCAATAAATTCACTCGATTTTGCCGTCCAATTGAACTGGTCAGTTCTATAGCGGAAGATATGACCTACGATAAAGATGACCACGCACATATAAGGGAAAATGACCCATAAAAACTGCTCCATCATCATAACGCGGCTGCCTCCTGTTCTACGCAAGCTTTAAGCGTTTCGCGCAGTCCCTTGACCAGATGAAAATACGGGCTTTCCATTTTTTCCAGCGCTTTAAGCAAATGATAGGTGCCGTCTTCCAAAATCGCGATGGGCATGCGGAAGTTTTCTGTCGTCTTTGCATCCTGCACCCATTCAGCGGCATATAGAAATTCACACATGAGCGGCAGATAATCAGGTAGCTCTCCATCTGGCATTTCAAGACCATACATTTCATAGAGGACCTTTAACTTGACCAGCATTTGTCCTCTTTCCTTTGCATCTTCGAACTTGAAGTAAGTCATATATAGTGCGCAATTTTTTTGAAAATCAAAAGTTTCCGTATACATTTCCTGGATTTCTTCCATACTAAACTCTTGCATCAAAGACCAGTACATATTAGCATGCGTATACGCAGGATGATCCGGATTAAAGGATGCTTCCAGAAAAGCCGGATGAAAATCCAGCTTTTCTGGGTACATGAGTTGTTGGGCGAAAAACCCGAATGAAGGCTTGAATTCATACAGTTTCGCTACATTAATCACGCCAAATACCCCCGTAGAAGTTTTCTTCATACATTTGCTTGCCTGTTTTCGAAGGCTCTTCCATTCCTGTGGAGCTTCCCAGGCTACAACCGCTACAGCCAGCTCCTTGAGTTCCACAACTATCCATAGTCCCTAAAGTATCACCGTAACCGGCAGCTCCTTGGGCGCGATATGGATTGGCATAACCCTCTTTATGCGATGTCGGAATGACGAAACGGTCCTCGTATTTGGCAATGGCCAGAAGCCGGTACATTTGCTCTGCCTGACGTGCTGTCATGCCAGTGCGTTCCAGACGGCTTTCATCGAAAGATTGTCCTGTGGACTGGGCGCGCATATAGGAGCGCATCATAGCCATCCGCTGCAGCGATTCTTTCACCGTCTGGGTGTCGCCCGCCGTCAACATATTGGCAAGATACTGAATAGGCGTGCGCATTTCTTCGATAGCTGGAAAGATCATATCCGGATTCTCGATGGAGTCTTTCCCTTCAAAGTAATTCATGATCGGACTAAGTGGTGGTACATACCAGACCATCGGCAAAGTGCGGTATTCCGGATGAAGTGGGAATGCCAGCTTATATTCAATCGCAAGCTTGTAGACCGGTGAGTTCTGCGCTGCCTCAATCCAGTCTTGCGAGATCCCATCTTTTTTGGCCTGCGCAATCACTGCCGGATCACTTGGATCCAAGAATAAATCACACTGTGCTTTATACAGATCTTTCTCATCCTCTTTAGAAGCAGCCTCTTGCACCTTATCCGCGTCATACAATAGAACGCCAAGGTAACGAATTCGTCCAGTACATGTCTCGGAGCAGACGGTTGGCAACCCGGCTTCCACGCGCGGGAAGCAGAAGGTACATTTTTCTGCTTTGTTCGTCTGCCAGTTGAAGTACACTTTCTTGTATGGACAACCCGTCATGCAATATCGCCAGCCGCGACATGCTTCCTGATCCACGAGCACGATGCCATCCTCGTCCCGTTTGTACATAGCACCCGAAGGGCAGGATGCGACACAGCTCGGATTCAGACAGTGCTCGCAAAGCCGAGGGAGATACAACATGAACGACTTTTCGAAATTGAATTTAATCTCTTCTTCGATTTTCTGAATATTGGGATCAAGAGGTCCTGTCACATGGGTGCCTGCCAAATCGTCTTCCCAGTTTGGTCCCCAATTCAGATCCATTTTTTCGCCTGTTACAGCAGATTGTGCACGTGCTACCGGAGAATGCTTCTGCTCTTTAGCGTTGGTCAAATGTTCATAATTGTAGGTCCACGGCTCATAATAATCTTTCATTTCAGGCATATCGGGGTTGTAGAAAATTTTACCTAGCGCTATCTTGGACAGCTTGTTCCCTGACTTCAGTTCAAGCTTCCCTTTGCGAAGCTGCCAGCCGCCCTTATACTGCTCCTGGTCTTCCCAGCGTTTTGGATACCCAATACCAGGTTTGGTTTCCACGTTGTTGAACCACATATATTCCGCACCTTTGCGGTTTGTCCAAGTTGTTTTACACGTCACGCTGCACGTATGGCAGCCAATACATTTATCCAGGTTCATGACCATGGCAATTTGAGCTTTAATCTTCAAGCCAGTTAACCTCCTTCATTTTACGTACCGCTACGTACACATCGCGCTGGTTGCCGATCGGACCGTAATAGTTGAATCCGTAGCTAAGCTGAGCGTATCCACCAACCATCTGGGTCGGTTTGAGATGAATTCTTGTTGGCGCATTATGACTGCCCCCGCGTGTATCCGTGATTTCGGAGCCTGGCACTTGAATGTGCTTATCTTGAGCATGGTACATAAACATCGTTCCTCTTGGCATCCGGTGGCTGACAACTGCCCGGGCGGTTACGACACCGTTACGGTTGTACACCTCCAGCCAGTCATTGTCGGCAATAGCATGAGTCGCTGCATCTTCGTTATTGATCCATACCGTAGGACCTCCGCGGAATAGCGTAAGCATATGTTGATTATCCTGGTAGGTGGAGTGAATATTCCATTTCCCGTGTGGGGTCAGATAACGAAGCACCAGTGAATCCTGACCACCCTTGATTTCCCGATCACGCGTGCCGAATACCATCGGTGGCAAAGTCGGTTTATAGATAGGCAGCGACTCCCCAAACTGCTGGAAGATTTCATGATCGATATAGAAATGCTGTCTGCCTGTCAAAGTCCGGAACGGAACGAGACGCTCAATATTTGTGGTAAATGGCGAGTAGCGACGTCCCTGTTTGTTGGAGCCACTGAATACCGGTGTCGGTATAACTTCACGCGGCTGCGCTGTAATGCTTTGGAACGTGATTTTCTCGGCTGCGCGGTCGGCTGAGATGTCCATCAGCTTCACCCCGTGATCCTTTTCCGCCTCTTCGTAGGCTTTTTGGGAGACACGACCATTGGTTGCCGACGACAGATGGAGAATCGTATCGGCCACTTGGCGAGCTGTCTGGATTTTCGGCAGTCCATCTTTGATGGACTCATCGTAATAGACCCCGTTCAGCTTCTTCAATTCCTCATATTCCTCCGCTACCGAGAAGCTAACGCCGTGCGCGCCCGTTTTTCCTGTAGCCAAATTGGGACCGAGCGAGACATACTTATCGTAGATTTTCGTGTAATCGCGTTCTACGATGCTGAAATTAGGCATAGTTTTACCCGGTACAGCAGCGACCTCGCCCTTCGTCCAATCCTTGACAAGACCCATCGGCTGCGAAATTTCGCCTATAGAATCATGTCCAAGCGGTGCAGTTACAAGGTCTTTATATATTCCCGGCAGATGCACTTTGGCCATGTTCGAGAAGGTTTCAGACAGCTGACGGTAAATATCCCAGTCTGAGCGAGATTCCCAAAGCGGATTTACCGCCGGATTAAATGGATGTACGAACGGGTGCATGTCTGTTGAGGACAAATCCGTCTTCTCATACCAGGTTGCCGCCGGAAGTACGACATCCGCGTACAATGGCGTTGTGGTCATCCGGAAATCAAGTGCGACCATCAAATCAAGCTTTCCTTCTACATCTTCCCGCCAAACGATTTCCTCTGGCTTCTGATCTTCGTTCGGTCGGGCAAGCAGTGCGTCGGAGGCTCCGAGCAAATGCTTCATGAAATATTCCTGTCCCTTGGCCGAGCTGGAAATGAGGTTGGATCGCCAAATAAAGAGTGAACGCGGGAAGTTCTCTGCTGCCCCTGGATCTTCAATAGCGAAACGGGTCTTACGCGATTTAATCTCTTCCACAGTGTGGTTAATGATTTCCTCGTTTGACTTCTTGCCTAATTGCGCTGCTTCTTCAGCGAATAGCAGGCTGTTTTTATTAAACTGTGGGTAAGAAGGCATCCAACCCAACCGGGCAGCAAGCACATTGTAGTCCGCCGGATGCTGGTAACTGACATCTCCCGCAGTCGGCGATTTCAATGTGTCGGTGCCACTTTCTTCATAGCGCCACTGTTCTGTTGCAAAATAGAAAAATGAAGTAGCATTTTGCAATCGAGCCGGTCCCTGCCAGTCTTTTGCAAAGGCAATCGTTGACCAGCCTTCAATAGGACGGCACTTCTCTTGACCTACATAATGCGCCCAGCCTCCGCCGTTGACACCTTGAGAAGCAGTCAGCACGACCAGGTTCAAGATGGAGCGATAAATGGTATCACTGTTGAACCAGTGATTGATACCCGCCCCCATAATGATCATAGAACGTCCTTGGGTGTCGATTGCGTTTTGAGCAAATTCGCGAGCAACTTGCACTACAACCGATGCCTTGACTCCCGTGATCTTTTCCTGCCAGGCAGGAGTATAATGACAAGCTGCATCGTAATAGTCCTTTGCATTATGAGGGCTATCATTACGAGCGACACCATACTGGCTCATCATCAAATCATATACGGTGGCTACGAAACGCTCTGAACCATCAGCCAGACGTACTTTTTTCGCCGGAATGACACGTTTGAACGTTCCGTTACCTGCGTTATCAAAATAAGGGAATACGATTTCTTCCCATTGCTCGTCATGACCTACCACCGTGAGCGCAGGTTCAACCTTTGTTCCGTCTTCCCGCTCCAAGATCAGATTCCATTTCTTATCTTGCTCCCAGCGCTGTCCCATTGTACCGTTCGGAACCATCATTTCGCCTGCTACTTCATCGAATATGACCGGTTTCCAATCTGCATGTTGTGAAGCATCCCCCAGATCGCTGGCCCGCAGAAAACGTCCGCCTTTCCAGGCTCCTTCGTGGGGATCAAGCAGAATCATGAATGGCATATCTGTATATTGCTTGGCATAGTTAATGAACATAGGTTCCTGGCGTTCTTGATAGAACTCATCCAGAATGACATGCGTCATCGCCTGTGCCACAGCGGCGTCTGTACCTGGATTGGGTGCAAGCCAGTTATCAGCGAACTTTACGTTTTCCGCCAAATCCGGAGCCACGGATACAACCTTCGTTCCTTTATAGCGTACTTCCGTCATAAAATGGGCATCTGGCGTCCGGGTAAGCGGCACGTTCGAGCCCCACATGATCAGATAACCTGCGTTGTACCAATCTGAGGATTCAGGTACGTCCGTTTGCTCACCCCAAATTTGAGGAGAAGCAGGCGGAAGATCGGCATACCAATCGTAAAAGCTCAACATCTCCCCACCAAGCAGAGAAATGAACCGTGCTCCCGAAGCGTAGCTTATCATCGACATTGCTGGAATAGGGGTGAAGCCTGCAATCCGGTCAGGACCGTACTTGCGAATGGTGTAAATTAATTGCGCCGAAATCAGATGCAGAACATCATCCCAAGCCACACGAACATGGCCGCCTTTGCCTCGAGCCGATTTGTAGAGCTTGGCTTTCTCCGGATCTTCCACAATGCTGGCCCATGCGTCTACCGGATTGCTATGCTCCTTGAGGGTAGCTTGCCAGAGTCGCAATAACTTACCGCGCATATATGGATATTTCACACGTAACGGGCTGTATTCATACCAAGAAAATGAAGCCCCACGCGGGCATCCACGCGGCTCAAATTCCGGCATGTCTGGACCGCAGGAGGGGTAATCGATTTGCTGATTTTCCCAGGTGATGATGCCATTCTTAACAAAAACCTTCCAGCTACAGGAGCCAGTACAGTTAACACCATGCGTCGTACGAATCACTTTGTCATGAGACCAACGCTGGCGATACACGTTTTCCCATTCTCTATTTTTTTCTTCAAGGATTGACCAATTTCCAGAATAGCTCTCGATTGGCTTGAAGAAGTTGAGACTGTATTTTTTTTTCATCGGTGATCAACGCTCCTTTTCAGAATGAATCAGCCCATCGCAAACTCACGGGGAAGATTCATTCGCTTACTCTCATTATGTAATTCATTCATCTCCGTTCCCATTAGGGAATGTCCTATAGCGCTATAGAAAATCCCTCGTTCTATGGAAAGATACAAAAAAAGCCCCCTCTACCAGAGGGAAGCTTGTATGAATAAATTAATTGTTCTTTTGGCCTGTTAACAGGAGCATCATAAAGGAAATCAGTATAATAGAGCATGTCCATACCCAGGCCATAGGAAGATGACCAGAATCTACTGCAATATAGATGGCTGTGGGGATCGTTTGTGTTTTACCCGGAATATTTCCGGCAATCATCAGCGTAGCCCCGAATTCGCCCAGCCCACGGGCAAACCCGAGTATAAAGGCCGCTTTAAAAGAAGGGAAAATCAACGGAAAGGTGATATATCGAAAGACCTGCCATTCATTTGCCCCCATTGAGCGTCCCGCGTTTTCCAAGTCCTGATCCACTGAAGCGAATCCCATTCTCAGTGTTCGATAGACTAGAGGAAAAGCCACAACCACCGCGGCCACAACCCCAGCCCACCATGAAAATACAATAGGCTCGCCAAACCATTGCTCCACCAAACGTCCAAACCAACTTTTTCGTCCGAGTAAGATTAACAGTAAAAATCCAACTACCGTTGGTGGGAGTACCAAAGGCAGCATAAGCACGGTTTCAACGAGTGTTTTCCCTTTGAATAATCCTAACCGCGACATGGACCATGCCGCAAACAAGCCTAATAGGATCACCAAAACGCTGGATAACAGTGCAACCTGTAACGATAATCGGATCGGAGGCCAATATTCGTTCCAATCTATAGCCTGCATGCTCACTTCGGTATGGTAAATCCATACTTAGCCATAATATTCAGAGCTTCTTGCGATTGAAGGTATTCATAGAAGCTTTCGGCTTCTTGGATGTGCTTGGAAGCTTTGATGATCCCGATAGGGTACTCAACCGTTGAATAAGTTTTAGAGTCCACCTCAAAGGCAATTTTCGCCTTTTGCGAAGTCAACGCATCTGTCTTATACACAAATCCGACATCTGTGTTACCCGTTTCCACATATTGCAGCACTTGTCTAACATCTTTTGCCTGAACGAGCTTGTCCTGTAGCACATCCCAAAGCTTTACGTTCGTCAGTGCTTCCTGTGCATATTTGCCTGCAGGAACACTCTCAGGAATACCGATTGCTACCTTTTTCACTTCGCTTTGCGTTAAATCCTTTACACTCGTGATGCTCATCGTCCCATCTGCAGGGATCACCACTACCAACTCGTTCGTCAGCCATATTTTTTGTTGATTGCTCTCGATTAACTGCTGATCTACGAGAGACTTCATATTTTTCTTCGAAGCAGACAAAAACAAATCCGATGGAGCTCCTTGCTCAATCTGCTTTTCCAGTGCACCAGAACCACCAAAGTTGAAATTCAATTTAATACCTTTATGGGATGATTCGTACAACGGTTGAATTTCTTTGAGTGCATCTGTTAAGCTCGCGGCTGCGGAAATGGTCAGATCAACAGTTTCAGCCTTGTTCGATGAATCTTGGCCGGAGACCTCATTCTGGACCGTGCTGCTACCACTTGAAGCTGATTGTTGCCCCGCACCGCACCCCGCAAGTAATAACACAATGGCAAAAATAAAAAAGAGTGCCTGACTATGTTTAACAAATTTCTTCATTTTATTGGCTCCTTACGTTCAGCCTGTCATTAAGTGAGAGGTTACATTATGAATGGAGTTGTGCCTGTCTGGTACGTTCAACTAAGGTACAATTCTCAAGAAGAATATGATTATAAATGTCTGCTTCCAGATCCTCCAAACGCTTCAATACAAGTCGATGCGTACCACAAGCTTCCTGCAGCGGCTCAAAGCCATTGGTAATCAAGCGCAGCTCCTGCAGTATATCCACAATCGCTTGATGCTCCTCTTGCAACTCGGATAAATGAAAGTGAAGTGCGTCCACACGCTCAAATGCCGAGTCTTGAAAAAACGCTTGAATCAACGGAAACAGGAGGCTTTCCTTGAATTGAATATGTATCGTTAACTTCTGTTTAAGCAAGGTATAAAGTTCATTCACTCGCTTTAGGTGCGAATAACGTTCGCCATGAACCCGCGTTAGTTTGGTAATATACGGTGTGAGCGCCGCTAGTTCTTCACATAACTTTGTGTGATACTCATTCTGAATATAGGCGATCAGTTCTTTGGGTTCGAGTGAGGAAGGTTGCATTTGCTTGTGCTGTGCCTGATTTTCCTCCACTTCATGCACCCGCGCCAGCAGTTCACCAGCGTGAAGCCCCCGGCTGGCAGCTGCTTCACGGAGCGATATTTTCCCGCCACAGCAGAAGTCAATCCGTAGTTTACGGAACAAGTCACTTGTTTTGGGTACTTCTTTCACAATGTCCGCTACCCATGTTTCTTCCGTTAACTGGCTCATTTTTCATTCCCCCATCTTACTTCAGTTTTATACTCAACTCTCATTCTATGTCTCTCTCAAGGCTGAACCAATTAGGGTGATCCCTTTTTCACTCGTGGAAAGAGCCTGATTATAAGAAACCTGAGACCAGCTGTTCAGCTGCTTCTTTGCCTTGAGCGATACAATCTGGAATGCCAACGCCTCCATAACCAGCGCCACAAAGAAACACATTCGGAAAATACTGTGACAAATCATGTCTCACCTTCGCCATCTGTTCTTGGTGCCCAATCGGATATTGTGGCATGGATTGATTACACCGACTGACCTCGGTCATTTTAGGTTGAGCATCGATCCCCATTAGATCTTTCAGGTCTTTGCGGGCTGCTTCCACTAGTTCCTCGTCTGTCATCTGAACCCATTCCTGTGCACCTGCATGGCCAATGTAAGTCCGCAAGAGTGTATACCCTTCAGGTGCGGTATGGCTCCACTTTGTAGATGACCAAGTACAGGCCGTAATCATCTTCCCTTCCTTACGGGGAACGAGAAATCCAGTTCCCTCATAGGCCAGGCGAAGGTCTGAATTTTTATACGCCAAGGAAATATTCGCTACCGAAACGTAATTGATCTTATTAAGCCAGCTCACACTTGTGATATCGGAAAATAATTTAGCCGCCTCAAAGGCTGGAATAGCGCAGATTATTGCATCTGCATCTATGATTTGTCCTTGGTTCAGGACTACCTGATAACCGTTCTCTTTTCTTATCTCAGCCACACGCTGCTCCATCACAAATTGGACAGTGTCGAGCTTTTCCTTTAACCGCTCCACGATGGTCGATAATCCATGTCGATAGGAAAGAAACATGCTTTTCTTGGCGATTTCCGGCAATTTGTTAGGTGCACCCGACTTTCTCCCCGCCCCTTTAGCCATACCTATAATCAGACTTCCATGCTTTTGTTCCATCTGCTTAAATTGAGGGAAGGTTGACTTGAGGCTAAGAGAATACGTATCGCCAGCGTAAATACCAGATAACAAAGGCTCTGTAATCTGCTCCAACACCTCTTTACCTAGACGCCGCTTGATAAAATCTCCCAGAGATTCATCCATATCGCCTTTCTTGGCTGGAATGATCAAATCCATGGCTGCGCGCGCTTTTCCCAATGGAGAAATTAGCCCTGTCCGAATGAAGGGAGTTAGCTTGGTTGGAATACCTAAAATAAAGCCCATCGGCATGGTATGCAGCTTGCCTTTATGCAAAATGGAGGCCGACTTGGCCTTCGGGTTTGTTGACACCAAATCAGCTTCCAGTCCCAACTCCATAGTCAGATCCAATATAGCCGTCTTTCTGGCCAGGAAAGCATCTGGTCCTTTTTCGATCATAAAATGGTTTTGGCGAACCGTTTGCAGCTTTCCTCCCAGGCGGTCGCTTTTCTCCACCAGTGTAATCTCCACTTCAAGCTGCCTGTCCTCTGCCAGCTTTTTCACATAAAAAGCGGCACTTAAACCGCTTATTCCTCCACCAAGGATCACAACTTTTTTAGCATTTTTATTCATAAGCGCACGTTTCCTTCCCCACTCCAGGCATATATGCACAATATGGATCACTCTCTAAGTAATCTCCTGTGATGGCAAAAGCTCTTGCTCTGGAGCCTCCACAGACTGTATTGAATTCGCAGACTCCACATTTTCCTTTAAGCAGAGATTTATCCCGAAGATTATTCATAATCGGAGAGTTCCGATAAATATGGGCCAAACTATCCTTTCGTACATTCCCGCATGTTAGCGGCAGGAAACCACTCGGGTACACTTCGCCGATATGACTGATAAAAACAAATCCATCTCCATCATTTACACCTTTAGGGGCACGCCCCAGAATATCTGCCCTTTTTTGTTCGAACGTTGCACTATGCTGTCCTGCTTTGTGCTTTTCCTGTAGGACAACCCTTCGATAGTGAGGTGCTTCGGTAGCCTTTACACCGTAGGGCATCTGTTGCTGTATCTGATACAACCACTTCATTACAGCCTCATGCTCATCAGGAGTAATCATATCTTTTTCCATACCACGCCCGGTTGGAACGAGAAAAAACAAGCTCCATAACACCGCCTGCATTTCCTTTACCTTCTCTGCAATTCGCTCCAGATCGTGAAGATTGTATCGGGACACGGTTGTGTTCACTTGGATAGGAATGTTCAATTCCTTCAAATAGCCAATTCCCCGCATGGTCGTATTATAAGAACCCACAGTCCCTCGAAAATGATCGTGAATGTCCGCGCATGAACCATCCAGGCTAAAAGCCCACCGTGATAAACCAACCTGCTTTGCTTTTTCGACCGCTGCTCGTGTCACTTTTGGGGTAGCACTGGGCGTCATTGAAACCGATAGTTTTTTCTCCTCAATTGCATATTGAGCCAGCTCAAACAAATCAGGACGCGATAACGGATCTCCACCTGTGAAAACCACTAATGGATGATTCATCTCGGCGATTTGATCAAGCAGCTTTTTGCCCTCTTCAAATGTCAGCTGACGAGGGTCAGGCTTATATTGGGCTTCCGCTCTACAGTGAAGGCATTTTAATGCGCAAGCTCTTGTTACCTCCCAAATGACGATAAACGGGTCTACGCGATAATCTCGTGGCGTTTGCAAAGATATCATTGATGTCTCTCCTTTTTAAAAATATAAAAACAGCACAGATACATAGAGCATCAATGAAAATCCAATTTCAGCCATGCCTACATGCTTTGCCTTTAACTCGAACTTAGGAAGCCATATAGCTCGTATGAACAAAATTAAAAATGGAATAACCAAAAACACCTTGATCCAGGCGGCAAACAGCACAATGATCAGATGATAGATAATAGACGCATAATAGTAACGTGGATTTTTTCTTTCACGGATGATCGTTTTAACATAAAGAGCCGTTCCTATGAAATAACACACCAACAGCAAAAACAGCTCTGTGGTTAGCGTCCAATCTCCGCCTTCCCCAATATGAACAACAGGATATATAAAAGAGCAGAAAAGCAGAATCGCGGCAATGTCATTTAACAAAGCACGCTCATTCTTCATTTTGGCGTAATACATATTAGCCATAAAAAAGAACAGAAGCAGAACTCCGTACCAGATCAACGCAGGTTTAACCCAGACTAGAGAAGCTAAAAGAGGAAGGAGTATTGCTCCGTAAATAACAACAGGTTTACGGTATCTTTTACTGTTTCCTGTTTTGATCCATTGGAGAACAGGAAAACTAAATAAATAGATAAAAAACCAGCATACGAATAGAGGTATATGAATGAATTGTTTTGGAGAAGCAGCTAAGCCAAACAAAAATGGAAGAATGAGCATTGCCCAAGCTCCATGCTGATTGGGGATGTATCTGCTGATCCCTTTCAAAGTCTTGATCCTTTTTTCACAATGTGTAACATCTTTGTAGCTACGGTTAATCGACTCATCATCCATTCCCCCAAAGTTCAATTTTTCACCCTACTTTAATTCTAAGTATTCTGTCCAATTGAACCAATCAGGGAGTTCCCTTATTTGTTTGGGGGAATAGCCTAACCTGAAGATAAACCTTCACTTTCTTTATAAAAACGTACCGAAATAATAGTCCAGCGCTTCCTGTGAGTATCCGTCATCTCCTTGCCAGGCTGCTACCGAACAAAAATCATCATTGCCGCCGCGGCGCCTGCGAGGTGTGTCCCGTGGTGTGAGCAATCCTGCATATCCCCATACTTCCATAGCCACATCGCGTTCATTTTTACTGGATGGGAGCACATCTTTCCAGCGCTTCTCCAATTGTCGTGGACCGTTCTGAGCCTCACAGTCCTGAACCGCTTCCAGCATGTTGTGAAGTATTACAAGATCCTCATCAGTAACCTGGAACTCCTCCTCTTGACTGAACAATTCAAGGTCCATCCAGCAATAAAGAAGGTGATTCAGCCGAATACCTCCCCATTTGATTCGTTCAAAATTCAGTACATTCAAATCCTTATTGACGTATTCCTTATCGGACATTAGTTTATGAAAATTACAATCCCCACAGCTACTGTAGTTGGGCAGGACGACAGGCCGCTCCCTATAGGTGTGCAAAGGCAGTTTTACGGTTAATGCCCAGCTCGATAAGGCGCTTCGTAAATGGACTTTTTTCGTGGAAAGACTGTGTAAAAACGCTGCTGCCACTCGCTCTTTTGTAGCCTTTTGCTGGTGCAGCTCATATAACCTTTTTATAATCTCATCATGTGTAATGGTGATCGGATCGAACATCAAGCCCATACTTTTGGCATATTCAAAATCCTCACCCGAAAAAGGTTCTCTCTCCTGCTTCCAGCCGCTGGAGGACCAGAAAGTGTTCATAAGTATTTTCTTTGCTTTTTTATCCATCACACTTCTCCTTACTCGTCTGACACTCTCACCTTCAACAATCATCTTTATACTTAAAAGCAATGGCCGTATTTCCCGACCGGGGGTCAAAATAAGAAGAGATTTTCCCCCAGTTCAGTTCATATTCCATATAGGGGTAAGGCTTGGTTTGACGATAGCTTGGCTTCATGGACAAATGTTGTTCTAACAAACGATCATGCTCCCTTTGCCGCTTTCTCTCCCCTTCCTCAGACCAATTATCCCATGAGGTTGGAAATTCGTTGCCCTGGAGCGAAATCTCCACAACAATTAGGGTTGTATCCTTAAAGCATACAGACACAAAAAAATGCCGGTGCAGCAAAGGAACCTGATCAAAATGGTACCAAATGTACCCATTTCCTAGCTTTCTTACAGAATGAAAATATTTCGTGTACAAAGCAGTCTCTAACAACTGATCTTCCGTTAAAGAAGAATAAATCGCGTGCTCATTATCAACTTGAATGATTCCCGATTCCCAGTCATTATTGCTGCCACTCCTTAAGCTGGTATGACAATCTACTAGTTGCTCTCTAGCCTCATTTGTCCACATGTTGGAAAATGGCCTGCCAGGACCGATCCAGCACACGCGTATGTAATCGTCTAGCATAAACATTTCTAACGATGGCAAGAACGATCACACCCACGAATGCAACACTAAGTATTGTAATAGAGGGAACCCAGTAGTCGAACATGGCATTCACCAACACTTGCAGCAGATGTCGTTCCGGCTGCAAATATTCCACCGTCGCAACGATAACTGCTGCCAGCAATATAATCACAGATATGATCAAAAGCATTGCATTAATTACTTTGTATCTGGCAAGCCCTTGCTGAAAAATGCGAGTGCCGGCATATTGCTCCAGCAAGATGATCTGCTTGTGAAAATCATCCTCCACCTGCTCTACAGGCAGGTCGTGCTTCTGAATCAAGGCATGTGCTTTCTTCAGTTCGGATTGAATAAATAGACTGCTCTGGATGGCAGATCCTAACTGACCTAAAACATTCATCTCTTTTTTACCCCATTTCAATATTTAGTAAAAATCAAAGTACCCCCGCCAGATTCCTTCATTCTGATGCTTGGCAAAATAAAAGCTGCCCCCATCGACAATATTCAATCCAGCTTTGGCATCTGACGCAATCTGAAACATAAATTCATAGCCTTCGCCAAAGTCGATGCCTGGTTGAATAAAGCTGGGATAGCCACCGATTTTGTGAACCGCATGTATTTCCTCCACGATGTCCTCAAAATAGTCGGGTTCTTCCTCATCCATGTTGTTGAGGGCATCACCATATTCCTCAGGGATATCTTCCCCGTCCCAAACGGGATAGTCATTCTCTATGAGCTCGGGGAATAACGGGAATGCCTTGATATGCATGAATGCCTCCCCAAAATCTTTTTCGACCAAATCCTCTACCGACGTATACTCACGAATACACATATATCCTTCCATGTCCTCATGATCCAGAACATCGGGAGACAGGAAGACCGTCAACAGCTTGACATCACATATAGCTTGTGGAACAAAAGGCATAGCAGGCAAATACAATTGCATGATCGGAGCCATAACATTCCCCTGTACATCAACGGGTTGTTCTTCCGCCGGCAATGCCACTGTAACTCTGCCAATCCAGCTCTGTTCCAGGGAATCTAACGGTCTGCGGCCCCCTGTATGAAAAATAGTAGCTTTACGTTTTAGAATCGTTCTTAGCTTCTCGATAGAGTTGCTGGACAACGAAATCACCCCTTTCTAGGCTAGAGTAGAAACGCAACAGTATACTCGCCTGCTTTAAATCCAAACTCACTTAATCGGTCTTCCATCTCTTGAATTTGACAAAGATAATCTTCCGGTACAGCTGGCAAATCTTGTTCATTGACTAATGTTCCGCCGAGTCTGGCGCGTGCATATTCGGCACTTTTCCACATCGCCTCAAACACAGCTTGCGGCTGCACCGTTCTTACCACATCCATACTGAAAATCAAATCTGCAAACCGTTCCTCTGCAAGTGTACTCAGCCAAAAAAATCCAGGCTCTGTTCCCGTATGTACGCTAAATAGTTCATCATTGCCTCCCGGACCGTGATGGTGTGCATGGAAAATATCCATATCTCCCCACTTCATTCCAAGGCTCAGCATGACATCCCAAATGTCCGCTCCACGATAAGATTGACCTTGATCCGCTACCAGCCTAAGCATGACAAAGTGTTCCCTCTCACCCTCCTGATCTGTAAAGGCTTGTAGCTTTTCCGCTTTTGCACGTGCATGGGCAGCATCCTCCCGAGGAAGCACACGAATGGTCCCCTTCTCCTGAAATCGCGCCGGTAGTGTGTTCATAAAATCAGCAACCTTGGCTTCTTCCAAACAAATCTGCATCTCTACATTGTTGAATATATCCACACAAATACAGATTTTATCATAACGGCATTCGCCTTCTAGTCTACGCCCGACGCTAGTCCATATCTGCAAATCTTGGACATGCCCGTATACGATATATCCTTTGAGCAATTGCAAAATGTCTTCATCTGACAACGTAAAACCATTGAATTCCACATCAATCAGCCAGTAGATATTAGAATCAGGCTCCACTTCATGGACTCCTTTTATTGTCTTTCTAGACCCATGATCCAACTCTACGGCAAGGATGCTCGATACATCCTCACTTCCATATTCAGGTAAAATCAAAACCCCTCCTCCTTATTACCTATTTTTTACTTTATAGTTTCCTATAATTCTCAATCTATATTAAACTATAAACCACCAAGCACAAAATAGGTTAAAAGTGCTGGGTTGTTGAACATGACTCGTAGAAACTCAAAGCTTCGAAAGGGGAGAACTCATGATGCAAAAACTTTGGCAAAAAGGAAAGGCTCTGTCCCTGCCTATAGTGGTGTCTGCATCGCTGATTTCAGGAACGCTGTTGGTAAATAATATACCTACGGTGAATGCGGCTGCGACCAAGGAACTGCTTCAGTTATCCGGACAGACGACTTACTACGGAGAGGTTGAGAATGGACAGCCAAACGGACGTGGTACGATCAAATGGAGCGAATACAAGCAGTATTCGGGCGATTTTGTGAATGGCAAGCGATCAGGAACTGGAAAATATATGAATCAATACACAGATGCAGATGGACAACATCATAAAGTCGTATACAACGGAACATGGAGCAATGACACGATGAGCGGTAAGGGTACGCAGACTGAAAAAGTGACGCAATCGGATGGAACGATCCGTTCGAATCAGATCCAAGTAGGTACTTTTCAGGATAATGGATTACAGAACGGCTACCAAGTGATCCATGCTGTAGCCGATCCAGACTATAGCTTCACTTATAAAAATGGAAAAGAAGTGCTAAACATCTTGCACAGTAATCAGGATCTGGTCCAAAGATGGCAGCAAGGAGAGCTCTTCTCCGTAAATTATAAAAATGGCTCTGTTCAAAAGGAATACTCCATGTTCCCTGAAGAGGTCGCAACCAAAGAACGTCAAAGACAAGCGGCCATCAAGTATCTCAAAGGGATTACCGCCAAGGTCACCCCTCACTTGCAGCAGTTTGAAAAGCTGTCCAAGCAGGTCCCTCTCAAATAAGTTAGAGTATCGCACAGTATATAAATAGCCTCTACGCAAGAAGCCCTCTCTTTCTTATAGAAATTCCTACAAGAAAGAGAGGTTTTTTCCATTTTCTTCATAAATGACATATAAGAACTTCGGATCATAACGACTCCTACTATTCTCCCTTATGCCCATCAACGAACTCATACAAATGACTTATTTTTCGCTCAAACCCCCTCCTTTTTTTGCTAACTCCCGCTAGAATCACTAAAATATAAAGTAATTATTTTAATCATCCGAGGTGGACATCATGGCTAAAATTATGGTTCCTCCTGAGAAACTAGAGGCGGTTTCCAGGCAGTTCGCGCAGGCACGTGAGCTGGGGGCACAAATTTGCGGACAATTGTCACAGCATATTCAAATGCTAGAGAATAGCTGGGCAGGAACGACACAGCAGCGCTTTTATCAGGATTTTCACAAAGCACGTGGACAAATGGACGCTTTTACTCAAACCGTCGGTTCTGTCAGCACAGAGCTGCGTTCGATTGCAGTAAAATTCAAGGAAACAGATACCCAAGCAGACACAGGGATTAACCAAGGAGATCAGAGCGGACAGATTAAGAGCAGTGAAGGAGCAACTTCCGGGAAAAAAGGAAACGATCCCGCAGATATAGCCATTAACAGCTTGTCAGAGGCCAATAAATGGCGAGGGCAACTGGGCTTTGCTGGAACAGCGATCTATAGCGGTCTGGCTTCCACACTTGTGCTCACCAAAACAGTAGAATTCAAGAAAAGTCTGAAAAATCCCACTCGAGCGGTTATACATAATGCGGCATGGGTGAAAGGCAAAGGTAACAATGCTTTTATGCGTAATTTGGGCAAAAGCATAAACCGCCAGTTCGCTAAACCAGGTATTGTGATGAAGGGCTTGAAAGGTTTCGATCGTTTAGCTGGAAAGCTGCAAATGGGTAAGCTCGGCCTTGGGTTTAACAAAGCCAACAGCTTTCCTCAGTGGACGCGCAACGTCATCGCCGGGGTGGAAAAAGGACGCTACGGCATAGCAACACGCCAAATTCCCGGCATGATCGCCAAAAAGCTATATCCAATTAATGCCACCATGAATATTGTGGGCGAAGGCATCAGTCTGGCTGGAAAGTGGAAAAGCGGGAAGCTTACCGGAACGGATGTGGCTGTATCTGCTTCTAACGTAGCGATTAAAACCGCCGCAACTTATGGCGGAGCTGTCGTTTTGGGGTCCATAGGCGGTGCTATCGGCGGTCCGGTTGGTGCAGCCGTCGGTGCATACGTCGGCGGTACAGTGGGGAGCTGGGCAGGTGGAAAAGTCGCCAAATTCGCCGAAAAAGGGATACGCTGGGCCAGCAAACTATTTAAATAAACATACACTTAACAGATGGAGAAGGAGCCTGACTATGGACAAACAAACGGTAATTTTAACGCTTGAGGAACTAGGCTTTGCCTTGACCGCGCTGGGTGCAGAGGATATGGCTTCGGGTCTGCTCCAATCCTATTACGGGGAACTAACCGAAGATCGCTGGGAACTGCTTTTTCATGCTGCAACACATAGCCTGGTATCCAAAGGCTTGTTGGAACAGCAGGATGACGGGCAACAGCAGGATGACGGGCAACAGCAGCTTGAATTTGATGCGTTCATTGTTGAAATGCTAGCTCATCTGGTACAAAGCCGCCAAATGCTGCGTGGATACAAGGAGCAGCAGGACAAGCAAAATACATTAACGATACACCATGGAAACGAACGTTTTCTGTATCACTTTTCCAGCCACAATGAACTCCATTTCTTTCGCTGGTCTTCTCCAGAAGACTGGCATCACGATATTGATCAATTGTTCGGCCTGTCGGCTCCCAGCTTCAATGGTCACAGCCGATACGTCGATCTGACAGAAGAACAGTGGAATGAGTTGACCTCATCCAACTTCACGATGCAGCAAATGGCAACGTGGAAACTTCAAGAGTTGGATCAAAAAATGATACAAGACTGGCGAGAGGATTTTAATCGTAATCACTACAGCCTGGATAATTTGAGCCAGATGGTATACACGGACACGGATGAAGAGGGTCCTTCCGTTACGAATCTGCTATTTGTTCTTAAAGGAACGAATGATGTGTGGGTTGTAAGAAATACAGAGCTGGATATGCAGGCCACCCCATGCCTGCGAATTGAAAGTGTGACCGAATCAGACTGGAGAGAACGGATCACTCATTTCATTCAGGCGTTTGTACCCGACGAGGCGGTATTCCGTGGATAAAATTGTATATCGCAGATCTTTGGCATTTTGGAAAACCCTGGGCAGCTTGATGTTTGTGGTGATTTGTCTGTTTTTGTTGTTGCTCATTTTTATCGACGAAGATATCTCTGCTCTGCAAATCTTCTTCTTTATTACGTCCGCCATTATTGGAATTCCTTTTTTCGGTAGTTATTTGGTGGTCTGTTTGAGCAGAACGCTTCGTAAGGAAGCCTTCCTGTTCATCTTTGACGAACACAGTATTTCCGATGGTATTCGAACTGTGCCGTGGTCTGCAATCACTAAAGTCGAATTCGAGGGGGCCTCCATCCGTAAATGGCTGCGCCCTCGCTTCCCCGCCTTTATTTTTTATCTGAATGACCGCAGCACCTGGGAAGTCAGCACCGATTATGTGTTGAATGATATGGAATTGAATCAAGCCGGGAAACAACTTCGAACTCTCATTAACCAGTATGGCAAGCCAAAGAAAAAACGTTCCTGAACATTGCATGGACGCAGCACAATAACTTCCTTGCCTTGAAGATGACCCGTATAAAAAATCCCGTTCGCAATCTGGGTCATCTTTATCCCTTCGATTTGCGCTCTCAAACCTGCTATTTCTTCTTCCATGGCTCCGATATGGCTATACTCAAAGTTCGTTTCTCGATCCCTCCATGAATTTCTTTTATTCCAGCTTAAGCTTGAAAAACACCCGTTGCTGCGATGCGCTGTACCGCCTCCAGCAGTCTTTCTTCACTATTCACCAGGCTGACCCTCACATGAGAAGCTCCTGCACGACCAAAGCCTTCTCCAGGGGCAACCGCAACATGCGCCTCATCCAATAAAAAGTTTGCAAAGGAAGCCGATGTATACCCCTCCGGCACCTTGAACCAGGCAAAAAAGGACCCTTGGGGAGCAGCTACATCCCAGCCAATATTTCGTAACGCTGCAATGAGAACATCACGTCGCCGCTCATATAACGCCGCGAGTTCCCGTACTGGCTCCTGGGTGCCCAGCAATGCGACAGCTCCTGCATCCTGTACCGCACCAAAAACAGTGCTGTAGGCATGCGTATGATAATGCTTGAGTGCACCAATGACGGACGCATTTCCAACCGCAAAGCCGAAGCGCCATCCAGCCATGTTATACGTTTTGGAAGCTGTATACGTCTCGACACCATACTCCTTGCCGCCAGGGATTTGCAATAGACTAATCGGCTTATGTCCGCCAAAGCCAAGAGCACCGTAAGCAAAATCATTCATAACCGGAAACTGGTACCGAGCAGCATAATCGAGTGTCTTCGTCAGAAAATCTACAGTAGCTACGGCTCCTGTCGGATTGTTCGGATAATTAATCATGAGCAGTTTGACCTGCTCTGCGATTTCTTCCGGAACGGTTGTATAATCAGGCAAGAATCCATGCTTCTCTTTCAGTGGAATCGTATGAATATGGGCTCTTGCCAGCGCAGTAGCGGAATAATATTGGGGATATGCCGGATCGGTGGTCAATAACCAATCACCAGGATTCAGCAACGCCTGTGGAATCCCCATTACACCTATGGCAGAGCCGTTGAATACGGCAACTTCCCGTTCAGGGTCCAGCTCCACCTGATACTCCCGTTTATAGAACGCAGCGACTGCCTCCAGCGTGCTTTTTTTTCCATGAAAAGGCGGGTAGCCCTGATTAATCGGTTGATCGACCGCATCCTTCAAAGCGCTGATGATATGCGGCGGTGTGGGCTGATCCGGGTTGCCGGCTGCCAAATTAATTACATCTATTCCTTTGCTTTTATACAGATTCACTTTGTCATCGATTGCGCTGAAATAGTTGTCAGGCAGAGCCTTGACGAGATCAGAGGATGAAAAAATCACGTTTATCTCCACCTTCTATCCATAAGATATAGACTGAGAATGTCAGCCCGCCAGGATCATACCCATTTATTTAAAATAGCTTGGCAGCTTGTAGCCTTCATACGCAGGATTCGATTTGATGTACTGTTGGAATTCATCTGAATGATATCCCTCAATAATGTCTTTGACAAATGGCTTGTCCTTATTCTTGCTGTCCACAGCCACCACGTTCGTGAACGGGTCTGTCATATTTTCAAGCTTTAATGCCGAGGTCAACTTCATTCCATTCGATACAGCAAAGTTCCCTTGTATAGCCGCAAAATCAACATCCTCCAGTACACGTGGCCCCTGTGCCGGGTCGGTAGCAACAAATTGCAGATGATGCGGATTAGAGGTGATGTCATTCACCGAGGTTTGCAATGGATCGATATTGTCCTTTAACGTAATCCAACCTACTTCCTTCAAAATGTTCAGCGCGCGCAGCATATTAACTGGCTCGTTGGGCAGGTTGATTTGGGCGCCAGCGCTGATTTCGTCAAGGCTGGTGTGCTTGCTGGAGTACAATCCCATTGGAGGAGTCGGGACCTGCACAGCACCAACCAGATCAATATTCTCCCGCTTATTCATAGAATCCAGATAGAGCGAATGCTGGAACACATTGGCATCAATATCACCATTAGCCACGGCTACATTGGGCTGAACCCCGTCTGTAAACTCTTTATATGTAATCTTATACCCCTTCTTCTCCAAATATGGAGCCACACCATTCTTAAACTGATCGCTATATGGGCCGGGATTAAAGCTGATATGCAGTGTTTTCTTTTCTTCACCAGCAGCGCCGCCCGACGTATTCTTGCTGCCACAGCCTGAAATAAAAAGCACGACTACTCCCAGTAGCAATATAAATGAAATCCATTGTTTCTTCATTTTGATGTCTCCCCCTGCTCCTTGATATGATCTACTTTTAGTGAGTTAAAATGTTTACATCTTTTTAAAACATAGTAATTTGATATGTTTTGTAGATATTACAATGATTTTTTATTCACTGTCAACAATATTTAATTACGCATCTTCCGCATAACTCAAAAGGATCACATCAGGCGCTCCGCTTGAAGGCAAAACACTTCACAAGTTTGTAATATAATTCTGTTTCAATTATACCCCCATGGGGTATAATTGAGTGTGTAAATACAATCCTAAAGGAGCTATTTAAATATGAAAAAACAATGGGCTTTGCTTGCTGGTGCAGTCATGATTATTTTGAGTGGGTGCGGGAACAGTAACACGCCAGATCAGGAGCATACGACAAACAGCAGTCAACAGCACGACACATCAGATATGAACCATTCCACTTCCAGTGAGCTTCCTGCCGGACTAAAAGAAGCTGAACATCCAGCCTTCAAAATTGGCAGTCAAGCGACCATGCAAGCCGATCATATGGCAGGCATGAACGGCGCTACGGCCACGATTGTGGGTGCTTATACGACTACTGCTTATACAGTCTCCTATACTCCAACGACTGGAGGAGAAAAAGTGACTAATCATAAGTGGGTTATTCATGAAGAGATTAAGGATGCAGGCAGCGAGCCCTATGAACCGGGAACGGAAGTTATCCTGGCGGCAGATCATATGAAGGGGATGGATGGGGCTAAGGCTACCATAGATTCCGCCGAGCCAACGACCGTATATATGGTAGATTATACGCCGACTACAGGAGGAGAGCCTGTCAAAAATCATAAATGGGTGACGGAGAGTGAGCTTTCAGCCAATTAGAACTCTTTTATCACAGGTTGCTTGTGATCGCCAGAGGGAGCACGGCAACGGCTCCCTTTGTATAGCTTGATTAGGGTTTGGACGTGTTCATATGTATCTCCTTGTGTCAGTTGTTTAACGCGGCATACGCAGAATGGCTGCCTTCAGTGCTTTGGTCCCTTCTTCGCTTTTTAAATAATCCGACGGTGTTTCGTGACCAAGTGCGGGAACCTTTCGATCCATCCAAGTCAGCAAATATTCGCCCATGTCAGGCAGCAGCACGATCTGAATCTCCTTTGGAATTTCACTCTTGGCCACCTTTGCTCTTACCGCTGGATCTACCTGATCATATTGCTCCTGATAGATTTGAACCATGTTGGCCCAGCTTTCCGGCTTAAACTCTTTCAAATATATCTCTCTCATCCATGAGCCCTCCTTTTGATCCCAGACAACGCTTCTCATGCTGAAGCAACCATTCTTTTCTCCATAGGCCCCCTGCATAGCCAGTTAGTTTCTGATTCGATCCGATAATTCGGTGACATGGAATCACAATGCTCAGCTTATTTTTGCCATTCGCACTGCCAACAGCTCGGATTGCTTTTTCATTTCCAATAGCAAGAGCAATATCTTTATAAGCTGTCGTTCTACCGTAACCTACGGTCACCAGCGCATTCCATACTTTTTGCTGGAAGTCTGTACCTTCAAAAGCATAAGGAAACGAAAATTTAAAGCGCTCACCTTTAAAATACTCGTCAAGCTGGCTGGCGCATTCCTCTAATACTTGGACTGGAGCCTCTTCTGTAAGCCTCGTTAAGGGCTCATTCCGATTAGAGAACATAATAGAATAGACAGCCTCTTTGGTGCCCTGTATCTCTATCTCTCCAATCGGCGATACATAATTCAATACGGATAGCTTGCTCATCAATGGATAACCACCTTCCATTCCTAATCTTTATGTAACTTCCTATAATCACTAGGAGAACATTGGTTCAAGCTGCGAAACGACTTATAGAAATTTGAGGGACTTTGGAAGCCTGTCTCATAGCAAATTTCAAGATTCGTAAGATCTGTATTTTTAAGAAGATAGGACGCCTTATCTACTCTTATTTTTTCCAAATACGTACGCGGGGTTTCGGAGGTTTCCTGTTTAAAAATCCGATCCAAATAAAAAGGGCTTATTCCAACATGGTCTGCAATATCCTGCAATACTAATTTTTCTTTATAATGATTGATTAAAAAAGCAACCACATTCTGGACAAGCCTGATGTACGGCGAATGATCTATATGAGGCTGGCATCTTTTGCAAGCGCGAAAACCCGCTTTTTCCACGGTGTCCACATCAAAGTAAAACTCGACATTGATTTTTTTCGGTTTTCGGGATCGACAGGAAGGTCGGCAATATATACGGGTTGTTTTCACAGCGGTAAAAAACACCCCGTCATATTTACGATCACATGCTATAATTTTGTCCCACATTTCTTCAAAAGAAAGACTAAGGTTAGCCATGATCGAAGATTCCGTCCCTTCTATAGTTCATACTCATCTAGTTCAGGATTTGCAAAATCATCATATAAATGTGACGTATCTCGAAGGTTGATCAACTGTTCCGCATTCTTTTGCAAAGCAACTATTATCTTATCAGAAAACGCATTTCCAAAGCTAAACCTTTTGACTCCTAACTGCTGAAGCTGGCGGACATTCGTCAGACCTGGCAAGGATAAAACATTAAGCGGAGCATGTATATGATATACAACTTTTCTGATCTCTTCATCATTCTTTAACCCTGGCACAAAAATGCCGTTCGCACCACTTTCCACATACGCTTTGGCCCTTTCTATGGTCTCCGAAAGTGGAGCTTCTATCTGCAAAAATGTATCCGTTCTTGCGTTTATAAAAAAATCTTTAAACCCATGAACATCCAAGGCAGCTCTTATTTTGGACAGCAGGTTACTGTGCGCCCTCACTTCTCGAAGCCCCTTTTGCTGTTTTAATGAATCCTCAATATTAATCCCTGCCACTCCGACATCGGCTGTCCTTAATACATGCTCAACAATCGTTGCTACATCCTTCCCATATCCTGCCTCAATATCTGCCGACACTGGAATCTGAACATGCTCTGCAATCGTCCGAATGATGCTTACATGCTGTTCAAAATCAATAAGCTCTCCATCTGAAAACCCAAGCGTATTGGCAATTCCCCAACTTGTCGTACCTATCGCCTTAAAGCCTGCTTTTTCCAGAGCCAGGGCAGATAGCAAATCCCAGGCGTTTCCTAGAAATAAAATTTCCTCTGATGTATGCAAATCGTTAAATTCTTGTATTTTGTTCAATTTATAACCTCCTGTTAGGTGATGTATCTCATTCTATCAAGAGGCTGTATTGGTTTTCGTCCTCATTCTTGCTTTTATGGTCTGTGTTAATCTAATTACTTGAATTCAAACGAGCTGTTAAAGTGTTCCTTCTGTTTTTCATACACTCTACGAATCTAATTTTGAATTAAAAAACAGAAGATTTAGGCCAATGTATCCAGTTACAATTCACAAAAATGGAATAAAAATGGTTATTCGAGCACTGTTCAATCATATGTTTCTTATCTATAATCTTGCTAAATTAATTCGAGTTAGATGCTAATCTACGTAAGCTTTAAAAGTGTATTTGGTGTTGCTACTTACTACTGACACAGCATCACTTTTTTTATATGTAACATTTCTTTTAGCCTTTCACAATTACATTATTAGAGGAGGAGTTATATGTTTAAAATCAGCAGTAAACTCATTTCCCATAAAACGAAGTTTTTTATGATATTGCTAAGCTTTTCTGTAATCGCTTCATTCTCTAGCTTGTACGGCCCCTTACCCGCCAAGGCTCTTGCTGAAGAAAACGGAACTCCAGTACAAGAAACAAATGAATCAAATATACAGCAAATCCCCCTCACCAGCGAGGAGACTACTAGCCAAACAGCGGTTACAGCTATTGATCATGATGCTAATTTCTCACCTTCAACACTTCAGTTTCTGAAGGATAATACAGGACTCGACGGTGAGCAATGGGATAATATTATGAAGCTAGTGAACAAGCCAGAGCAGGATTCTTTGAAATGGACTGAATTCTATGGCTATGCCGAAGATATTGGCGATGATCGTGGATATACCATTGGTATTTTTGGAGCAACAACAGGCGGTTCCAATGATACGGGACCAGACGGTCCGGCCTTATTCAAAGCTTTTGATGCTGCTAGTGGAGCTAGCAATCCTTCCATTGCAGGTGGATTAGCCCGTGCTGGACTGAAGGGGAAAATGAGTGGCTCGATTTTAAAACTCAGCGATAGCGATAGTGTAATCAAAAAGAAGATCAAAGCTCTCCAAAATAATGAAGCTTGGAGAGAAGCCATGTGGCGTACGTTCTATGACACCTATATCGAATATAGTGTGCAGCAAGCCCGGAAGCGCGGATTTAATACTGCTCTGACGATTGGATCATTTGTCGACACTGCACTCAATCAAGGTGCTACGGGTGATGACGGTAGTCTTGAAGGAGTCCTCTCACGATCTGGCAATAGCACGAATGAAAAGACATTCATGACTAACTTCTATGCTAAGCGTACATTGGTTGTCGATACCAACGATTATAACCAACCTCCTAATGGTAAGAATCGGGTGAAACAATGGAGTTCTCTTTTAGCTTCTGGCGAAACAGATCTTAAGAACGCAGATGTAGCCATAATCAAAGTAACTAATTGGGAAATGAAGTAAATAACCATATACGTAATAAGGAGAGCATATCGTATGCTCTCCTTATTTTATTTTCATGAAAATAACATTCCATTCATTCTTCCATACAGTTCTTCTCATCGTTCTATTATGTAGGCATTGTGTACAAATAGAAAAACTGCTCCAGAAGCCCGAAAGTTGCAAGCTCCTGAAGTAGTCTTGTAAAATGTTTATTGTGTCGAATGGAGTCCGTTAGATGACCCGATAGCCAGCTGGCAGTCTGCCAGTACTGCGGATATTACGGATTTGCTGCAATGTCAAACGTTGATTGGTAGAGATAATAGATTCCACATCATTCCCGCGAATCAGATCATCCAGGTCGGCGATGCTGCGATTTCCCCTATACACACGGAAGTTACCTCTAAACCGCGTGCCAGTAAAGAGTACAAGTGTAGCATTGCTGCTGGTAGAAAAGAAACGCAGACTTTCGATGCCGTCGAGAATGTTATCGGTATTACGAATGCCTAGGTTTCCTCTGAATACTCTCCTGGAACCCCGAAAATTTTCTTCGTTGTAAACTGTAAGACGTGGATACGTTTGAGATACATATGCTTTGTTGTCCATATTGTAATTCCTCCTTTCAACTTTATCTTATGCTTCACCATCCGATTGGCGCGGGCCTCGCAGCATCCATCTAAAAATGGTTATGTGATTGAATAGAGCAGACGCAGACTTGAAAAAGGAACATACGTTCTGTATAATCTAGCTTAGCAATTTGGAAAATCCTGAACTAACGGAGATGTAGACATGGACGATAAATTTATTGAGGAACTACGTGAAATTAGCAGGAACGACAAGCGAAGATCCGAATTTCTCATTAAGGGTATGAAAGAAACGCTTCAGGAAAGAAAAGAAAAAAACTTTATCGAAAGATGGATTTGGGGACAAAAGAATAAGAAGCTTATAGCGCGGAAGTTTAAGTCCTAGTAGATATAACAACAGTACTTCGTAGCAGTTTAATTTTCATAGCATATACAAGTACATTAGATCAAATCTCATTTTTAGGGAGGCAAATCCATGATTGAGCAGCTAGTCCCATACGACGATCTATTAAATCACAATCCATTTTTAGCTGATGAGGTTCGATATAATTTGCTTCATCGAATATGTGAGTCAGAAGAATCAACATGCCTTAAAACGTCTGATGGAAATATGATTTTCGCTCAATCACCCGGACATAAGGCTTGGCTATGGATTTCACAGCAAATCATCGGCAACCATCAGTTGACCTATATCGAACAACTATTACGTTATTTAAAAGGAAACAACCTACCAGGTGTCTGTGGTGATGTCGAAACCGTCGAGAAGTTCGCAAATGCTTACGCCGAGCGGCACACTGCTCAGGTACATACACACATGGTCATGGAATCTTATTTCTGTCCTGAATACAAAAAACCTTTAGGCGTTGGGGGAATTCTGCGACAAGCCATTTCAAAGGACGTACAGTTAGTTGCCCAGTTTCTAGCTGGCTTTGCAGAGGAGGCTTTAGACCATTCAGTTGATCCAGCAGGTCAGATTTCAGCTGCGGAGGCAGCAAAATTACTGATATTGCGTTTGGATAAACCCTCCTGCTGTAAGAGAGCATATGATTGCTCATTCAAAATAAACAAGCCCAGCGATGCCATCTATCGCTGGGCTCATCCTTCAATTATCTATAATTCTTTATTCTATCACACCCAATTCCGTGTGAACCGAAGATCTTCGTGAAAGTAAATATACAGCTACCATGGCGATGGCGACACCAGCTGCTCCAAACCAAGTGATAGAAGCCAGCGAAACCTGGCTAACAGCCACACCACCAATACCAGCTCCGGCTGCCATAGCAAGCTGCATCATAGACTGATTGAGACTCAGCATCACACCGGAAGATTCCGGTACGAGAGTGACCAAGTTATATTGTTGAGTAGGTCCGGTTGTCCAGGCTGCGAACGACCACAGCATCAGTAAGACAAATAATACACCTAGAGAATGAGCGGCGACAGGAAGTAAAAGCAAGGAAAAGACATGCAACACCATGCCCCCGAATAATGTAAAGGAAATACCCTTTTTATCTGCGCTGTATCCACCGATTTTCGACCCGATCAGGCTGGCAATCCCGAAGGCAAGTAATACTGAGCTTAGCATATTATGCCCTACACCTGATACATTCAGCAAGTACGGTGAAATGTAAGTATACGCGAGGGAATATCCCCCTCCCCAAAAGAAGGTAATCGCCAATCCCAAAGCAACTTCTGGCTTCTTCAGAAGAGCAAACTGCTGTAGTAAGGGAATCGGTTGATCTCCTTTTAAGCGAGGGATTGTCATAGCGATAACGATCAAAGCAATAATCCCTGTCAAAGCGATGCCGAGAAATACGGTTTTCCAGCCATATGCAGAAGATATCATTCTTCCAAGCGGCACCCCGATAATCAGCGAGGCTGTAAAACCCATAGTGACCGTAGCAATAGAACTAGCCTGCATGCCAGCTGGGGCAATTTTCGCAGCAATGCTCAATGCTGTAACCACGACCATTCCTGCCCCGAGGGCCATAAGAATACGTGCAGCGATAAACATTCCAAAACCCGGCAAAACAAAGGAGAGGACATTGGCTACGGCAAATAATCCGAGGGAACTCAAGAGCAGCTTGCGTCTGTCCCATTTAGCGGTTACTGCCATCAGAATCGGGGTGCCAATCGCGTAAGCAAGAGAAAAGACTGTAATTAGCTGGCCCGCTGCGGACACCGTAATCCCCATGGTTGTCGCAATCTGATCCAAAATGCCTGAGATAATGTATTCGGATGTGCCTACCAAAAAACTAACAATTGCCAAAATATACACTTTCCACGTGCTCTGCATTTTGTAAATAACGCCTCTTTCCTTTTTTTATTTTTATATTTTTATATTTTTACAAATATCGAAATAAAGACTAAAAAAAATTATGTGATCAGAAACGGGGCATATTTCTGTGCTGCTTCCACATCCAAACTGTAATAAATAAACGTCCCCTCTTTACGGTATGTGAGCAGCCCCGACTCTGCCATTTGCTTCAGATGGTGCGATAGCGTTGAAATAGCTACACTGTTCAGCTTCTCGCCCAGCACAGAGCAGCATTGGTCACTTTCCTCTTTTAACAGAAGTGCTATCTTGAGACGAGTCGGTTCTCCAAGTGCTTTATATATTTTTACAGCTTGCTGCATCTCTGTTGTATCTTTCACCCTGTTCGTCTCCCTTCAGTTCCAGCCTTAATTTCGATGTTTGTCGAAATTAAATTAACACAAACTTTGGTAAAAGTAAACCCGTTATGGTAAAGTCACATCTTTTTTGAACTCTATAGTGTGAATAATGGTCTTTCTCATCTTATAATAAAATAATCCCCCATCCATAAAGATAGAGGACCAAACAATCTAAATGCAAAGATGAACTACGGATTTCATTTCATGGTGTTAATTCGGACTTGCCGTGGGTCTGACAATGATTTCATTCACATCTACATCTGTAGGCTGCTCCATGGCATACACAATGGAACGAGCAATGGCATCCGGCGAAATTGGAATACGGCGGTATTCTTTCATTCCCTGCCGGGCCTCTTCATCAGAAATACTGTCGGCAAGCTCGGATTCAGTTACTCCCGGTGATACCAGTGTTACACGAATATTTCCTCCAACCTCCATACGCAATCCTTCGGAAATGGCCCGAACTGCATACTTCGTTGCGCAGTATACTGCTGCAGTCGGAGTTACACTATACGCGCCAATAGAGGCAATATTGATAAACTGACCAAATCCTTGCTTTTTCATAATGGGAAGCCCTGCCGCGATCCCATGCAGAACGCCTCGTATATTAACATCAATCATGCGGTCCCATTCTTCTACCTTCAGGGCTTCCAATTTTGAAAGAGGCATCACTCCCGCATTGTTCACAATGACATCCACACGTCCAAATCGTTTTTCAGTATACTTAATGAACGCTTCCATCTGCTCCCTTTGGGTCACATCCAGTTGCAGATAATCAGCGTATCCCCCTTTTGAACGAATTTCAGAGGTAAGAACCTCCAATCGTTCTGTGCGTCTGGCCCCTAATACCACATGAGCCCCATGTTGAGCAAGTAAACGAGCAGTAGCTTCACCGATCCCACTGCTTGCCCCTGTAATAGCTGCGACTTTCCCTTTAATATTTAACATGCTTGCTCCTCCTTTAGTTTAAAATGTTACTGAAAAACGATAAGTTACCCACATCCCTATATAGGATACTGAGAAGCGTGTACACTTTTTTCCGCTTTGTTGCTCTCCATGACTATTTCACTCCTTTGCACTTTTATTTTTTCTTAATTGCTCATTAGGTGTTGTATCTGCATCTAATTATGAGAGGAATGTCCATCGGGCTGGTAGAAGAATCAGAGCAAATTATTGCCTAATCCTCCAAATACACTTAATATGAATTCAAATCGATATCGAAAAAAAAGCGCATCTTAAAGTGAATTGTCCACTGAAGAGTGAAGATTAGCTACGTTGTGAAAAAGGGAGGGTCCTAGTGAAAGCAACCGAAATTGAGAGTTCTACTACGGAAAAGCAAGCCGAATTGCCCAGTCTCATAGAACAATTTACAAGTCACGACGGAGTTCACGCTACAGATATCCCTTCACTTTACTTCGTCCGAAGTTCGAATACCACCGTTCCGATTTATCAGGTTCATGAACCCGCCTTATGCATTGTGGCTCAGGGGAGAAAAGTTGTGATACTCGCAGAGGAAAGTTACTATTACGGCACATCCGACTACCTTGTGGTTTCGGTGGATTTACCCATTTCCGGGCAGGTCATACAAGCATCAACTGATGCTCCTTATTTGTGTCTTCGACTCAATTTTGATCCACATCAGGTTTTGGATCTGATCAACGAACCTGCTTGCTCCGCAAACTCAAGCACGGGTTCCAGACGAGGCTTGTATGTAAGTCAAACCAACCTCCCGCTGCTGGATGCCGTGGTAAGGCTTGTGCGTCTTTTGGAAAATCCGCAGGACGTTGCGGTACTGGCACCGTTAGTCATTCGTGAGATACTGTATAGGATTTTACAGGGGAATCAGGGGGAATCCTTAAAACAACTGGTCATGACTGGCAGCCATTCAAGCCGGATCGCAGAAGTCATAAAGCGAATTAAACAAGATTATGATAAGCCGTTGCGAATTGAGGAATTGTCCCAACTGGCTAGTATGAGTCCTTCGTCGCTACATCGTCATTTTAAAGAGGTTACGGCTATGAGCCCCATGCAATATCAAAAACAATTACGTCTGCAAGAAGCCCGTCGCCTGTTGTTATCTGAATCAGCAGATGCGGCAGATGTCGGTTTTCAGGTAGGCTACGAGAGTCCCTCTCAATTCAGTCGTGAATACGCTCGTTTGTTCGGCCTGCCTCCAATTCGTGATATCAAGCGCTTGCGTGTAGATCAGGATCACCTCCAATCATAATCGCAGGATGTAAAAACAGCACAAAAAAGCTGCCTCGGGTAGAGAAGCAGCTTTTCATTTTATATACTTCGAGGCAAAGCTCATCACTCATTCAGCATCAATAGGGATTATCCAGCTTGGCGAACAGAGCACGAATAACATCCTTCTCTGCCGTAGTAAGCTGTTGCCCAGCCTGCCATTGTTGAATCTCTTTCTTGACTTCCTTGGGGTCTCTATAGCTGAGAGCATACCCGATGCCCCCTATACCTTGTACACGGTTGGCTTTGTCCATATTTGCCAATGCTCGGGTCATCGCAGTTCTGTCTCTTGTGAACAAATCTCCCATAAGATTATCGTATTCTTCAGTTAACGCTCCATCCAAGCCGGCAGTGCCCTTGATCACATTCGAAAAACTTTCTGAAGGAACCAAAGCGCGCTGATTATAGAGGTATTCAATGATTTCCATGCTTAGATGTTCACTGATTTCGTTCATCTTCCCCCAATGGATACCTGCTAGATGGTCCGTAATATGACGTACTTTTGCTTCATCACTGAGAGAGGAATCCTTATAAAAGGACAGCACAAGCTCCTCTTTACTTTGCTGGGCACGCTGCGTACTGACTGCGCTATGCTTAGACACCTCATTGCTTGCTTCAGACGGCGCCGCAGGGTCAGCTCGGGGAGTACACCCTATGGTTACAGCCAGCAATAGTATAGTACAAGCTACAGAAACAAACACGCTACCTTTTGACACGAATCCACTCTCCTATCCACACCTTTTACACCTGCGACCTCTCATCTATTGGTATGACGGAGCAGGATTCAGATCTAGACTTATCTTCTACTCGTCACGCCCAACCGTAGGCTTACGGATCACAGAGACGCTGGATTCTCTGACGATCAAACGAGGCTCGAACTGTACACGCTCATAATCTCCCACGGTCTGGTCCTGAATTCGCTTAAGCAGCAGTTCCGCAGCCAGGCGTGCCACCTCTTCCCCCATAATAGAAACTGAGCTGATCTGTGGGGTCGTTACGGTCGCCCACAAATTGTTGTCAATACCAACCACTGCAACCTCTTGCGGTACTTTTACACCCAAATCCTTAAAGCGGTTTACGATTCCTATGGCCACCATATCATTAACTGCATAAATGGCATCCGGCATATTTTTCAAGCTGTAAAAATAATCGGCTGCCCGTAGCCCAGTCTCGAAGGAAAAGTCATCGCCAAAATACACCAGTGAAGGGTCCACATGCTGGAGAGACTGCTCGTAAGCAAAGTATCTCTCTTCGATTTTATCCTTCGCTGCACCTGCATAAGCAATTCTCGTTCTCCCGATTTTAAGCAAATGCTCCATCACAAGTCTTCCCTCTTGCCGAGCCAAACTGACGATATCCGCTTTAACGTCTTCACCCAGCTTCTTGCCATAGTTAATAATGGATACCGGAACGCTAGCCTTGTTAATCAGATCAACCAACATTTTGGGATACGCCAGTGGCATAATGATAAGCCCGTCTACATGCAGCTTCTTAACCTCACGTACTGTTTCAAGCTCCATTCTGGCATTCCCGGCCGTATTGATCTGCACAACACGATAACCGTGCTGCTTGGCGGCCTGTTCTACGGACCAAGCAATCTCTGGAATAATCGCGTTCCGAATATCCGGTACAGCCAACGCAATTTGACGTGTCTGCCGTACCTTTAGACTTTGAGCTGAGGTATTGGGCGTAAAGCCCATTTCTTCAATCACTTGCAAAATAAATGCTTTCGTCTTGGGGCTGATGCCCTCACTATCATTAATAGCCCTAGAGACAGTCGCAATACCAACCCCTGCCCGCTTGGCTACATCCTCTATGGTTACTTTCTTTTGCTCTGACACACCCAAAATCCTTTCACGCTCGGAATCGTTTTCTATCTATGCACATAAACTCTCTAATATAGATATTATACCACAGAATAGTTCTCTAAAAATTGAATTCGTTTTCTTCTAGCCTCTGCTTCACTTGCAAAATTCGCAAAAATTCTTTTGTACTAAGCAATGAGTCAAATATAGCGCCATAGTCACAAGTGATTATATTCACAAAAAAATCAAGTGCTTTTTGCATTAATTTGGTTTGACAATGTGTAAAAATTGTGACATATTATTTTTCGGAAACGTTTCCTAATTCATTCACTTTTATAGCGGCAATGATCATATAATCATCAAGGAGATGACAGGACATGCAAGCATTGAGATGGCATGGAGTAAAAGATTTACGTTTGGAAAATATTGAGCAGCCCGCTGCTCTTCCCGGAAAAGTAAAAATCAAAGTCGAATGGTGTGGTATTTGCGGAAGTGATCTCCACGAATATGTAGCAGGACCGATCTTCATTCCTGAAAATGCTCAGCATCCATTGACTGGTGAAAAAGCTCCGGTCGTGATGGGACATGAATTTTCTGGACAAGTCGTTGAAATCGGTGAAGGCGTAACCAAAATTCAGGTTGGCGACCGTGTAGTCGTTGAACCCGTTTTTGCATGTGGAGAATGTGATGCATGTAAACAAGGCAAATATAACCTTTGTGATAAAATGGGCTTCCTCGGTTTGGCAGGCGGCGGCGGTGGATTTTCTGAATATGTGGCTGCTGACGAGCACATGGTTCACAAAATTCCAGAAAGCGTATCTTTCGAGCAAGGCGCTTTGGTAGAGCCTTCGGCCGTTGCTTTGTATGCTGTACGTCAAAGCCAGCTGAAAGTCGGCGATAAAGCTGTCGTATTTGGCGCTGGTCCTATCGGATTGCTCGTGATTGAAGCGTTGAAAGCTTCGGGCGCATCTGAGATTTATGCAGTAGAGCTTTCCGAAGAGCGTAAAGCCAAAGCTGAAGAGCTGGGTGCTATCGTGCTTGATCCTAAGACTTATGACGTAGTGGAAGAGCTGCACAAACGGACCAACGGTGGCGTAGATGTAGCCTATGAAGTCACTGGAGTACCTCCTGTGCTGACTCAAGCGATTGAATCCACTAAAATCAGCGGACAAATCATGATCGTCAGCATTTTTGAAAAAGATGCTCCGATCAAACCGAACAATATCGTTATGAAGGAACGCAATCTGACTGGTATTATCGGCTACCGTGATGTATTCCCGGCTGTCATCAGCTTGATGGAAAAAGGATATTTCCCTGCTGACAAACTTGTGACCAAACGTATTAAGCTCGAAGAAGTGATCGAGCAAGGTTTTGAAGGTCTCCTGAAAGAGAAAAATCAGGTTAAAATCCTGGTATCTCCGCAATCCTAATATCGAAAATAAACCAGATGTCTGCCCTTTGCAGGCATCTTTTTATATAAAAAAACGCTCTCCTTCCTGCGACATACTGTCGTCAAGATGAGCAGCGTTTTTTGATTACCGTTTTGCTTATTTCATTACATTTTTCAGAACATCGTCAATCATTTGACTGTTTGCGATTGTACCTGTATACAACCAGCTGGAATCCTTACCAAAATCGTATACGTGCCCTTCTTTAACTGCCGGTATTCCTGCCCAGACTGGATCTTTAATAATCTCATCCTTGCTCACTTTTTTGCTGTTCACGATAAAGATATAATCAGCGTCCAGCTCAGCCAGTTTTTCCAGAGATAAGTTGCTCCAGTTCGCCTTGGCTGTTTTGGAAATCTCCTGTACGACCTGTGGAATCTTAAATCCCAAATCCTTGTACAATACATCACCGCTGGATAGATTCTGGTTCACCACATATACGTTTTTATCCGTTACCCACAATGCCGCAGCGGTTTTTTGTCCTACCTTCTGACTTAGCTTGGCTTTCGCTTCTGCTGCTTTTTTGTCGTAATCGCTCAATGCCTGCTTCGCTTCACTGCTCTTATTCAGCACCTCACCCACGGTCAGCAGCTCTTGGCGCCAATCATTATTCATATTACTACCTACAACATAGGTCGGAGCAATTTTGGAGTATTGATCATATTTGTCACCTTCGACCATACTCGCACTGTCCATAATGATCAGATCAGGTTTGAAGTTCAGAACCGCCTCGAACGGAAGATCTGAAGCGATGGCAGGAACATCCTTCAATTCTTTTTGCAGGTAAGCTTGAACTGAATTTTTACCTACCGACCATTGGGCTACCGGTTTAACACCCAACGCCACCAGATGATCCTCCAGATAAGAAGCGAGCACACGCTGAGGCTGAGCCGGAACCTTCACCTCATGCCCAAGTGCATCCTTCAGCACTCTTTCCTGTGATGTTGGTTCCGCTGATGTATTATTGTTCCCTTGCGAAGCGCCATCGGTTGCCGCAGGACTGGATGAGCCTGAGCACGCGCTCAGCAGCAAGGTAAAACTAAGCAATAAAATAAATGCCATGGAATGCTTTACGTTTCTATTCATTCGTAAAATCCCTTCATCATGATTTTGATAATGATTATTATCCTCAATAACAGTATGCAGGGCGCCACTTTTCGAATCAATGGAACATTCAGACATGCTTGATGGATTATCCAGACGCATATCACTAACAAAAGCAGATGAATATAAGCTGTCCCGATAATGAACCGGGGATACACCAGTATGTTTTTTGAATGCCCGGCTAAAGAAATACACATCCGGATACCCCACACTCACAGCAATATCCTGTAAAGTGGCATCCGTCTTGCGCAAAAGCTCCTTCGCCTTGTCCATCCGTAGTTGAATCAGATACATAATCGGGCTACAGTCTGTTTGTTTTTTAAATAATCGGGTCAGGTGTCGCGGACTGCATTCCAATAATCCGGCCAGACATTCCAGCGTGATGGACTCCGCATAATGAGCCTGCATAAATCGAATCGCCTGTGCCACGACATCCCGCGTGGAAGTCCGAGCCTGTGGTTCCTGCAATTGACGCATACATTCATATGCAAAATCATAGAACCGACCCTGAGCCTGAATCTTCGATAACGCCTCTTGATCCTGCCAGGCGTCCGCCAGTAGTTGCAGCTTTTGATAAAGTATAACCGGATAGGACGGTCTGAAACCATAAGCTATCAAAGGATGATTGTACACCGTGTTTCCCGAAAAAGAGTTTGCTTTATATAGAACAAGAATATATTCGATCCCGCATGACGCGGGCTTTATGCTCAGTTCAAAACCTTTGCTGCCATGCAGTACATACCCTGAATGGGATTCATCCTCCCAATCACCAGCCAAGCGTACGCTACCTTGTAGCATAAACACAAAAGCATGCGCTGGGAGACGATAGGGTTGAACCAGCTCTTCCGCTTCCAGTCGAATGTGCCGGACATCCATGACACGGATCGACGAATGAAGCCATACGGACAGCAGCTTGTTCAGCTCATCAGCTTCATGCCCCTTGCTCATCCCGGTATGGGAACCTGTCTGCTTTTGCCGATCCTGCTTCACGTATCCAAGCCTCCACTTCTTAAATATCATACTTTTTTTTTCAAACCAACCTCATTATATATCATAAAGACAGAATGATATCATAATACAACAATCGTCAACGATATCATTCTGCCTCTGTTCACCAGTTTGTCCCCTATCTATGTCATTCTCCCTACCAGATCCTATTTCTTTCATTTCCTAATTGGATATTTTCATGTAGTATAAGTCTAATTGAAGTAACCCTGCTTGGGCTATGCTGAAGCTATACACTATGATGAAGGAGGATTTCATATTGAAATCAAATGAAGCAACTTTACACAAAAAGCTTCGACCACGGCATATTACCTTTATGGCTATGGGTGGAGTCATCGGGACGGGTATTTTTAAAGGAAGTACCGAAACGATTAGCTTGGCAGGACCTGGAGTTATTTTGTCCTATGTCTTTGCAGGACTTCTGCTCCTGGTCGTTATGGGAGCGATTGCCGAGATGGCGACGGTCTACCCCAACATGAATATGAAGGATTTTATTCGCAAGGCTTTTGGAGAGCGACTTTCCTTCATTATCGGCTGGTTGTATTGCTTCATGTGGCTGGCCGTCTGTGTCATTGAGGTCATTGCTGCTGGAAGCTTTCTGCAATATTGGTTGCCAGATGTTCCTCTATGGCTTCTCAGTTTAGCAAGTGCGGCTTTCATTATTGTCGTCAACATGCTGAGTGTCGGTGGTTTAGGGGAGCTGGAATTTTGGCTGGCGGGTATTAAGATCGCCATGATTATTATCTTTATCGCCTTGGGTGGCTGTATACTATTCGGAATTATTCCCACTGAAACTCCACCTTATCTGAGCAACTACGCGCAGCACGGCGGGTTTCTCCCCAATGGCTGGCTGGCTATCTTTTCGGCGTTGCTGGTCGTTACCTTTTCTTACGGAGGGTCTGAGCTGATCGGATTGACGTTGACGGAGACTGAAAATCCAGAAAAGGTACTGCCTAAAGTGGTTAAAAGTTTTATTCTTCGCGTTGTTTTGTTCTATACGCTGCCAATTCTCATTATTTGTGGCTTGATTCCCTGGAACCAATTGGATGCAAGTACCAGCCCGTTTGTACAGGTATTGTCTTCTGTAGGGCTTCAAGGCTCAGCTCATGTCATGAACTTTATTCTGATCACTGCTGTACTGTCTGCCGCCAATTCGGGAATTTACGGGGCTACACGCATGCTCCATTCGCTGGCGATTAATGGAGAAGGTCCCAAGTCACTCGCGCGCCTGTCTTCAAATGGAGTTCCGGTGAACAGTCTCAAACTGTGCGCAGTCATCCTGATTGTTGGCTCCATGGTCGCATACGTCGCTCAGGACGGGCTGTTCCGTATTTTGATGGCTGTACCTGGCTTTGTCGTGCTGCTTGTCTGGAGCTGTATCTGCCTGTCCCAATTGAAACTGCGCAAATCTTATCCAGTAGAGCCTACTTTCAAGATATGGGGATACCCTTATATAACGGCGGTAACAGTGGGATGCCTATGGGTCATTGCCTTCCTGTTCTTGATTGACCCGCAAAATCGGATCAGTATCAGCGTATGCGTGGCGTTCATGGCATTTTTGATCATCTGGTCTTTGGTGAAGTTCCGGAGAAAGCAGGCTTAAACAGCTCATGATTCAATCGTATCTGTTTCCAGTTTCATATGCTTTTCTAGCCTTCCCTGTTGCTGCGTTACTGTTTACACTACCATTTCTCATCGTGCAATATCGCAGACATGGCTATATTCACAAGGCTAGAGCGTGGTTGCTTTACTTGATGCTGTTATACTTGATGAACGCCTTCTTTCTGGTCATACTACCGCTTCCAGCATCGCGTCATAATGCAGCCTTGGCCGGGGGAGCGTTGCAATTGATGCCCTTGCAGTTCGTGCAAGACATTATAAGAGAAACATCCGTTTCACCTGCTCATCCCTCCAGTTATGTTCATTTGCTGAAGGAGCGTGCTTTTCTGCAAGTGGTTTTTAACGTGATGATGACCATGCCTTTCGGTATGTTCTTACGTTATTATTTCCGTGCACGATGGAGATGGTGTCTCATTCTGTCCTTCACCTTGTCCCTCTTCTTTGAGGTGACACAGTTGACAGGATTGTATGGATTTTTTGACCATGCGTATCGTGTGTTTGACGTGGATGATCTGATGGCTAACACATTGGGCGGTATGCTGGGCTTTCTGCTCGGCGAATGGTTCTCACGCTTCCTTCCCCGTTTGGAACATCTGGACAAGCACTTGGACATTACGACCAAACGGGTGTCCTATACGAGACGAGGAGTAGCCTATTTAGTTGATTCTATCCTTTGGGCGGGGTTGCTCAGCATTATGGAGTCCATGCATGTATCTGCTGCTTTCTGGGTTTCCAGTGGAATTTACTTTATGGTGGTTCCTTACCTGACGAATGGACGAACTCCGGGGAAGTGGCTGGTACGCATTCATCTGACAGGGAGAGGAAAAAGAGTTTCCCTGTGGGAGCTCATTAAGCGCTACAGTTTCTTATACTGGTTGTATTTTGGACTGAATTACGTACTAGGTGGATCTGTACTGGGATCTCATCTGTCTCCTTGGATAAATGTTCTGATCAGCCTTGTGCTGTTGGTGATAAACGGATGGTTCTTTTTCCACCTGGTCATACGTCTGTTCAAGAAAGCACCGTTATTTTATGAGGAGCTTAGCCATACTTCGCACCAGATTATATGGCCCAAGCGCTACCATCCTACTCAGAATGACCCCGCTGACCCAACACAGACGTCGGGAGCGAATATAGTACAAAAATAACCAGAGGATCGACACGTCATCAAGCCCCGGATCTACATTGCATCCAGGCAAATAAAAAACAGGTGAGAGCAAAGGGATGTCCTTGCTCCACCTGTTTTTTTATGTTGCTTATATTTTATGTTGCGTATAGATGTTAGCTCAACTTATTTCCACTGTGCAATTTGATCAATCGGTAGACGTGTGGACGGATGACCCTCGTTGATTCCTTTACCCATCGAAATGAGCATAATAGGGACATAACGGTCTTTGTCCAGACCAAAGGCCTCAGCAATTTGATCCTTTTCATAACCGCCGATAGCGTTAGTGTCGTAGCCATGAGCGCGTGCGACCAGCATAAGCTGCATGGACACCAATCCACCGTCGATCAGGACCGTTTCTCTGTTCACAACTGGATCAAGGGCAGCAAAATGGGCTGTTACCTTTTCCTGTTGCATTTCTTTAATGTCTTGAGGCATATAGCCCAGTTCTACAGCTTCTCCGAAGATTTGTTCGAAATTATCAAAGTTGTTCAGATCCCCAAACACAGCGATCACTGCCGAAGAGGTCTCCACTTGACGTTGGTTGAAACGAGCCAATGGCGCCAGGGTTGCTTTACCTTCTGGGCTATCAATAACAAGGAAACGCCAAGGTTGCAGATTAATGGAGGATGGTGCGCGTGTAGCTTCCGTTAGAATCTCTGTCATTTCCTCGCGGCTAATCTTCACGGACGGATCGTATACTTTTACCGAACGGCGTCCCAGTGCGATTTCCTTAAAATCATTCGTTTTTACAATATTGGATGTATTCGTATTACTCATTCCAATCTCTCCTTTGTTCCTCTGTGGGTAATCGTAATATGACAATGTTGTCAGTCCATACTGGATATATGACTATTCATCACTTGCAGCATATCGGCTAGTTGATTCCGCTGCGTCTCGTCAAAGCTCTGTAACAGCTGAGCTACAAACTGCGAGCGCTCCTGCTTAAAGATGACAATACGCGCACGTCCATAATCGGTCAGGCTTACCAAAGTAACCCTGTTGTCCTCTGGCTTCGTGCGTCGTGTGACCATTTCAGTCGCCTCCAGTTGTTTTAAATGGCGCGTTACGGCCGCACCGTCGATGCCAACCTCTTTTTGCAGCAGCGTTTGGCTAATCTCCTCCACTTGATACAACTTGCACAACAACTGCAATCTGGATGCGCTGATCCCTGCACACCGCTCAAACTTGGAGCTAATCTGCTTGTTCAGCAGCAGCAGCATATCAAAAATATACTCAGCCTCGGATGGTGTCTGGGTGATATCAATCTCTCCTCCCTTGCATATCGCTGGCTTCGTGATCTAACCGTTGATCTATCAATCATTGATCTATCAAGTAATATACAGCCTCTTTAACAATAAATCAAGTCCCTGAGAAAAATAAAGTGCCTCATTCCAAATAAAAGCTGAGCGACTCGCAGGGAGCCGCTCAGCTTTTATTTTGCTTTTATACGCTAGGTTATTCAATCTTTGTGCAAATAAGATAAGGAATTGTGGTGCTGAATTAGATAATTCCGTGAGACAGCATAGCATCAGCCACACGCACAAATCCGGCGATGTTCGCTCCAACCACCAGATTGCCTGGCACGCCGTATTCCTCAGCTGCCTTCACGCTGTTAGCATAAATATTTTTCATAATATCATGCAGCTTGGCATCCACTTCGTCAAAGGTCCATGACAGGCGCATGCTGTTCTGCGACATTTCGAGCGCCGACACCGCAACTCCGCCTGCATTGGCAGCTTTGGCTGGTCCGAACAAAACCCCGCTCTCCAAAAATACTTCAATGGCCAATAGTGAGGACGGCATATTTGCACCTTCGCCGATAGCCTTTACGCCATTGCTGACCAGCAACTGCGCTGCATGCTCGTCAATTTCATTCTGTGTTGCACACGGCAGTGCGATGTCACAAGGGATAGACCAGATCCCCGAGCAGCCTTCTGTATAGATTGCGCCTGGACGCTCTTTTGTATACTCGCTAATTCGCAGACGATTCACTTCTTTAAGCTGCTTCACCTGCTTGAGATCAATACCGTCTGGATCATAAACATAACCATTCGAGTCGCTACATGCCACGACTGTAGCACCGAGTTGCTGGGCTTTTTCAATCGCATAAATGGATACGTTACCCGAGCCCGACACAACGACACGTTGTCCTTCAAAGGACAAACCTTGAGCTTGCAGCATCTCGTTTACAAAATACACACAACCGTAGCCAGTTGCTTCCGTACGTGTAAGACTACCTCCGTAATGAATCCCTTTACCCGTCAGGACGCCGCCTTCATGTCCTCCGCGAATCCGCTTGTATTGCCCGAACATGTATCCGATCTCACGGCCACCTACGCCAATATCCCCTGCCGGAACGTCAGCATCTGGGCCGATATATTTATACAGCTCCGTCATAAAGCTTTGTGTAAAACGCATCACTTCGTTATCTGATTTACCTTTGGGGTCAAAATCCGAACCACCTTTACCACCACCGATGGGAAGACCCGTCAACGCATTTTTGAAAATTTGTTCAAAACCCAAAAATTTGACGATACCCAGATACACGGACGGATGGAAGCGGAGTCCACCTTTATAAGGACCAATCGCACTATTAAACTGTACGCGGAAGCCACGGTTGACCTGTACATTGCCTGCATCGTCTACCCAAGGTACACGGAAGGTAATGACACGTTCGGGCTCCACCAGCCGTTCCAAAAGCCCCTGCTGCATATACTTAGGATGCTTAGCCAATACCGGAATTAGCGAATCCAAAATTTCCTTGACGGCCTGATGGAATTCATTCTCATGAGGATTACGCGCGATAACCTTCTCAAAAACGGACTGCACATATTCGGCTGCTGCTTGTTGACTCTGCTCTGGACGGATCATGGTCATTATTTAATACACCCCTTTTATAATTAGCCCCTCTGTTAAATGACGGAATGACTTTATTCTGCACCCTTGAGAGTGGAACTTTATGTATTCATAAAATTTAGTTAACTATACATGATTTTTTATATAAATACATCAAAATCGCCTATAAAAGATTTTTGTATCCTTCATTAAATAACTCTATGAACCTACCATTGCCTGTTATATTCCTAAAGCCAAATCCCTTGATTTACGGGCTTTTTTCACGATTTCTAAGGGTTAAACACCTTACTCTATATGGCATTATAATGTGAACAAATTGAAACTAAAACATACATCATATCTGGAAAATATGGATTATAAAAAAAGAGGCTAGCGCACAGGGCGCAGCCTCTTTTCCCATCCGTAAGAAGGTAACAACTCACCATTACAGAAATATTCTATTACGCATAAAAGGCTTCAAGCTGACGCACAATTTCGGCCTCGTCATGCTCTACCACCTGCTGGTGTTGTGGCTTGGCGAACAATTGTTCAATTTGCGCCGGGAACTCCTGCTTAATATCCACCAGACGGATCGCCTCATCGAATTTGGCCGGATGTGCTGTTGCAAAGGTCACACAGACTTCGCCTGCGCCATTATACGCCTCATACGCGGCAATACCGCAAGCTGTATGCGGATCGAGCAAATAATCGTATTCAGCCTTGTATTTTTTGATCAGCTCCAGACACTGCTCATTCGAAGCACCAAGCGCTTCAAAATCCTGCTGTACCCGTTTCAAATCCTCTGCCCCGATCACAATCCGTCCCTCGGTTTTGAGCTTATTCATGTATTCAGATACCTTGGCTGCATCCTCTCCGAGGAAGTAGTACAGGTATCTTTCGAAATTGCTCGCCACTTGAATGTCCATCGAAGGACTGTATGTGCTTTTGAAGTCTCCTGGCTTATATTCGCCTGTCTTCACGAAGCGCTCCAAAATATTATTTTCGTTCGTGGCAATGATCAGCTTATGGATTGGCAGACCCATTTTCTTTGCGAGAAAGCCGGAAAAGATATTGCCAAAGTTGCCGGAAGGCACGCTGACATTGATCTTCTTTGCACCCGATGACTCCTGCGCCCGGAAATAAGCATAGAAGTAATATACCGTCTGCGCCAAAATACGCACAAAGTTAATCGAGTTAATCGCCCGCAGATGATGTTTGGCTTTGAAGTCCAAATCGGCAAACAGGTCCTTAATCACTTTTTGACAATCGTCAAAGTTCCCTTTTACAGATAGATTCAGCACGTTCTCATCGTCTACCGTCGTCATTTGCAGTTCTTGTACCTTGCTCACCTTTTGGTGTGGGTGCAAAATACAGATTTTGATGCCTTCCTTACCTCGTACGCCCTGAATGGCTGCCGCCCCGGTATCGCCTGAGGTTGCACCCAAAATGTGAATGATTTCATTCTGCTTTTTGGACACGTAGGAATAAAATTCACCCATAAATTGCAGCGCCACATCCTTGAACGCGAACGTAGGTCCATGGAACAGCTCCAAAATAGACAGGGAATCGTTGATCTTCTTCACTGGCGTAACTTCCGGATGACGGAAGCTCGCATAGCTGCGCTCCACCAGTTGTTCCAAATCTTCACGAGGAATCTCATCATTGATATACAGCGCAAAAACTTCCAGCAGCAGCTCTCTGTAGCTCAATGTAGCCCATTGCTCCAGCGTAGCTCCCGACACGGTCGGAATCTGCTCCGGTACCATCAGACCTCCATCGTCAGCTAACCCCATGAGCACGGTATCAATAAATCCCTTGGCTTCTACTCGACCTCTAGTGCTTATATATCTCATATACATCCCCCAATAAAAATTCAATTCGAACCTTTTTTCGAATATATTATTGTCTATAATACCCTGTCGCGGTGCTGTAACCAAGCCTTTTTTTCATATTTCAAAGACTTTCTCCTACTTTACCATACCCTGATGCATCAGGCATCTGTAATCACCAGGCAATCGGAACGTCAGAAACAGGACGTGAGTCTGAAAAAAGAAGGCTGCTCCAGCCATTACGAGCCTGAAATCGAGAGTGCAGCCAGCTTGAGCGAAGGAGAAGTGCAGCTTCCCGTAAAACGCAAATCGTTGCCAACTTCCTCTACCTGCTGTAGTACGTCAAAGAAGTTACCTGATACCGTAATCTGATTGACCGCTCTGACCACTTGCCCTCGCTCAATCCAGTAGCCCAGACAAGCCAGCGAAAAATTACCGGACGCCGTATTCGTACCCGCATGCAGCCCTTGCAGCTCGACAATCATCAACCCGCGATCCGTCTTGCGAATCATGTCCTCCAACGTAGACGTGCCTGGAGCCACGTACAGATTATGATACGACACCCCAATTTTACCGTTATAGCTGCCTTTGGAAGCATGAGACGTACTCTGCACCCCAGCCTTGCGGGCTGTCTTGCGGTTATGGAAATACGTCCGTAGTTCGCCATCCTTGATAATCTCATTGCGGCGTGTCGCACTGCCTTCAGCATCAAACGTACTGCCTGCCGGAACATTCTCCATCAGCGGATCATCAATCAGTGTGATATGTTGGCTTGCCACCTTTTGTCCCAGTTTCCCAGCCAAGCGTGAAAAGCCTTTATCCACCGACTCCGCAGAAAATACCGACGTATACGCAGCCAGCAATTGCGCTGCTGCATCATGACGGAAAATGACCGGATAGTTATCCGATTGGATCGTGCGCGCCCCCAGCTTGGAAACAGCCTCTTTCACAGCTTTATGCGCCACATCCGCAATATCGATCTCCTCCACGCTCCGCAGCGAATAATCATGCCAGCCCCCGGTAACAGTCTCGCCATGTTCTGCTGCAATCACATACACATAAGCGGTCGCCAGACTTTTGCGACGATGGCAGTGTAGCCCTTTGGTATTCACAATCAGGACCTCATTCTCACGAATGCTGACCGAGCAATGCCGAGCCATCACAATCCGTGGGTCTGCGGCAAGCGCTGTACGCTCCATTTCCAGCGCCGCTTCGATCAGAATCTCAGGAACTGTGTCAGCAAGCGTAGAGGCATAAGCAGGCTGCTCAGGGTAGCTCTCAGAGCCTGCAAACAGCTCATCCTGATCCTCGCTCTCCAATATATCCGCGTTGCTGCGAGCTTCTTCCAATAAGAAGTCGATCACATCCGGTTCCAGCTTCTCCGTAGAGGCATAGCCCATTTTCCCGTTAATGACACCACGGAAGGAAAGTCCGCCATTCTCAACGATGGTATATTGGTCAATCTCTCCCTTCAGCACCTTTACCGAGGTAGAACGTCCATTTACATAGTAGATTTCCATATCCGCATAGCCCATTTCCCGGCCTTTGCCGAACAATGCCTCCTGAAATTGCTGAATATTCATCGCCTATTCCCCTTTCCGTCCACCGACGGTCATCTCGGATACACGAATCGTCGGTTGTCCACAGTTCACCGGAAGACTTCCACTAACCGAGCCGCACATGCCCTGACCATGATCCAGATTGTTGCCGACCATATCAATATTTTGCAGGGTTTCAATCCCTTTGCCGATCAGCGTTGCGCCTTTGACCGGCTCGGCAATTTTGCCGTTGCGAATCATGTAAGCCTCTTCGACTGCAAAATTGAAGTCGCTCGTCGAAGTATTCACCGAACCGCCGCCCAGCGATTTGGCATAGATTCCGTACTCCGTATTCGCAATGATCTCTTCACGGGTCGAATCCCCGTTCGCAATAAACGTATTGTTCATACGGGATGCAGGCGCGAATTTATAGGACTGTCTTCGTCCCGATCCTGTCGCAGGTACACCCATCTGGCGCGAGCCCATGCGGTCGATCAGATATCCTTTTAAAATACCGTTCTCGATCAGTACGTTGCGCTGTGTTGGCGCCCCTTCGTCATCGATATTGAGCGAACCCCATGCATTCGGAATCGTTCCATCATCTATAGCTGTAACGAGCGGTGAAGCCACCTGCTGCCCGATTTTATTCGCAAACACGGAAGTTCCATGCGCCACCGCTGTAGATTCCAGCCCGTGTCCACACGCCTCGTGAAAAAGGACGCCGCCGAAGCCATTCTCAATCACGACAGGCAGTCTACCACTAGGAGCATATCCCGCTTTGACCATCGTGGACGCAATCCGAGCGGCGTGTCTGGCATTTTCTTCGATATTCAGATTCTCCAGAAATTCAGTCCCAGCATACACTCCCGGCCCACGGAACCCGGACTGTCTATGCTCCCCATCAGTCGCAATCGCGCTTATTCTCATGCGTGTATACGTACGGGTATCCTCCACCAGTAGCCCGTTGCTATTGGCGATTAAGACGTTCTGGATCGAGTTGCTAATCCCAACAGAGGTTTGCGTGATGGAAGGATCGTATTGGCTTGCCGCCTCATGCGCCCGTCTCATCATGTCGATCTTGGCGCGTTTCTGCAAACCGTCAGGAATGATCGCAATCGGATGTTGGTTAGGAATCGCATGAGGATGGAGTGTAATGGTGTGTGTACCTGGTGCTCCACCGCCGCGAATAGCCTTGGCGGCCGATTTGGCCAGTCGGATCAGGCTCTGTTCGCTCATATCGCTGGTGTACGCATACACCGAAAAATGCTCCTTCATAATCCGAATGCCAATCCCAAAATCTCGGCCTGACAGCGCCGTATCCACGATGCCTCCAGTCATGCCCAGTTGCCCATTGGTGCGGTCCTCGACAAACACCTCTGCAAAATCCCCGCCCGTCTCCAGCGCGGCTTGCAGCATATCCTGAATCTGTGTTGGATGTATCATCACGTTCCTCCTCGTATTTGCCATGTTTCATATTGTACGTTTAAGTGATCAAGAACATATGCGGGTTCATGTTTATTTCCCATAACTTTACTATACATGATGTGGGAGTGGGTGTAACTATTTGGGCGTAGGGTGATTGCGGGGGAGTGAAGATTTATGGGCGGGGATGGAGGGATTGAAATGAAAAAACCTGATCAGACCTTGAAAGGTCATGTCAGGTTAGCTTGAGTTGCTTGATTACTAGTTGGATTGAGCAAGTACGTGCATGTGAGGCCGATACGTAGACGGATCATTCTTCCGATCGCTGTTGCCCCCAGATTTTTTTGATTATATTTTAGCGGTAAAAATCCGGGTTCAAAGGCGAACGCTCCGCTTCTTCAGAACGATTCCGTCCCCTCCGCTGCTATGCTTGGGTTTGCTTCATTTTGTTCGCCAAAATACTTTTTTTCAAACGAACCTTAAACAGTTCTCTTCGTAAATCCAGTTCCATGATATGAAGATGATCGGCCGCTTCTTTGACGGTTGCCATGTGCAGTACACTTGCCTTTTGAGAAATGATAGCTAGCGCATCCCAAATGAGCTTTGTGCATGTTTTAAGTCTCTCTATGTGTTCGTCTTCCTGCTGTACCAAGCTCTCGTATTCTTTAGCCGTATTTTCAGATGAGTTTGTATGTTCCATGCTCTTTAGTATCTTAGGTTGGGTATCCAAGTTATCATCTCCTTTTACTCAAAGTGTATCAAAGGATGATAACGGATATGGTACGTAGATACGTAGCAATTAGAAAATAATAGATAAGGTTATTATGACAATTTAGTGTGCAAGATAAAATAAGACCCTTTGACATTCCAAGATAAGGATTATATCAAACTTACAAGTTTTAAAAGTACAACTAAATGAATGGATATTTTTTCAATTCAAATCATTAGTCCCGTGAAATAAATTATCCTTCCTTTCACGCCAAATGGCTGTACCTTAAAAGAAATACCTTCTTCACAAAATGAGCTTCAATTGTAAAAAGAGCTGCCGAAACAGCTCAAGGGATACATCATAATCACAAGCATTATTTTACTTTTTTAAGATTCGTATCCATATTTCACTTTTGAAATTCGGTGAGGTTATATCCTTATTCTCATTCCACAAGATTTCCGGGCCTTCTATTTGTTCATAGTTTGAGGATGGAAACCATTCGGAATAAATACGTCCCCACACATCTTGTAGCGCATCAGGAAATGATCCGATTGCTTCGAATACTGCCCATGTTGAGGCAGCAACTTTAAGTTGTGTTAGGTTATCCGGACACTCCTTTGTTGTTGCAACGCCAATATAGTGATCAAGCTCCCCTTTTTCCTCCATTCTACCTTCAGAAAAGTTCGTGGATGCACTAAGCAACCCCATAGGCTCGATATTAGAAATTCTTTTAAGATTATTGATCGTTTCACCATCTAAACTTTCCCACATCGCAGCAATCTCTGGATTGACTCCGTTGAAAATAATGGGAACTCTTTTTTGGATACCAACGATGCGAAATGCCCCTTTTTCCTCAATTCGATAGTTCATTTCACTTCCCCCTTTAATTGATAACTGGAAAGCCATTCGTGGATATGCTTTAAGTGAACGGCCATTAATTCTGGCTTCAGACGGCGTTAAGCCATGTAAATTTTGAAAAGCTCTTGCAAAAGAATCTGGTGAATTGTACCCGTATTTAATCGCGATATCTATGACCTTTATGTTGCTATCTTTAAGCTCAAATGCTGCAAGAGTGAGGCGTCTGCGGCGGATGTATTCTGATAACGTAGCACCTGCAAGAAAAGAAAACATCCTTTTAAAATGAAATTCAGAGCAGTAAGCCAGCCTTGCTACCTCTTTAAAGTCAATTTCGTTAGTCAGGTTTTCTTCAATATACTTGATTGCTTCATTCATGCTCTTAAGCAAATCCACTATATGACCTCCTTCATCAATAGAATAACAGTAGTTGAATGTATCCATCCGATAATTCCTGCACGATTATGTAGGGTCTATTCTTATTCATAAATTTAGTGCGAAAACATATATAACAGAGCCTATTCACCATATGTATCAGTTTAACTTTCAAAATTTTCCTCGTAAAAAAACTTGATATCCTTAATTACATTTGAATCAGCATGTAGCCGATGAAACCATTGAGCTTCACATTCTGGCGTTTGAAGTACTTATCAGTAATAGATGGCTGCAAGCCCTTTTCCAGCAAGCGTTTGACTGTCACGGAATTTTAAATCTGAAGTATTTTAATTTGTAATGTAATGGTATTATAGGTAAAATTATGTTTATGTTGTGAGTAAGAAATGTTAGCACAGGGCAATTTCATTAAGGGGAACCTGTATAGCTAGCCCTCTAAACTGTAATTATTGGAGTAAAATATCTAGTGCAGTATAAATGAATGGAGGGTAATATTATATGAAGTTGTGTAAAAGTATTGTTTTATTTTCTTTGGCGGCCTTATTATTGTTTTCGTTAAACATGGGGAACGTAGATGCGAAAGCGACTGTCATTAAGGCACCAGTGATTCTTAAAATCAACCAATATTACATCTTATACACATCACCTGACGCGCCATACATCGACAAACAACAGCGCTTTATGATTCCATTACGTGCAGTAAGCGAGTTGCTTGGAGCGACAGTAAATTACGATGTGCCTAAAAAAACAGCCACAATTTCTTGGGATCACAAGAATATAGAAGTTACAATTAACTCTAACAATGTAACGTATAATGGAAAAAATACAAAAATTGATACTGTACCTGTTCTTAAACAAAAACAAGTTTTTATTCCTGCCAAGGTACTACTTGACGGCTTAAACATTAAGGGCAGCTGGGAGGATCAATTGTTAACGATTAAAGATAATAAATTCAAAAAAAGTAAAGTGATTTCCTATTTAGAGGGCGGCTACGATCCAAATACAATCCCCTTAAGCACGGACATAGATACCAATAAAATTCGCCCGCTATCTTATGAGCTAACCTTACCGGGAGATGGTAGCAGTTCAAAAATGGCAACATTATCTATAACCGCTCGAAATATATCTGGTAAGGATTTGAAATTAGGTAGCGAAGACCTTCGGCCCACTTTCATTACAGATATAAGCTACCAATACGATAAGCAGGATAGAGATCGACCTGCAGTGCAAGCAGGAGCAACTTTTACGCGTACCTGGAACAAAATAGATCTTTCGTCTACAAGTTCTTCCAACAATTTTCAATCCAACCCTCTTAAATATATTGTAGCTATCGGGAATACCAAAGATTAAATCAGGGGATCTAGAAGACCCTAGACATGTTTAGAACTATAGGAACATCAATTTCCAATAACTTCTCAAGCAAGGCATGCTGATATATTAAAATAAACGATTTTAAATCTATATAAAGGATTATTTAAGCAAAAGCGCCCATACTTTACTGGGCGCTACTTGTAGCCCTCTTTGCCTTTGAGAATTATTTTACGTAATAGAGAAGAACTTAAAGTTTAAACATAATGATGAAATCAGTGAATCTCACAATATGACAACACTACAGAACATGAGATAAGGAATATACTTCAGCTTTTATCGAATATAGCAAGATCATTGAATGAGATAAAAGCTTTTTATGATGGAAAATCTTGAAATAAAATGCTACACTTTCTAAAAATATTCAGCATCTCGCAATTAAGAGGGGCACGCCGCCCCTCTTTACTGTTTTCCCAGACATCTTCCAAGTTATTTGTCATTGTGCAATGCAGTGACAACCCTAGAGCCTTTGTTGAATGCAGGAACATATTCAAGTTGCTCTTAATCCCTTCTACCTCAATGCTTCTTATCTCGATATATCACTACCACGCACTCCACATGCCTTGAGTGTACAAAAATGATGACCCTAAGGCCTGGTCGCCCCTTGGCGGAAAATCTATCATTTTTTAGATCAGAGTCTTTATGTCTTTCTTTTTTTATTTTCTACTGAAAGTGTCCCTCCTGATCCATCTGCCCCAAGGCAGTCTTGGTTTTTCTGACTTTCTGACCATCCTGTCAAACATAAAACCAGTAAAATAATTTATTGCTCAACTACCCCAAAATCATCCACATAAACATATCCTGTACCAGAATTCTTGTAAGCATACACTGTTGCCCTGGTAGCGCCTGCTCCGGTTGTAAAGGGGATGTTTACCATTGTCCAGGTTGTACTGTCAGATGTTGCGGATGCATCCGTTCCTTCAAAGCCATTAACGCCAATCTGAATCCGCTCGCCTATGTCTGCCTTAACCCAAGCGGTACACATATAGCTGGTATTAGGACTTAGCCCCGTAAGTACCTGCTCGATACCATCTTCTCCGGGTCCCAATTTAACACTCTTAGAGCCGCTTCTTGGTACCGATACACTTGCAGCAGTATCTGAATATGTTGCTGCCCATGGTGAGATGATCCCTTTCTCGAAATCAGATTGCCTTACGTTATTAACATAAAGTAAGCTGACACTCTCAAAAACCGGGTCCGGAGGTGAAGAAAAATCATGCCCGGCAGTCCAGTCAGTTCCACCGAACTCATATGCTCCAATATCCGGTGCCGCACCAACATAATCATTCGTGATTCCAGATATTACAGCCCCTGCATTAATAGCTGGAGAAGTAGACTGCAACCTGAAATCATATGCTGGGGGATTCACAAATAACGGATTGGTTTCTGAGGTAATATTATTTCCCTCTATATGAGTACCAGGCAGTGTAAAGGCTGTAGTAAAGATATTGTTGAAAATTCTGTCGCCATACATATCTGACTGAAAATTACTTCCCCAATATCCTACATTTCCGTTACTGTAGGTGGTATTGTTATAAATCAGGTTAAAATTACTGGGTGTATTCAATCTTATCCCTGTATAGTTTCCCCATACAACATTATGATGCACAATATAGCCCTTGCTACCGTTATCCAGATAGATACCAGTGCCGGAATAATTCTTTGCCAGATTATCATGGATGTAATTATGATGAATTACCGTCCCTTGCCCATCCCAGGCAAATTCATAGAGTATTCCGCAGTCTTTTGTCAGCTTTCCTGCATTGTACAGATTATTATATTGTATCTGGCTGTTTTGGGTAGGCATAAATATCAGATGACGCCCAGCGTTATATACCGTATTATGACTGATTAGATGGTTTGCCCCCAATAGATAGATTGCCGGAATATCCGCTGCCGAATAATTTGCTTCATGAATAAGATTATTAATTACCTTATTTCCTGTTCCCTCTATACTCACCAGATTACCGGAACTGTAGGTCAAAGTACTGTCTCTAAGCTCATTATTGGTACCGGACATAAATATCCCTGTACTGTATTGTCTGGTAACATCCGAATCATGACTGACATATTCCGCAATCATATTAGAAACTTTACAGTAATTAGAATTAGACATTTTAATGCTGGAGGCAAAGATATTAATTCCGGTAATATTTATGTAAGAGTGGGAACTTAAATCAAATGCATAAGTCCGCTTCTTTGCTTCTACTGTCAAAGTATTCGGATCAACTCCACCAGGTGCCCATAAATAAAGTCTGCCAGTAATGCTGTCATAATACCATTCTCCCGCACTGTCAAGATCTTTAAGATTACCAGTAATATAATAGCTGTTACCGCCTGTCGCTGCAGTATCTATTTGATCAAAGGTAATGGAGCCGTCACTTGAGCTGGTAATGGTACTTTTATAAGATTTGTAGCCTGTTCCCGGAACACTCCAAACCGTTTTGCCAACCCAGTATCCAGGTGCCTGAGTTAAGTCTCCATCCTTGATGGTTGTAGTGGAACCGGAATCAACTGTTGCATATGTTGAATTTAAGGGATCAAGTGTTGATGAATTGGGCCATCTAGCTTCAAATTGCATTTGCTTATTAACAAATATCTGATTTTTTGTTCCAAGGGAACCCTTCATTTCCGCATAATAGATGGATCCGGAGTAATTTTTCCAGCCAGTAACCGGATCGGCACCGGATACCGTTACGTTCTCTCCTGTATAAGCCTCAAAGTTTATGGGATTTGCAGAAGTTCCGGAAGTATGAAGTGTTACTGTTTCCTGGTATGTACCACCTCGTATGATGCAGGTATCTCCGGCTGTCATGATATCTGCTGCCTTTTGTATGGTTTTCCATGGATTTGATAGTGTACCGGTCCCAGTGATGTCATTCCCCGTTGTAGAAACATAATATACGGAATTTGCCTTTACAGTTTCCACACCCAGATTAAAAGTAAATACATAAATCATCATAATTACAACTAAAAATCTAAAGCCTATTCTCTTATTCATAGCTTACCTCCTGGAATGAATTCTATTTTTAGATACGGCTTCTACGCCTGGGCTTAAGTTCACTGCTAGGTATGTTCTAATATAGAAATTTGTGTATATATAAGCCCTTAATTATTTAATCGACTTATACCGACTTAAAGTTTATGATTCTTTCGGCGAAGCTTCTCCTATACTGAACCCATCCAGCCATTTCATTGACCATGCATGGTATTATTTTCTTTTCGAAATGGGTGCATGAGCATCCAGAGATTAAAGTACGCTATCAAAATGATTTCATCCCTCTGATGGAAGAATCGCGTGAAAAGTATGAGACTTATCCGAAGCATGTAGTTCCTGAATTCGCATATATTAATTTCATTGAAAATGCAGGTGTGAACAACGAGAAGTTGATTGCCCAGGCACCTTACGCGGGCATGACAGATGATATTCGTGCGGGTAAGTTGCAAGCATAGTCAATCAAGACAAATTGAACTGAAAAGCCTGAGCCTGTGTCTCATAACGTAAGACAAATTAAAACACCTACCAACCTGGTCATACCCTGTCTACTTGACAGGGGTATGACCAGGTTGATAGGTGCCCAGCATCTTTTTTAATGTTCTCTATAACCATCTAATCTCCATTGGCTATTCTTCTTTCTCTTTTTCATCATGAAGCATCTTCTCTAATACAACATATACAAACTGTGCTCCGTACTTCATGCCCTGCCAGTACAAAGCTTCATTCTCCAATGCTTGCTTGTAATGATGCTTATCCTCCCATTCCGAGAATTCAAGTCTGTTCACAATATCGCATCAGGATCAATATTTACGCTAATTCCCAGTCGGTCAACAACCAGGTTCTGAATCGTACTTTTACCGCTTCCATTATTCCCCGCAAATACATACATCATTGGTATATGTTTATGCATGAGAACATCCGTATCCGCAACAGGAACAATGTCTCCATCGTTGTATTCTTTTACAATTTGGCCATCCGGCGTTTTATATACAATATAGGTATCGTTCGCTTTCGCATCCAACTTGGCGCGATCTCCTGTAAGTTTAATCAATTTCTCCAGATCTTTAAATTTATCCAAGGGGTTCACCTTCCCGCATCCGTATTTATTTAAAGTAATTGAACCACAGCAAGTTGATTGCACGTCACAGAAGGGAATAACCTTATTGCTTGAGGAATTCTTACAGGTAGCGTACAAAGAAAAGAACGCCAAACTAAGGACGCTCTCTTGAATACTCACATTTTCAGTTAAATACATCGGATGTGTCCAACCCCTTTAAATCAAAAAAAACCGAAACATTTATTTTGTTGTGCCATACCTTATTTCTATAAACTTTTCCCCAGCTCGTAAAGGACATAGGAAGCTACAATTAAGCACCTCTATATATCGACTCGACATAGCTTTACTACGGTCTCAACGTGTGTCGAGAGGATGGAACGGATTTACTTGAAATTAACGCGTTCCATTTTAAAAATAATAGTTCAATTTCCTTCTATTTCTTTTTCAGCTAAGCTAGCATGCTCTCGATAAGTCCCTTCCAGCTTAAAATGGATTTTTCTAATAATTTTATGGATGCTTGATTACACGCTGCAACCGTCGCGTAAATTTTATTCAACTCTAAATCCTTACGTTCAAACATTGTGCTTAAAAATAACTCAAGTAATACATTTGCATATCCTTGCTTCCTATGCCTTAAAGGCAAGTAGTATCCGATCTCGGCACTTTTATTCCGAGAATTATAGTCAAAAAGCTGTATCTTACCTATCCGTTTATTAGTGTTAGTTCTATCACATTTTCGAGTCTTTTCAATACATTCTCTTTATAATTGTTATATGGAGGAAGTTCGATTATGGGTCGGCAAGTATGTTGCTCTTTTTCGCTTTCAGTAAGACTCCAATCATATAAGTCTGGTAAGTAATCTTCAATATTCCCACTATTTAAAAGCACAAGTCCCCTTATCATTCTATCACTCCATTATTTTTAAATTTAGATTGTTTAGTTAGGTAGGGTATCATTTGGTTTTAAGTATCTGTTTTGGCAGCATGAAAAAGCATCGAAATAGCAAACCATGTGGCGTATTACCATATTCCTATATTAACTCATGTTATACTTCCCTCTCATCCTCCTACTTCCAAAAATAAACATAGTAAATCCCCCAACCAATGGGTCATTCTGTAAACTAAATCCTTCTTTTAACCGATAAATACATATGCTGGGTTGTTTATTAAATATCACCTCTCGTCCCTTTAAAGCGTACAAACCTTGTAATACATATCTATTTTGACTCACTGTTGTACTCATCTGAAGCTTCGATAATTCAGAAGCAAATGCAAGATGACGTGCTTCACTTGGAAATACCCATCGCATCTAGAAAGGAGTCATGAACTCACTTGAGCGTATTATCAGATGGGATCGGATATGAAAGCCTACGCTTTTATGGTCCCTTTCAGCCCCTACACATCGAACAACTTCAAATAACACGTACCATTAACGATCATGCCTACTTACATATCAGTGGGATGCTCTCAGAAGAACAGGGAGTAGCTTGTATTGGTCAAAATATGGATCAGGAGCCCATTGTGATTCGTCAGTTGAATGATCAGGGACAATCGCTGAGAAGGCTGTTTCATGGGATTGTTACACGTATGTCCGTACACTGTGTGCGAGGCCTGTATACGTTTGAACTAGAGGCCGCTTCCCATTCATACCAAATGGATATTAAGGTAAAAAAGCGTTCCTATCAAGATATTCACCGTACCTATGATGATCTGGTCACTGCGCTGGTTCGAAAGTATCAGTACGGAGATGCCATTGATACGGTAAGCAACCATGCCAAATTGGAGACATTTGTTTTACAATATGAGGAGACGGATTGGGCGTTTTTAAAACGCCTCGCTTCTCGCTTCGGCTCCGTACTTGTGCCAGAGGTAACCGCAGCCTCGCCCAAGGTTTTCTTCGGTATGCCAGAAGGCAAGCAGCATAAGGTGGAGCGGGATGTATTTTATCGAGTACGGAAAACGTTTCATGAGTTGGATGCGGAAAAGCCGGGAGAACGTGCTGGCTCGTATTTCACCTATATGATTGAAAGCCTGCAATACTATGCACTAGGCGACCTCATCACGTTACCTATCGGGCAAGGCAAAGAACTGGCCGTGGTTCGAGCCGTGACAACCCTGATAGATGGCTTACTGCGTACTCGCTATAATCTTCAGTCCGAACAGGATATCCGGTATGCTCGGTATGAAAACAATCAGGCCACCGGGGTTTCGCTGACAGGAACGGTGCTGAAGGTACAACAGGATTTCGTACAGCTACAACTGGATATTGACCCGAAGCAAGATCCTGCCAAAGCGTGCTGGTTTCCCATCGCCACCCGTTATGTCGCCGAAGAACATAGTGGCTGGTACGATATGCCCGAAATCGGGGAACAGGTGGAATTGTATCTGCCTACCCACCGCGAACAGGATGCCTATGTCACGGATTCGCTCCGACAACAACGCCACGCAAATGGGCAGCCAAATGTAAAGGTATGGCAACATGTGCAAGGTAGCAGCGTCGAAATGTCTGAGCATGAGCTAACCCTATCCACCTCCGGTGAATTTTCCATTACACTTCATGAAAGTAGCGGAATTACCATTGACAGTCCGGGGAATGTGCAGATTCAGGGTGGTCACGTGAAGCTCGATGCTAGGCAGGAACTTTCGCTCGAAGCTGGAACGGCGCTGTATCTGAAAGGCGGAGCCAGCAGCATGGTACTGGATGGTGAGACGGATACCAAAGCTCCAGTGATTTATCAGGAAGGAACGGTGAAAGCTCCTGTTTTCGTAGCTGACCTCCCTCCTGTGCCTGAGCCGCCACTCATGAGCATAAAAGCCTATGAAGCAGCCCAGTCAGCAGCCAAGGATTCATCTAGCAGCCAAGCCTCTACCCCTAAAGCAAAAGTCACAAGTCCAGCAGAGCTTAAACAGGCGAATGCCTTGATGGGTACGGTGTCCAAGCTATTAGGCTCCATTCCAGTGATGGGAAAAGTGGCTGGTGTTGTAGCGGGTGCGCTAAGTGGACCTGCGGGTGGTGTGATTCTGGGAGCAACCGCTATGATCCCCGTTCGGAGCAAAGGAACAAATCACGCTGTAGGTAGTGCTCCTAAAGGTGGTTTGCATCCACTGAAGCATCTGGCTAGTTTAGCGCTCCAAGGGCTAATAAGCCAATACGAGCATGAACGGGCTAAGGAAGCTTATTATAGCAAGTGGATTTTAGGCAAAGTGTATACGAGTGCACGTCACATAGCGCTTTCGGGTGGCCCACTGGAACTGGTCCAAAACCTGTTAAAAGAGTCAAATGCCATGGCTCATGCATATCAGCAGGTTCCTAAAAATATTCAGGAGAAATGGCTCCGGGATAATGAAGAAAAACAACGTATTCAAGCAGCACAAACACAGAAACATGAGAATTCTAGACTTGCATTATGGCGAGAAAGAAAAACTAGTGAATATACTTCATATTGGAATCAAACTGATTATTTTACAGCCAACTGGTGGCAGGATGAAAATAAGCTAAAACAAGCAGAGCAAGCACTGCGCACTGAAATTACAATGAAGCGCAAACTATCACTGTATGATATTAAAGATCCTAATAAATTGGCTGCCATCCAGCGTATCGTCAATGCAAAACGAACACACGTATGGGATGAAGGTACTCTCAATGCCATTGAAGATGGTTTGTTAGCGATGGGTGTGGACTCTACAAATGCTATTGAGTTGGACAAAGAGAAAATGGATGCACTCATTTCTCGATACAATCAAGGCTTCATCGGACAAAAATCTGGAGATTACATGGAAAGGACAGGCTTAAGCGATTTAGTCGAAGACACGACTTATGGGATTGTAACAGCTCGTATCGGTATGGGGAGTGCTGGAAGTTCTCCTGCCAGGTCCAGCCAGCCACCTTGCAGAAAATCCGCCTGCAAAACCCAATCCAAAGGGTGGTCCAGGTGTAAACAGGCCCATTGATGAGTTCAATGATTCGGCGATTTATAATGGGGCAAATTCAAGTAGACCTAAGGAGTCACCTAAACTACCGAATTCGAGCAAAAGTAAGCCTCCTGAGGATACTCTAAAAGCTTCTAATGTTGGTAGTATAGTCAAGAGTGGAAATAAAACGAAGTATACGAATTCGGCTGGTAATGAGTTAATTTGGGATGATCAACATCCGAAAAATATTAATCGCGATATTGATAATCTTTTAAACAGTAAAGACCCCGGAAAAGCTACTGAGGCAAAAGTAGCTTCTGCTGTTAGAGAAAATAAGGAAGTAACAGCATTTGCCCAGAAAATTCAAAGGGCAGATGGTAACCCGGCGGGCGATTTTGACGTAGTCACTAAGGATGAAATTATTGAAGTTAAGAAATCATTAAAAGCGGTTACAAATGTTGAACAGTTTGATAAATACGTTAATGTAAATCATGACGGCTATTTTAATCATAACCAGAAGAAAGTCATTTTATATATTGACAAGCCATTGACTAATTTACATCAGAACGATCTAATAAAATTGGAAATCATTAAATCTAAGGGTGTTACTATTGTAAACTCTATAGATGAACTCAAGGAGGTATTAAAGTAAGATGGGGACTCCGGCAGTTATTTTAACGAATAAAGAAAGATACTCTCCTGAGAAGTTGTTAGCAGATAGTATAGTTGCAGCCTTTCATTCGGATGCATCGCTCTATTTCTACAATAATAAAAATTACTCAAATGAGGGGAAGTTTTCATATACAACGCTGAATATTAATAATAGATCATTTGCGGAGAACAACGAATCTTCATTAATCTTTTATATTCATAGTATTAATAGTTCAAGTATTGATTTTTACTATCACGAAGATTTAGGATTAGATACAAATTTATTGCTGTGTCAAGTCGGTCATATTGAGGATATCTATGGTAATCAAGAATTGATATTCAATTTTATTTACGAATACCTTAAGCTAAATCCTGATGATTATTTTTGGATTGCAGATTATGATTGGGTTTACAGTTGGGAAGACATTCAAAAATTAAAATCATTACCGTATGATCAAGATTGGTGCTATAAGAATCCCAAAAACTAACTTATAAGTACAATGTGACAACAAGATCGTACAATGCAACTAAAAACCAGACATTAAAAAAGACATAAAATCAGTAAACTTTAAAAGGCTTATTTCGAATTGAATCTATGAGTAGGATGAGCTTTTTTTATACTCAAAATCAAAAGAAGACGAAATTAATGTCAAAACAGATATAGATAGCAAGCATGCAAAAAAAAGAAATATTGCTGACGTACTTACCGGATGGTATAAGGGAGGATTGGGAAGCCCAGAGCAGATTAGGTGGAGGAATATGACCTCACCGCATTAACTCTAGACTAGAGCGTACTGGAGGTTTGAGTAAAATGGACTTTAGGTTATCCATTGGCTCTGATTTGTCTAGAGAAGCCTTGGGGAAGTTGCTTTACAATATGATATGTGAAGTGTTAGTAATGGAAATAAATTTTTATGAAGTAGAAGTAAAAGATTGGTCTGATGCTCGACAAGTGAGTATTAGTTGTACTTATTTTTCTATAAGCATTAATTTAGATGACGAGGATGACTATTTAGAACGTTTTCGAGAAATGAATCTCGAAGATCACGGCGTAGATACAAATGTTCTTATTAGTATTCAATTTGTATCGCGTACTTTTGACATTGGATGGTTAAAGCTACTCGAAGTTATTGGAAAACTATTACGATTAAACGATCAAGATTTGGTTGTTGAAGATGATTCCTCATACCCACTATTAAAAAGAATTAAGGGGCGTTTATTTATCAATACTAATCTGGATGAATATCAAACCAGGTATATCACTAAAGAAAATCTAAAGCTACTGAATTATCCTTATTTAGAAGAAGATTTTTTTAAAGATAGCGGATATAAAAGGTAACTTTTTTCTGTGGAATCAGAGTATCCTAAATAACATTTTTCAATTACGTCGAACGAGTCGATTATGGTCAGATACTACCATGATTGACTTGTTCTTTTTACTTTCCTCTTGCCCCTAATGCCGTTTGGTAATATGAACAAGCTGGTGAGAACATTAGAGGATAGAGGGTTGAGGATAAAGGTGAAAGACGAGAGATCCCCAATGATGGCAGCTATTTAACTACAGATGGTGAAAATATAAAATCACCAATGCTAGATTAGTACACCTTTATAAGAAAGTGAGGTTATAGTGAAATGATACTTACTCTTGATATAAGTAATGAAGAATTTGATGGAATTATAGATGGTGATGGAGAATTTACACCGACTATTTTTTTGAATTTCCCAAGTGATATTAGAGGAATATACGAATTTGAACTCATAAATACAGTGATAGATATTTATAATTTTAAAGATCAAATACAAAATCAGGGACTTCATGTAAAAGATGATTCACTTTTTGTATTTGGAAAAATGAAAGTTCGAATTGAGGGGGTCAAAGGTGCGGATTTCAAACTAATTGAAGGTAACCTTCTTGCAGGACGTGAGCAATATTACAGTTGGCCCTATACAATTGATAGCGGTGATATTGTATGTAAATGTGGGGGGAAGTTATCTTTCCTAGAGGATTGCTACGTAGCATTAATGATTGTTACTGAAAGTAAGCCTAAAATAACATTAAAATTTAATATTGAGGAGACAGTTCCTTTTGATTTCATGAATAGCAATAGCATAGAGCAAGCAAATTTAAAAAAAGTAGAGTCTAAACACATGAAATCTCTTGGGAAGTTGTTTGATTTCAACTTTTTCCAAGAGTATTTTAGATCTGGGAGAAGAGCTATTAAGAGTGAGTAGTTCAAATGTTAAATAAAAGGATCATCTAATGGCTTATTCTGAAACAATGAGGAGGATGAGCCTTTTAATCTAATCCTGAGAGGAAGAAATATGTGATTGGAAAAATTATGCACCTAATAATAAACGCGTCTTTAGATAAAGATGATAGTGTTATAGTAGCTGCTCTAAAGTTATTAAAAAATGATTGCAATTTAGAAGAATTAGAGGGTGACTATTTTGCTCAACTTGTTAGTATGATTCCTCTGGTTAAAGAACAGAGTACAAAGGCACTTTTAATCGAAACAATTGTGGAATCTCCAGAATTCGTTAGCGACGATACGATGTTGGACGAATACGTGAAACTTATATCAGAAGGTGCGACTAACGTTAAGGAAGCTGCAAGATGTTTAGGTGCATTTACCGCCTCTGGCTCTACAAACAAACAGATATTCTTACAATTGGCCAATAAATTAAATAATAAATTTGCCGTTGAAATACTAGTTTCAATGGGACGCTCTAATTGGGGAGAAATCCCTCATTACCTAGAATCATTTACTCAAGAGGTTCAAAATGCACAAAGGATAAGATATCGTTCAGGAATAATTGCAGCCTTTTTATTAATTGTTCATCCTCTGTGTTCAGAATACGCTCATATCAGTTCGTTATCTTTTGGATATCCATTTATTGAAGCGGCTATGAATGATTGGACATGGGTAACCCCAAAAAATACAGAAAATATAGTACAAAAGAAAATAGTAACCTCAAAAGAAGCTGACGTATTGGTGAAATTAGGGAGATTATTGCGATATAATAAGGATTTGAATTCAAACGAAATTGCAAAGCTCTACACCGATTTTTTTGAAGATAAGAACCCATTTGATGTTATTTACACTCTACCAAAATAAAAACATAGCGCCAAAGAAGTCACTGCGAGAGTTGTTTTGTTTTGTATAGAACACGCTCCTATCTTTCCCCTAAAACAATGACTTGAGATCCCTCCACATCTTAACGTGTTTGATTTACAAGAGAAAGTGTTCGAAGAATACAGTGCTGGTAAAGCATAGGCACCAAAGCAGATAAGTAATGTTCATATTGATATTGAAGAATAGGAGAATAGGAGAATAATTAAATGCTTATAATAAAGGCTTTAACAAAGATGTATGAGGATTGGGGTGAAGATATAGACGATTTCTATATTACTTATAATGTAGATATCGGACCCAGTGAAATAAATGGAGCATCAGACATGTTTTCATTTGAACTAATAAGTCCTAAAAGGTTAGATAGAATGGCAGATCAAGGTGATATTATTATCGGGCATGGTCATTTTATAGCAAAGGACTTTAATGAAAATACACTTGAAGCAACATTAAACCGTATCATTAATAAATACACAGATGATGATATTAATAAGGCATACAAAAACCTATCTACATATTTTCGTCGGGAGATGGATGAATAATTAGAGATCTAGCTGATTTACATACACACAGTTAGCCCTATAGCAGATTTCACAAAAATAATGTCGTGATCACGATCACGGTTTAGACTGTAAATTTAAGTTAAAATATAAACAATTTTAAATTTATTTCAGCTGAAACCAAAGATACCGTGATCGATCACAAAGAAAAAACAAGGAAGTGTACAAAGATGAAAAGAACTGATTTACCTCTTGTCTATTCTTGTTCTGGATGTTCCTCCGCAGCACAAACCGCTAACATGATCGCTATACAAATGGACCGAGAAAAAGTCGCTGAAATGTCCTGCATTGCTGGTGTTGGTGGTGATGTCAAACCACTTGTCAGAACAGCAAAATCGGGACGTGACATCATTGCAATTGACGGCTGTCCCTTGTCCTGTTGCAAGAGTTGCTTAGCAAGGCATGAAGTTCAACCCAAACACTATTTCCTGCTGTCTGACTTTGACGTACCCAAGATCATAGGAGAAGATCCTAACCCTGATCATTATAGGAATGCTTACACACAAATCTTAGAACAAATTGGACAATAATTCTTAATCAAATTAAGGTGTGTATCGAAAGATGGCTCTCAATATGCACAATATCGTAAATTAGTTTTTACTGGTGGCTCCTAACATATCTTTAGGGGCCACCAGTATTTTTTTACTCCCAGTTTAATCATTGGATATAAAAATCCTAAAGAATTTGGGGTTCTAATTAGAGTCATTTTTCAAATTCTTAAGCAGCTCATTTGCAACATATGGCAAAGCGTTTTCGAACCCTTTTCTTTCTACAAGTGACTATACATTCTTTTTTAATACTTTTCAGATAACTAAGGTTCCCCCTCCTATATTCAAGCTCCCCCGCCTCCTTAGCTGCCTTGTAAAATTACTCGTCGTTACCATCCAAGCAACACAGCAACTATGTACCTGCGTACCAGCCTTGAGTTGGAGTACTATCTCATTCCCAACATCACGTTTCCAGCAGCTGCACTGAACGGCGATTATATAGCTCTCTTTGCCTTTGAGAATTACTTTACATAATAGCGAAGAGCCTAAAAATAAACATAATGATGAAATCGGTGAATATCACAAAATGACAACAGATGTTATATTATACTTTGTTGATATTAAGTAAAGGAGATGCTTATGATGAATCAAGAACCAAATCAGCAATTAGGTGAGATTATTGAGCGGTTCATACATTCATATATGGCAGAAAATAATAATATCCGATCTCAAAAAGTAATCAACACTGCAGATGAGGAAACAATAGCTCATTTAAGGAAAATTGGTTTTCCCAAAAAAGGAAGACCCGTAAAAGAAGTTGTCGATGAAATGAGGAAAAACGTTTATTCTCATCAAACTTTCATGCAACACCCTCGCTTTTTCGCCTTGGTTCCTAGTCCAATGTCTCTTTACTCTTGGTTAGGAGATATCATGACCAGTGCTTATAATACCCACGCCGGAAGCTGGATGCAGAGTTCGAGCGCAAGCCTTTTAGAGGGAGAAGTAATCCGGTGGATGTGTGACCAAGCAGGATATCCAGATACTGCCGGGGGTTTATTTCTGTCGGGCGGATCGCTGTCGAATTTGACCGCTTTAGCGGCTGCCCGCAATGCAAAGTTATCCGAGCAGGAATATGCCATTGGAACTGCTTATGTTTCAGATCAAACTCATTCATCGGTCGCCAAAGGGCTACGCATCCTCGGATTCCGTAGTGATCAAATCAGGAAGGTTCCAAGTGATAAAAATTTTCGTATGGATGTTTCAGCCTTAGAGAAAAAAATAATGGATGATCAGGCGGCTGGCATGAAACCTTTTGCGGTCATTGCCACGGCAGGCACAACCAATACAGGAAGCATTGACCCGCTAAACAAAATTGCTGACCTATGTGAAAAACATAATATTTGGTTACACGTGGATGGAGCTTACGGTGCGTCGATTTTGGCTTCTTCGAAATATAAGTCTCTTTTGAGCGGGATATCGCGTTCAGATAGTATCACCTGGGATGCACACAAATGGCTAATGCAGACCTATTCCTGTAGCGTGGTTTTAGCCAAAGATAAGCAGCAACTCAAAAACTGCTTCAGCACACGCCCAGAATATTTGAAGGATGCCGAGACTGATGAAGAACATATTAATTATTGGGATTTGGGTCCAGAGTTAACCCGGCCTGCTCGAAGTTTGAAACTATGGGTGACACTGCAAGCTTTGGGGACTGATGCTGTCGGTGAAGCCATAGAGCATGGAGTTCAACTCGCAGAATGGGCTGAAGATGAAATCAAAAAACATAATCATTGGGAAATTGTATGCCCCGCGCAATTAGCGATTGTTAATTTTCGATATGCACCACCTGGGCTATCCGACCAGGAATTAGATTCACTCAATAAAAGGATCTCCCAAGAAATGGTGACGAACGGGTACGCCACAGTGCTTACGACACAACTCAATGGAAAAACGGTTCTCAGAATCTGTGCCATTCACCCAGACACTACCGAAGATGAGATAAGGAATACAATTCAGCTTTTATCGAATATAGCAAGATCATTGAATGAGAAAAAAGCTCTTTTATGATGTTCAATTGTGAAAATGAAGTACTGCACTTTCTGTAAATAGATGAAAATGTTCAGCATCACACAAATAAGAGGGGCACGCCGCCCCTCTTTACTGTCTTTCCTGTACATCTTCAAAATTATTTGCCATTGTGTAATGCGGTAACAATGAACAGCATCAATCCTAAAACGTACGCACTCCACATGTGTCAAAGAAGGACAAACTATCACTGCTCCAAAGCAAACATGCGATCTTACGCAACCTATTTCAATTCACGGAGGGTGAAAAATGAAGCGAAAATATTTTTATAGCACGGCTGTAGTATCCTTTGCAGTTCTTGTGAGTGCTATATTTGGAACCTCTTCTTATAACGCTAATGCAACACCGATTAATCACTCTATTCATGTCAATGGAACCTCTTTGCTTAAAGTGAATGATTATGACGTTTTGTACTGCACACCGATTGGTCCCTACGTTAATGAAGAAAAACGTCTCATGGTTCCGCTTCGCTCTGTTGTCGAGCTTCTCGGCGTAAAAGTTGATTATAACGGTAAACTTCAGGAAGCAAAAATCAAGTGGAATTCAAATGAAATTGTGTTTCAAAAGGGAGCAAAAACATATAAACTGAACGATACTTTAGCACAGATGGACACTCAGCCCGAAGTGATTCAGGATGCCTTTGTCATTCCGCTTGGGGTATTGCTGAGAAGTATGAATATCCCGTTTGAGTACATGAACAACAAAGTGATTTTAAAAAATCCGGCCTTTGACCAAAGCAAGATTTTTCAAAAAGTAATAGAATTGGATCAAGGAAGATCCATTGTTGACACTCCTTCTGCACTGGATATTCAAAATTTCAAACTTGTGGAAGAGAAAAACTCAGCAAGCGAAACCAGAGGGATTATAACGGTGAGTGGATTAAATCGGACAGGCTCGGCGATTAAAGAAGGGAAAGAAGATTTGCACATCATCGGCTTCTTTAATCAAACGGTGGAAATGGATGCAGACTTCGCGTCTGTAGATATCCCAGATCGAAAACGTCCAAAAGTTAATCAGGAAGACCGCGTGTCTCAAAGTCTGTCGTATCTTAAAATAAATGACCCTTTGCAGTATATGCTAGCTGCCGGAAGAACATTAAAAACGAAGAATGAACGAAAATAGGAATATTGGAGAAATTTAAAATCAATACAAACGCTTGGTAATCGGCAGAGTATGCATACTTAAATCACATCTCCCCCATTGGGCCAGATTGGTTTCTATATTTAAAAGCAAAAACCCGCTCAAAGCGGGTTTCACGATCCAAGACTTAAAGAAGCTATTAGTTTGTTACCCATTCCCAAGCAATCAAGTATTATTTCTTAATGTCAACCTGTAATGTTCCATTGACTGTCGTTGTTTCTACTGTAGCTCCCAGAACTTCCGAAACAAATCTGAGAGGAACCATAACCCGATTTGGATATTCTGGCATAACGGGAGCATTCGGCATCATCTTTTCTTCATCGTTCACGTATGCAACTTTGCTACCACGGTTAATCGTACAATTGTACCATTATTTGATTTAATTGTAACTTCTTGTGTAGGTCTGTTCCACGAGACAGACTCTCCCAAACCCTTAGATATGAATTTAATAGGGACATATACGGTGTTTGTGGATTTCTCTCCAAATGGATCTAATGTCAAAACGCTGTTATTTACAGCAACTTCAACATTATAATTAAATTTAGATCCCGCATGCGCGCTCTCAACTGAGACAGAAGATACGAACACAAAGATAACAGCTAAAGGCAAAATTATACGTTTTAACATGGCTTATTGCCTCTCCCCATTTATCAACTAGACCCTCATTGAGAAGCTAAAACACCAAATGCATCCTGTATTCAATCTTTCCTTACTGACAGTGAACAGTAATCAACATGTGTCGAGACGATGTCTCGCTTAAGTTAAAAACACTTGCTTTGAAGAACAATACACGATACGGAAAACCTGACAAACAAATTCTCAAACCGACGTTCTAAGGAGATATTCATTTTTATCGAAAAATAAGCGTTTGATTAAGCAATAAATCATTTCTTTTTAAGTAATTACCATTAAAAGTAATAGGTATCGAAGTTCCATTGAAGTAATCTCTCTTATTGTCATGTTTTATAGCATGAATATGAAGATGCGGCTCACTGCTGTAACCTGAGTTTCCTACTTTCGCAATTTCTTGTCCAACCTTGACAAAATCATTTTTCTTAACTAACAGACTATTTTTCTTCAAGTGTAACAGCAAAATATTATATTCTTTGTGTTTGATGATAATCATATTTGTATTACTACGACCCAGGGAGTTTGGCACATTATCTTCTACTCCATCCACAACTTCGATAATTCTACCCTCAACCGGACTATATACTGAATCATTATAAATGGGATAGGATTTTAAAGATTCAGGATTATCAAATTTTCCTTTTCTTGAACCTAACGGGGTGAGCTTGGTTATATCCACCGCATATTTCAGAGTACGATGCGAAAAGTGATAGTTCATAGATGAACTCATTCCACCATTCACTACCTCGTAAGCCCCTCCTTTCAAAGGGAACGCTAAATCGACTGCATCTTCGTGTTTAGGAGTGGATGTAATGTATGAAATATTAAATAAAATACATATAAAAACTTGATATATCGCTAATAAACCATAAAGAGAAAGGAATATTCGTGTTTTTCTATTTAAGCCATTAAATTTAAAAGAGCGTAAAGTAACCATTTGACGGAATAAAGAACATCCAAACAATACGATGCAAACCGGACGTAAATAATAACTAATTTCTGTCCAATCATTTATGAATAAAATCATGAACGTATATGCACTTGTAAACAAAGTGTGAATATACCACGAAATACGATTTTTAAATGGAAAGTAAGCCATAATCCAATAAAGTATAAGTGGAATCAGCAGCATTTTTACAAAATAAAAAAACATTCAATTTCTTCCTTTATCATATGATAATTTTTTACTTACCTCTTTTTGAAATTCAGTATCCGTTAATAATTTATGAAAAAATAAATCCAGCTTCTGCTTGAGCCAAATGTGATCCACCCCAGAATCATCTTGAATAAACATGGCTAGTTGAATGTCATTTCCTTCCCGATCCGTACAATATAAAGCCTCTGTTAGGACAGAAATGGTAGACCCACCTTTGTTTCCGAACTCTATTAGCTTGGAGTTATCCACCTGTCGCTGAATTAGCATTTTTAGATATGGATTTAAAGTAGAAGGAACCAACTCCTCCTTGTGTATAAGCTTCATGAGGTAAGCATATTCTTTAGTCGTTGAACGAGGAAGCTTGCGCGATTCCAGCACTTGAAGCCTTCGTGCATAATTCTGCTTGGTGTTCCATTTCTGAATACATCCTAACCCCTTATCACTATTTAGTATCTGGTGAATTTCAATGGATTTTTCCATGTATTCTTTGTAGGTCATTTCACTTATTTTTTGTATCGATTCTTTAAATCCTATTTTATCTACTTCTTGGATATAAGAAGACATTAAACCCGCAGATGAAAAAGGAAAAATTTTATCATGTAACGAAAGTGAGAGTTTATTTATATTTTCATTTATCTCATCTAATCCCATTTTATCCATCAGAAATTCTGTATTGGCATTAGAACTGTAAGCTAACATACCGTGAGCAATTTCAAATAATGTAATTTTTCCTTGAACCTCTTTATGATTTGACTTAATCCATTTGATCCAGCTATTATGAGCGTTGCCATCAGAACCAGGAATATAAAATTTATTTAATTCCTCTAAATCCACAAGTTCATGTTCATCTAACAGCTTTGCCGCTACTTGGCGAGCAAACTCAATAGCGATGATCACTTTCGCAGTGCTGGCAAGCGGCATTTTAACTTCTGAGTTGTAGCTGATTTTCTCCATACCATTTTTGATCATATACAAAGAAGCTTTACTCGGATTTTCCTTCAAAAAGCTTAGAACATCTATTTCTGTTTTCTTATTATTTTGGCGCTTCGCAATGAGCAAAAACAGGATACATATGAAAACAAATATTAAAGTTATAGCTACTAACAATAAGATTATTTGCATACTTTGCTCCTTAATGGTGAAGTTCACATAAATCGTCACAGTTCCCTACAGGAATCACTTTTCTTTTAGAAGCTATATAATCATACAAATAACCGCCTATACCCATTTTTTTGAAAATGATTATAAAGGGAACCGCCCACCATAGATACGGTATTCTTGTACAAATTTGTGCAATAGAGTCAATTCCGCGGTGTATTCTACTGGGATCATTCAGTGAGAAGCTATGCATTCGCCTTTGTAATTCATCAACATCTAATTTGTATGCTTGAACCAATGAAGAATTCCGAAAACTAACAAGCCGTAGCATTCTAAAATAATCCAGCTTGTACAAATAGTCTTTTATATTTGTACAGACAGGACACCAACCATCATAGAAAACCAGAATTTGTTTGTGTTGAAAGCTTACATATCCTAATCTTCTTGTTTTTCTTCGAATTGTAATTGTTATTTTCCGGAAACTGATCTTTATAAAATGGTATAACTTTTTATATTCTTGATCCGTAAACAACAATAATTCCATAACAATCATAATTAACGAAAATGTCAGCAAACCCATTCCTATAGCAATACCTATATGAAACAATATCATGGCAATAACTACAAACGGTTTAAGCCTCTTATTAATCACAGCAAAAGGGAATGCAATTTTAATAATTATAGATAAATAAGTGAATAGAATGGTGAGTCCAACATAATGGTTAACCATATAATCCAAAATAGGTCTGCTAAACTCTCTCACTTGAGATATATAATAAAGTGCTGTTCCGTTTTGCCACATTTCGCCCATAAGCTGGTACATTCCTGAGAAAAAATAAACAATACACAGTTGTATAATACAAAAAAGTACTGCAAAATTGTGGATTATCACGGATAACTTATAGAGTAAAGAGTCTTTCGAGTCTTTTCCACGTGAGTTGTTCATTTTAGAATCCAAAGAGAAATAGGCAGTGTTATTGGTGAACAACAGAAAAAACATATTCACTATAAGTAAGTTGTCTCCTCCGTCACTAATATGAAAAGAGCGAACATACAATGAATAAAAAAATAAGTAGGCTAGAATTGAAAAAAGACGGCCTTTATATCCTATTAAATAAAAAATAGTAACTATAATTCCTAGGTGATAGATAAAGTCAAAAAATAAAGCTGATGAATTCAAATTATATAAAGACCATGTTAATGACTTGTACCCAGTAGAATAAATATTAATTCCAGATTCGTGCCAAAAAAAGTATCTTTGTTTATAATGAATAAAATAATTGAAAAGTAATATCAACCCAATACATATCCGAAGGATACTTGTACCAATAAGAAAGCGTTCATTCATAAAAAAATTACGGTAATTCAACAACATCCTTTACAACTCCTTTCCAATCATATACGACATTCTCTTCTTTCACTTTAAAATGAAGATCATTCCGCTTTGAATATGGAATCGCATCCGATATTGAGGTCATAAACTGGACATCAGTTATTTCATGTTTTAAAAACTCCCTTTTTGCAAACGCAGAAGCATAGCGATAAATGATTTGTTCAACTTGATCCGAATCTTTTTCTAAAGAAGCATTTATTTCTTTGGATAAATTTTCTTTTCTTGATATTTTATCCATTAATTTATATGTTAGGTCATCTTTCCCTCCTATATATAATTGATGTATGTATCCACTTCCAATTCTGAGCATCCTATTATAAGGTGAAAATACTGTCGTCTCATTCGTCCTAATCATAGGTTCAGTAACATCATACCAATTGCTTAAAACAGTTTTGGTACTGCCCTCCTCCTTATACTTCACACGTACATATAATTTTAGATTTTGAGTCATAGGCTGGGGAGCAAATAGATGCCAGTTTTGTTGAAAAAACCGTCCAACATAGTTATCAGTTACTGATTTCAATGAAACAGAGACCGGGTTAAGCGGTCCAGCGTGAAGTAAAATAAAGAAGAAATGAACCATCAAGAACAACGATAAAGAGAATAACGTAGCATTTAAAATACACGCTTCACTTTTTTTTTCATTTAAGAAATCACCTCTTTTTAATAACATCAGGGAGAGAGAAACATAAAAATCTGATCCTCTCCCTGATATTTCAGCTATTTATCAAAAATTACATCTGCATTCTCTACATCACTGCTAGAAACACCTGTACCTAATAGACTTCCTAAGCGGGTCGCTTCTCTCAGAGCATCCTTGTTAGCTTCATAAGCTGCTTTACCAACTTGTACTGCTTTACGAGCAAGGGAGGCTATTGCTTGAGGCTCAACAGCAGCACCATTTGCATTCGCGCTAATTAAAGGAGAAGAATTTCCAGAGGAAACGTCATAATCAGAAGCGTAAGAAGCGCTTAAACTTACAGTAGAGAAGGCTGTGATGGCTAGAGCCAGACTAAGTATTGTTAATTTTTTCTTCATAGATAATTCCTCCTAAAATGGTTAGTAACAAAATAATTTCAATCTCTTAGTTTTATAACTTTTATATTACTATTATTTAATATAATTACTTATTATATCACTCCCTTCCATATTTTATATCTTATTTTCCCTTGCCAAAAATCATAAACATAAATTTTTGGTAATTAAAATTAAAAATTATTATCTTAGTCCAGTCACGCTTCATTTTAAAATCCATTAAGAAAAGAAAACAGCAATCTCTACAAACCCCATCAAACTCTGTGCCTTAAATAGTTTCATGTCTACATTTGGTCTACAATTAAGGGTGATTAAAAGCAAAAACCCGCTCAATGAGCGGATTTCAGTATAAAGACGTGGGGAGTTGAACCTCTGTCCCAAACTTTTAATATACATTAATTGTTATTATCAGTGTTCTTCAAGCCATATGTATCAGACTTGAGGAGCTCTCTCCATTTATCAACTAGACCCTCATTGAGGAGCTAAACACCAATGCATTCTGTAATCAATCTTTTCTTACTGACAGTGTACATCACTCCTCATACTCTTGTGTGGTGACAATGATTGCCGTATTTTGGGCCATCTATCTGGCATCCGAATTTTTATTACATCATTTCAGCAAACTGTCATTCTTAATACTTTTTTATTAAAAAGTGATCGCATCTATTTTTCACTAAAGCTTTTGGCCCATTCAGCAACCCTACGGCTACTTTCTTCTTCTGACAAATCCTCGATCCTGGTCATAATAGACCATCTTACTCCACAAGGATCCAATATACTTGCGAATCGATCACCTGAAACAAAGTTTGCAACGGGTTCCCTTACTTTCGCTCCTCTTGCTACCGCATTTTCAATGACCTGATCCACATTCATTACGTAAATTCCGAAAGAATAACACGCATTTCCTTCATCTGGCGGCAAGACCAATTGATATGTCGGATTCGCTGCTCCCAGCTGCAAAAAACCATTTCCAAAATCTAATTCCGCATGAACAATGATTTTATTGCCATTCTCATCAGGTAATTCAGTAATATCCTTAACCCTTGCATTGAAAACCGCTTTATAAAACTCTATTGCTTCCGAAGGATTCTTCACGGTAATAAACGGGGTAATAGATGTAAAGCCGTTGGGTATTCCCTTCTTTGTATATTTGCCTGACACTCCCACATATTCTCTGCTTTCAGTCATTTTAACTCCTCCTTTAAATGATCGTAACAGTTCAGTTTTATGCTTATACCTTCATTGGATTGAATTCATCAACTCATAGTAATGTTTGGATGCACGAGTCTTATTAAGACTATACCAAGCCTCTAATGTTTTAGAAGAAAACACGCCCAGAGCTTTCAACACGTGTACGGAGAATTCCAACGGAGCCATTCCAGATGCAGTGATTAGTTTTCCATCCGTTACAGCAGACTCCATTTTGTAATACTTTTCGCCCGTATAGGTGGGACAGATCATTTTAAGGTATTCCAGATCATTGCTTGTATGCGAACGTGAATTCAGCAGTCCTGCCTGGGCAAGTCCCATGGTAGCACCACAAATCGCCGCCACCCATATACCTTCCTCTAAACATCTCTCAACAATTTTTAAAATCGGTTGGTGAATGGTTTCTGTCCATGTATTTCCACCGGGTAAAATCAATAAATCTGTGCTTTTAATACTGCACTCATCTAGTTTGATGTCAGGCAGGATTTTCAATCCGCCCATGGTTGTGACAGGAGTCTTTTCCATTCCCACGGTAACTATTTTGGATGGGAACAGCCCCTTTTTATAATATCTCCCCGAATTCAGTTCGGCAGTTAAGTAACCGATCTCCCAGTCTGCCATAGTGTCAAATACATAAAGATATGCCGTACTATTCATTCACAGGTTCTCCTTATTTTATAATTTATCAAGTGATACCAACCTCGGTAACCCGTGATTATCCCCATTATAAAAAAGCTTCACTGACATCTGCTGTCAGTGAAGCTTTTAGCGCTGATAATATTCTACTAACTCCGACGCAACAGCAACTAGTTTTTCCTTCAAGCTCTGTGGTTCGATGACTTGAATGGATTTCCCATAGGGTAGGAGTAAATAAGGGACATATGTATGAAGTGATTTTTCCTCAAGCAAAAAGATGGCTTGGTTAGCGGTTCGTTCTTTCAGATGATGCCCCAAAAACCAATGCAGACATAAGTCATCCAATGCCTCTGACTTGCCTTCGATCATTAAAGAAATTAAACCGTCCTTGCCCACTAAATCAGGTAACAGATTTTGCATAAAAAATTCACGAGCCGAAAAAGCCTCAGGCCGCTTAAATAGGCTTGGAGTACGCTTAATCTGTAGAATCCGATCTGCCCGAAAGCTACGGATCTCATTCCTTAGGTGACAAAATGCAACAGTATACCATTTGTTGTTCCAGTAAACCATTCCGTAGGGGTCTATCACCCTATTCTTGGGTTGTTCTTCATGGCTTGTGCGATAATCCATTTCAACAGAGAATTCGTTGGCTACAGCCTGCTCCAATTCTGCCAATATCGGCTGTAGAGAAGGATCTCCCATGCGATTTATCACTTCAAATCCGGCTAAATGACGGCTAAGTATACTTTCCTGCTCTTGATTCGAATACTTTTTCAATTTTGACGTCGCATTGCTTAATGCCTCACTCAAAGGGTATCCAGCTTCCTTTGCAAAAACAGCAGCATGAAGGAGCGCCTTTTTTTCCTCCATATCAAATAGTAAAGGTGCTCTAATAAAATTATTCAGCAAGCGATACCCGCCATGATGGCCCGTGTCGGATATTATAGGCACTCCACTGGCGCATAGTGCGTCAATATACCGATAAACTGTCCTTATATTTATTTCTAGCTTTTCGGATATTTGTTTTGCGGTCATTTTCACACCCGAATTCAGCATCCATAAAATGGCCAGCATATTATCGTTTTTTGGCATAACATGAACCCTCCTCTCTCATTAAAGCTCAATCTTTTATAAATATCACTTTATAGTCCCTCTTACCACCTATTATATGCTTATTTCCATTTTATACGTCCCTCTCATATCTTCAAATTCCAGATTTACACATAGTAAATACCATAATGTATGGGTCATTCTGTAAACTAACTCTCTCTTTTAACCGATAAATACATATGCTGGATTTATAATTCCACTTTTTAAACACAACTACAGAAGGAGACACCTATGGAAAATATCGTGACGTACGGTCATATCGAAATCATGCCTTATGAGTTCGTCCGCCTTCATGAACTTAAAATCTTAAAAACAGTCAATGACCATGCCCGAATGATCTGTACAGGCATCATCTCGGAGAAAAAGCGAGAGCTGTATGTACGTGCTTCGGATGAAGAAACCCAGGTCAAAGCTTTTGTTACGGACAAAAATGGCAATCGGCAGCCTCTTTTTCGAGGCATTGCCTTGGATGTGGAGGAAAAAGTCGTTCACGGGGTCCATTACCTAACCGTCGAAGCCATCTCTCATACCTACGAGTTAGATATTAAACGCCATCAACGCTCTTTCCAAAATCCCAAGCTCACCTATACGGGTTTGATTGAAAGTATTGTATCGGACTACTCCAAAGCAGAAGCGATGGATGTTGTGTCCCATAAGAAGCCCATTGGTACCTTTATCATGCAATATGATGAAACCGATTGGCAATTTCTGAAACGGATGGCTTCCCACTTCTACTCTCCGCTCATTCCTGCAGTGGGCTATGGAGTGCCAAAGTTTTATTTTGGCCTACCTATGGGACTCAGCAAAGGAGAAATTAAATCTACGAATTATAAAGTCACCAAACGGGTCGCGGATTTTCAAACCGCCTCAGAGAACCATATCCCTGGCGTGCGTGATGCGGATTTTATCCAATATGAGGTCGAGACGGAGAAATTGCTGGAGCCTGGCTACGAAGTGACCTTTCAAGGTCATAAGCTGATCGTAGCTGAAGTGCTAACAGAGATGAAGGACGGGGTACTGACCCATACCGCCAAGCTGTCACCACGAAGCGGCTTACGTCCGATTAAAGACTACAATCGCTCCATTATCGGCGCTTCTATTCAAGGCAAAGTACTGAGCGTTCGTCGGGACAAAGTACGTGCCCAGCTCGATATGGACGATCAGCAAGATCCGAACACAGATTACTGGTTTCCCTACTCTACCATTTATGCCTCTGCGGATAACACGGGCTGGTATTGTATGCCTGAGGATGGGGACAGCATTCGTATCTATTTCCCCAGTTATAAGGAAGAAGAGGGATACGCGATCAGCTCAGTTAAAAGAGAACCACAACCTTCCGGGGGAAAAGCTTCTGTTACTTCTGGTCATGGCACAACTTCTGCTTCGTCTGCCGGATCAAAGTCTTCTTCGGCACTGTCTGCGGTAGCTCCTGCGCCAGATCGAATGGCTGATCCTGCCATTAAGACGCTGCGAACCAAATACGGCAAAGAAATCATGCTCGCCCCAGATCAAATCGTTATTTCTGGCAATGGCATGTCCATTGTCATTAACGATAAAACAGGCATTGATATTGTAAGTGGAAAAAATGTGAGTATTAGCGCGGCTTCGGATATTATTATGAGTTCTGGTAACATCCAGCTTTCTGCCGGAAAAATTGAGCTGTCTGGTAAAGGTAACACGATCACGTTGGATGACAAAACCACCTTCTCCGGCACGGAAATTAAGATGAACTAACGGAAGGTGAGAACTAGCAGATGGATAAACAAGCGGCATTACACCATTTTAAAGAACATCATTTTACACCTTTGTTGGACATTCAGTTGGACAGGCTGGAAGCCATGTTTGATCGCTACCAAGCTCAACTAATCTCCGATTTCAAAGAATCGTTTAGGGATTTGTGTATACACATTCTGAACATGCAGCAACAAGGCCAAAAAGAACCCATTGGATATATTCACTACTCGTTCTTGCGCACTCAGATGCTGGAGCAATCCTACCTGTATATGGTCGAGGCTTATTCTGCTGAATGGTACGAAGATGATTCTGATTGCAAGTTAACCTATGACGCATCATGGGCTTACGCATCGATGAGTACCATGTTGGAAGCCTTGGAGCAGGAACGAAAAATATATATGGGGACGATCACTTCAGTGGACGTTGAACGATTGATACTGGAGTCCGCTCCTTTGTTTCACCAGTTTGTGAACTCCCTCCTGCGCTTAGGGATAGCAGAAGTGGTTCAAATGCCTGAGTATCTCGCTATTCATAAAACTGATCGTGTAGTCATCCGAACGGGCGAATACAAGGATATCAGCGAGAATCTATATGTCGAAGATCAGGAAGCACTTCTTGCAGATCATGTGAGAGAGCAATTGATACACTCCAGTGAAGAAGAACCCTATGTTTACGAAAACCTAAAGCGGATCTCTCTTCCCCACCTTCACCTGATGCAAAAGGATCTGCGCTATAACGATTTTAGCCACACTGACTTACGGGAAAGCCAGTTTCACACCTGCATATTGATCGGAAGCATGTGGCAGCGATCGAATCTAGCAGGGGGTAGCTTTCAGGGATGCTTACTGACCGACGCGGATTTTAGATATAGCGATTTGAGAGATGCTAACTTCAGTAATGCCAGCGGACAACCTTATCGGGAACATGGAGTTCGGGTACCAGGTCTATGTGGCCTTCATTTTGAACATGCCATCCTGGATGGGGCCGATTTTACGGATGTGCATTCGTTTGAACATGCGTATTTTGATGGGGCTTCGATGCAAGGAACCCTCGTCCCGCAAAAGTACTACCAGCATTGGAAACTAAGCGAAGCACAGCTTCAATCTATTGTGTGGACGGAGTAAGGAGGAATGTGTATGCGCCATTATTATGTGCTGGTCGATGATCATCGTATATCCCGAAACATTGAACCGATGAATTTAAATCTTTTTAAAACGCCATTTGTTGGCATGCCTCCGGCTCAGGTTTTAGATGTTCATGCGACAGAAGATGCGGAGTATACGGACTGGCTACCATTTTTAACCTCACAACCGCTATTTTCCGATCCTATGAAACGGATTCTAGAATTATACAATACACAAGCTCGTTTTAAGCAGGTGTATATCGTGAACCGGGAACCTAGCCGTCAGGAATTATATTGGATTTGTTCCGTTCCCTCTGTGGAAGGCATTTCAGAGCAGACTGAATTTTATGCGCACGACCAAACTCTAAAACGACTTGTTCTAGATAGCTATAAGGTGAATGGACACCATTTTTTCCGATTGTCCAACGTGAGGGAACCTTATTTCATCGTTAGCTTAGAGGCTGCTGAAAGCTTGCTTCGGCGGAGTTTGAGTGGTTTTCGGCTACAGAAGCTAGAACTCTTATAAGGAGGTTCAATCTTGACGGAGCATTGGGATGAATTTTTTTTAAAACTGCATCATCAGCAAGTATTGAAAGAGCAATTAAGTACAGCGGAAAACGATGAAAGCTGGATGATGATATCTATTGAAGAAGCGATAGAGGGAATTTTAAAAGGCTCACTAACGCTGACGAATGAACAGGAAATTCGGTTTCAAACTCTTCCTGTCTTTGAAAATCAAGTCACCATTTCCCTGCCTGACTCTCTTGCTCCAGAAGTTCGAACTGGACAGACGGTAGATCCATCGAGAAGCTTCGTCGTTCAGGACAAGCTGGGCGGAATCCTGTTCGGTCTGCACCAAAGCGGGCAAGAACTGGACCCTACGCAAATAGAAGTCTATCAACAACAGATGATTGAGCAAACCAGTCGCGCACAACCAAGTATGAAGCTTGTAGATGAAAAGATTCTTTCTATTCAAGATACCATCATTGGCTGCTATGAAGCTATTTTTCTAGTTTCCCCCTCTCCCTATTATCAAATTGTCTTTGTGCGTTCCTGGCGTGGCAAGGCTATGATCGGGAGTTGCCAATTTAAGCTGGAGGATGGTCCCCTCTGGGTTCCGTTAACCTATGCCATGCTGCACACTGCGACATGGTCGGAGCTTTCTTGAATCTATACCTTTTATCCAAGGAGGTACTTATATGTTTTTACCTATACTTATTAAAGCTTTGGCCCAAGGTGCACTCAGCGGAGAACATTCCTATGTGGTGAGAGGAGCCAAGCTACAGTGCAGTCAAGGTACAGACCCTGGTGTGCTTAATATGATGTACAGCCATGGTGTCTTCATTAAAGATAAACCCGTTCTGAACGTGGACGATGCCATTTGTGGAGCCAATATTAGCAAAATCAATGCTTTTGGTCTGTGTAAATTGAAGCATGGTCTTCCTTGCGAACCTGAGATTGCGTTTGGGTCCAAGTGGACCGGTGGGAAAGAAGACGTATTGATTGAGGGGGCACCCGCCCTACTCAACAATTCGACCTTAATGTGTAGCTGCCAAGATGTTCTGACTAATACGTTCAATTTCATGATAGACCCCAGTGATGATGGTACCCTCTCTTCTGCGATCGGACCTAGTGGTGGGGGCATCATCTCAATCATCGATGACGGGCAAGACAGTTGATTTTATCAAGCAAGGAGATTCAGGAATGAACATCGTAGCAAAAGACCGTTTTACCTATCAGCATCTACATGTTACCTGGCCCTATGGCAAGCTGCGTCTTCGTAATGTCCATATGAGTCACGAGCTCGGAGAACATGCCAGACTGAAGATCACGGGCGTCTTGGAAGGCAATCAAGCAGACACGATCATTACTAAAGCAAGTAGCGACGACGAAGTTGAGCTATGGTATTCCGATGCCAAAGATCAGAAGCATCCATTATTCATAGGACAACTATACTGCGTAGATGTGGAGCACACGCACCAGGAAATCGTGGTAACTCTCGACGTCATTTCTCACAGCTTCAAATTGGATACGCAGTTCAAAAATCGTTCCTTTCAACATATCAATCAAAAATTTGTGGAGATTGTAGATGCAGTACTGGCCGATTATAAAGGCTCGGATAAGATCGATGAAGCTTTTGAGAAAAAAGCGACAGGCCAGTTTATTATGCAGTATCAGGAGACGGATTGGACTTTTTTAAAACGGCTGGCTTCACATGTGGGAGCCCTGCTCGTCCCCAATATCGTTTCACACCATGCGCAAATTTGGATCGGAATCCCGCAAGCCAGGCAGCATATTCATTTGAAAGAGGTTCCTTTTTCGTTACAACGCAAGATCGCTCCTTATCTGGATCAGGAGGCGAACGGCTGGAGATCTGCCAATATCGGAGATTACACCCGTTATACCTTTGAGTGGGATCAAATGCTGCAATTAGGAGATGAAGTTGAACGCAATCACGAAACTTACGTCATCACCAAACGTGAGGGTCAATTGATTCGTGGCTTGATGACTTGGTCGTATGAATGCGCCCTGACTGGGGGCTTGAAGGTCCCCAAAATCTATAATCGAACAATCATTGGCGCGGCTATTGAAGGAAAAATACTGGAGGTCAGCCGGAATCAGGTTCGATTGCATTTGGATATGGACGATCAGCAGAATCCTAAGGATGCCCAGTGGTTTCCCTATTCTGCAGAAGGGAATCAGGTGTGGTATCTAATGCCGGAAAAGGGTGCGCAGGTGAAGCTGTATTTTCCAAGCGCTGACGAGGACGATGCGATGGTTATACAATCGGTCCGAACGAAACCATCTAGTGTTGCTGTCCCTTCATCTCACGCAGCTCAAGGTGCCGTGATCGAATCACCAGCAGAACGTCACCAGCGTAAAACAGCCGATCCTGGGGTCAAATCCTTTGCAAATCCCCAAGGAAAAGAAATTTCCTTAGGGAACTCCGAGCTGTCGATGAGTGCGCAGGAAGGATCGCTATACATCTCCATGAATACCCAGCACGGTGTTAGCCTGAACAGTACCCAACGTGTACAAATTCAAGCTGCAGGAAGTCTTAGTCTTTCGGCAGGTAGTATTCTGCTGCAAGGAACCAACGGCTTACATTTGAATACAACAACGGATACGCTTGATTTGGAGCAGGAAGTTAACAGCGTGAGTTCGGAAATCCAGCTTAAAGCTTCCCTCCATCAATATTACCCAGAACCGATCTTGTCTGACTTTGAGAAGCAAGTCGCTGAAAAGGGAATTCAGGGCGTAATGGGAGCACGCGCCAAGGAAAACGTAGGCGCCACCCTCAAGGGAGAATGGGATGCGGGTTTGGAGTTTGCAAAAGGCATGTGGAATTCGTTTGTCGACATAGCGGATCTTGTAACAGTTCCTCTTGCTTTTCGTTTTATCTTGCCAGAAGGAATCTTGAGACGTAATGAAACTTTCGAAGGTATTCAGCATGGCTTAGAACTGGGCGCTGAGAAAGGTATCAAGTATGTGGAAGTTGTTAAAAATTCGTCCAGTGTAGGACAGGGATTTAAAGACGTTGGGAAAGAAGTAAAAAAAGATGCTAACTTTATATGGGACGGCATCACAGAACCTTTCGTAAAAAAATTAGATAACTTCTTCCCCAACCCCTATACCGATACCAAACAGGAAAGTTATGATGCAGGATATGATAGTATAAAAGCCGCGGAACGTGCAGCAGACATTTATACAGTTCTTAAAGGCGGCGCAAAGTTATTTAAAAATCTTGGAAAGCTGGGTAAAGAAGAAGTCTCCTTATCTAAAGGGGCCAAGGAAACTGGAGAAAAGAATACTGGAAAAGGTGGCGCGCCGGGATTATTCGGAGATACAGCAAAAGCTGAATCTGCCCTTGCCAAGGCTGGAGATGGAAAATTCAAAACGAATGCCATTCGTTTCCCTAATAATTTTGAATCCTTAGGTAGTTACTTGCAAAGTGTAGCTAGAAAGATGAATATTCGTATTACTAAAAGGTCACCCATCTTTGCAACTGCTGGAGATCATTATCGGTTTCATGATTCTGGTCATGATATCCCACATTCTAAAGGTTCTGGTGCAAAAATTTCGCCTGAGAGACAAAAACAGATTGATGCGTTAGAATCAGGAGAGTACACGGGTAAGAGTACTAAAGGAACGGATGAAGGTGCTAGGTCTACAAACGTCTCTATAGAGAAAAAGAAATGGCTTGAAAGTCTACAAAACACAGAAAACTTCAAACAAGGGACCAAAGAAAATGGATTAAACCATATTTTTGATGGTGAAATACTCAAAAATGGAAATGCCAACGGTTTCCATTATGAAGGAATGCCGAATAGTAACGGTAAAATTGTAGGAAATATCGACCCACCTAATGAGTTTGGTGTGTATCAAGCAAATATTGAAATTAATGGGGTATTAAAGGGCCCTAAATCCACATTTTTTCCAAAGGAATGGACACCACAACAGGTGATAGATGTAGTAAATGAAGCTTTTAATAATAAAGAAATTATAAAGAACAATAAATATATAGGAAAAACAAGCACGGGAATGGAGATAGAGTTTATTTTAAGAAATGATAAGATAATTTCAGCTTATCCAGTATATTAATTAGAGGAGATTTGAATAATGATTAAGTATAAATATAAATTAAAATATATGGAAAAATTCAATATAGTCGTATTAGATTTTGACGAAGAAAAATCACTGGAGTTCGCAAATATGATAAGTGATCCATTAGGATCTGATATACCTTGGAGATTTAAAGATTTGAAAATTGATATTGATAATTATATTGATTTATTAAGAGGAAATATACCACAATACAACCATGGAGGAAATGCATCTAGTGTTATATCCTATAGAGATTATACAATAATTGAAGATCCTTTTTATGACGAGGAAGAAGATGAAGTTGAACCGATCTGTAAATTAGAGACAGTTGAATTTGTGAAAATCATATTAGTATGGGCTTATGAAACTTATAAATATAAAAGTGAGCGGGGGGTGATTGCTCAAGAAGAGGCAGAAATGGTTATGAATTGGATCAAACAGAAAATGACAGAAGTTAAGAGTATAGAAAATAACGAATAACCATAACAAAAACTAAACAAATATAAATATGTATTGAGAAGCTTATTCCAATAAGAGTTATAATGAGGAATAGGCTTTTTCAATGCGTAGACAGGTATATCAACAGTCGTTATAACACTGAAACATTACATAAATTTTGATTTTGCGTAACGTAAGCGGGATACAGATTAGGCTGATATTCCACCTGCCTTCAAGCAAACTGAATTCGCCATTTTATTATGAAGCAAGAGTTAGTCAAACTCCTGCGCCGGATAATCCAAAGATCGGTTTTGAAGGAGCACGTGGGGAGTCTCAATGTACGCTTAAGCCAGCACCAGATCCTTAAATAAAAAAGATATTATATGAAGCTGGTATTAATGGTGTACAATATAAAAATGCTGTCCCCAATCTTTCACCAGTAGCAAAAGCACAAGTAGAAATCGACTATATGCTCAGTGGAAAGGGGAGATTTTAAAATGACAATAAACGATCCAATCTTTGGCGAACTCGAATATAACTATAGTTGGGCTAAAGATACCACTATTCATTTTTTGGGAAAAGAAAACTGAGATTGCATTGATGATAGATGGTGAAGAAGATGGCGAGTTTGATGAAGATCAATATACGGCATATCAATCATTAATGCAAAATTGGGAGCAATTGCAGCAAAGCTTCTTGCAACCAATTTTAGACTATTACCAACAAAAGCGACATGAACTTGGTTATGATACTGAACTTAATTAGAATTATCCCTTAGTTGAAACAACCGACAAACTTCTTGAAATGATTACTTTGGATGGAATTGTTGTTCCATATTCAGGTATTTATGAAGGTCGAGATATCGAAATACTTTTTGATTGTACATGGGATGTAGAGAATGGATTGGGAATTCGTTTATTAAATGAAAAAGTAACTGAAGTAGGTTACCAGGATGTTGCAATTTGAATATTTGGAGAGAGGCAAACTGGTGCTGAATTAAACACTTAATCACACCATTATTTTCGATTTAACCTTTGTTTTATCTGAGGAAGTTTCGTGAATGGAGAGTTGAACTGTTCACACGAAAGTTCTAAAAAAGAATATCCTATTTAACAATACACTGAACAGGTCATTATGGTTAGATACTACCATAATTGGCTTGTTTTTTGTTATTATCTTAGCACTAGTCCCGTTAGGTATTCATAACATCACCAAGCATAATGGGGAAAGAACAAAAGGAAACTGGGCAGACGATCCACGACATTAATTTGAGAGGTGAAATATTTTGAAAATACAGAATGAAAGTATAATTTCCCCTCTTCCAGATAGAAATTTAATTATGCGTGTGGAAGAGAATTTCGAAATTAAGTTTCCTAATGATTTTATAAATTTTATATCGAAAAACAATGGTGTTATTCCAATAACTAGATTCTTTGAATATAAATCTAATAGATATGTAGTTGATCGTTTTCTTTGTTTATTGGACAATCCCGGCGAGCATGACAAAGGGATGTATGACATCAAGGTTGTTTTCAGTCAGTTAGATGAAAGAATACTTTCTGATGGAGACATAACAGGTGCAGAATTAGTGCCATTTGCAGCCCTATTTGCAGGTGATTTCGTCTGTCTAGATTTTAGCGAAAGTAAAACCGACCCAGTAATTTGTATTTGGTACAATGAGGAGTCTGACGATTATGATCCAGTTACAGAAAAAATCGCTGATAATGTAAATAGTTTTCTTGATATGTTAGAAGAATAATTGGAATGGACATGGATGAAATCATCATTCGAGTCTATTAATATTATGATGTAAAAATGTTTACAGCCCAGCCCCAACGACAAGATCATACAAGACTGCCATTAAACCAAACATAAATTAACTTGACAACACTTGATAAATTTTCGTAGGCTTAATCCAACTTGAACCACGAGGAGGAATAAGCTTTTTTCCATGCAAAAACAATAACTCCTTGCCTTCCCTCTCCATCAGAGTTAATATACACACACTTCAACCACGGGAGGGAAAATACACTATGTCAAATTGGCCAGATTGGTTTCTCGAAGCGTTACGCATCGTTTTTATGAATTAGAATTAGCCAGTGAACAACAGGCTTCATCAGAGGACAACTATCTATACACTTAAATGGATCAATTCAAAATTAAGAAAAACCAGGATATCCAACATCTATTATCGGAATGGGTAGAAGCCCTAGGCTATCAGCTGCGTCAGGACAAACAATCCATGTATATGGAAAGAGTAAGTAAAAGGGAGGATTCGATTGATTCTTCCCGTCATACATTCCACAGTTACTCGTTAGCCTACTGATAGTGTTAGCCCCTTTACATTAATCCATTATTTCATCTATGCTCATTCCACTTTTCAAGGTAAAAACAAAATGAGCTGGTGAGAGAATCGTGATCTTTTCCACCAATGCATTAAATAGATTATCATCAAATTGTTCTAGTATATCTTACTGTGGGCTTAGTACTTGGATGATTTCATCGACTCGCTCCTTGATTTTTTCCTTCTGATCCTCTTCCTCCTCTAACATCACCATCTGTTGCCGTATCTAGTTGAGCTCACTGGAAAGTCTGTTCGTCTCTTCATCATATACAATCTCATCAATCTGATTCCGTAGTTTGAGGTTCACTAATTCCTTCAAGTCGGATTTCAATTGTTGCATCAGCCCTTCGATATCCAATAGCGGTTCTTGCTCTACTTTGCTCAATAGTATCGATTCAATATTGCCTTTCAGCGTTTTAATGAATTCTTTCTTGTTCTCATACATCCGGTTGAACAATCGTACAAACGCGGAATGTAAAATTTGCTCATTAACCGATTTGGCATCATAAGTTACTTTACCTTCATTTACATACATTTTGCATTGCCATACCACTTTTTTGGATGGATTATTGCTGTTTCAGGTTCGACGTTTTAAAAATGGCTCCACCGCATCCACAATATACTTTACTGCTCAGTGCATATTTACTGGAGTATCTTTTACTAGCCCCCATCAACTCCCTTTCAGCTTGGCCCTCCGTTCCTTTTCCTTTTGCACCACTTCAAACAGTTCCTTGGATACAATGGGTTCATGGTCGCTTTCAATTAAATATTGCTGCTCTGTCCTTTATTCCTTATTCGTTTGTGGGTTAGAAAATCTACAGAAGACGTATTTATTGAGGGGGCACCCGCCCTACTCAACAATTCGACTTTAATTTGTTGCTGCCAAGGTATACACGAGACGATATCCTCCTTTTTTGGTGGAGGCAGCACGGACAATTTCGCCACGGGATCGGGTGGTGAAGCCATCATCTCCATTACAGATGACGGACAAGACGGCTGATCATATCAATCAAGGAGAGTAAGGATGAACATCGTAGCGAAAGGCCGCTTTACCTATCAGCACTTACATGTCACTTGCGGCAGGCGCAGACTTAGATGATATTATTGAAATACTAGAAGACCTTGGAAAACAAGCTGCTTCTAGAAGATAAAATTCAAAGGAGAAACTAAATTGGATAAAGTTCAAAGTGCGAAAGACATTAGAGGTGCTATAAAAAGTGGCCAATTGGATAGGTTAAGAGATTTACTTGAGAAAGAACCAGAAATGTTGACATGGATGACACCCTTTGGTACATGGTTACATGTAGCAGCAGCTTATGGGCATCTAGAAATAATAAAATATCTTATTAGTGCAGGGATAGATACTAATGCGCAGGGTGGAACTTTTTCTACAAATGCTCTTGAAAGAGCAGCTACAAAAGGGCATTTAAATATTGCTGAATATCTCATTAACCAGAATGTCGAGATTGATACTAGTGAGCCAGATAGAAATCCTCTGTTCGCTGCAATATATGGTGGTCATTTTGAGATTGTCAAATTGTTAGTTGAGAATAATATAGATGTATCTATAAAATACTCTGGTTACAACATGAAAGATATGGATGCTTATGCATTTGCCATTGAAAGAGGACAAACAGAAATTGCTGAATATTTAAAGCAGAAGATGGATGGAAAAAGATAGAAAAAGACTTATTTAATAGTATTCAATACCGAGATGTTACAATAAAATTGGTCATAATGTTTTTGTAAGTAGTATAATAAGACCTTGCCATCCCTCCCTATCAAAGTTAACATACACACACTCAAACAACGGGAGGAAAAGTATACTATGTCGTATTGGCAGAGTGGTTTCAGGAGACGTTACGCCAACGATTTTATCATTTAGAACTAGCCCGTGTATAACAGACTTCATGTTCATCAGAGGACAAAAATCTATTCACTCAAATGGATCATTTCAAAATGAATCAAAATGGGGAAATCCAATGTCTTCTATCTGAATGGGAAGAAGCTATAGGTTATCAGCTAAGTCAGGACAAGCAATCATCTAAATGGAAGGAGTAAAAGACGGGATTCGGTTGATCCATCCCGTCTTTTACTCCACAAATATTTGTTAGCCCATTGATCGCATTAGCCTATTTTGTTAGTCTATTAATTTATTTAACAATGATCTATTAAAGCTAGTACCTGAATAATCTCATCGACACGTTCCTTGATTTTCTCATTCTGATCCTCTTCCTCCTCTAATATCAGCATCTGCTGCCGTAGCTCGTTGAGTTTAGTGGAAAGTCTGTTCGTCTCTTCATTATATATAATTTCATCAATCTGATTCCGCAGCTTGAGATTCACTAATTCCTTCAAGTCGGATTTCAATTGTTGCATCTTTACTTGTTCTCATACATCTGGTTGAACAATCATACAAGCGCAGAATGTAAAACTTGTTCACAAACCGATTTGGCATCACATGCAGCCTTACCTTCATTGACATACGTTTTACATTGCCATACCACTTTTTTGGATGGATTATTGCTGTTCCAGGTTCGGCGCTTAAAAATTCTCCACAGCATCCACAATATACTTTGCCGCTCTGTTCATATTTACTGGAGTATCTTTTATTCTCCCCCATCACACTCGCTTTCAGCTTGGCTCTCCGTTTCTTCTCTTTTTGCACCGCATCAAATATTTCTTGGATAAAATCGGATCATGTTATTCTCTATATAATATTGCGTTCTTGTCCACGGTTTATAAGCTTATTTTCAAGATATGTTAAAAAATAAGGACCCAAGATATGCGAGTTTTCAGAGTAAATTGAAAAAGCTAAAAAAGAAGTATCCTGGATTACAGTTTGATTTTATTAGGGTAGAAACAGATGTGAAAATAACCAAAACTGGATTTGGCGTGGACGAGTTAAAGGTAAAAGACTGGAATAAAGTAATAGACTAACCTTAAGGAGGATATAATGCTAAACCCAAAAAAATTAGAAATAGCGTATAAAAGATACAGCAAAAACTTTGTTGACGGAATCAAATTTGAAGATATTAAAGAGGAATATGAAGAGTGCCAGAAAGAAATAATTAATATTGTCGATATGAATGCCGTGGAGAAGGATCATATTTTATTAATAGATTTAGAATCGATCTCTTCATATCATCTCTCTAAATGGAAACAAAATGTTCTAGTTAATGGTGAAAATACAGTAGAAGACTTAAAAAAAATGCAAATAGTCGTTTTTTACCAGTGTATGGGGCAAGATCTTTATAAAATCCGTTACCCTGAAATGATGACAGAATACTCCTTTCAGGAAGTCATAACAGCCCTAATTCATTTCACAATGTTTGGGTGGGAGAAAGAAGAAAACATATTATTCGAATTTATTGATAATAACCTTGGAAGTAATATACTGAAATCCAATGAATGGAACAAGCATACATGGTTCTTACTGGAATTATACTTGCAATATAGAAATAAAACTATTGCAGGAACGAGTCAAAACTTGAATATATCTGTGAAGGAAAAATTCAAGGAAGCTGGGCTTCGATACGATTTAATCCCGAAAGACTTGGATATATATAAGGAAGTGTTGGGACAATGGACAACTCGGGATTCGGAAGCAATTAAACACCTGATTGGCGAAATGTCACTTTACCACTCTATTTTAGCCTCAGAAATGGGCGAGTCCATTGAATTTGGCGACTTTAAATATGGATTCTATCCGTATGAAATATTATTCTTGCTTTATGTAAGGAAAAAGTTGGGCCTACCGGTTTTCAATGAATTTGACGAGGTATTGATGAACACGCCAGAAGCTAAAATGGAAATCGGGGACCCTGAACCCTATCCAGAATGGGATCCGCTGTTGCGCCTAACAGATAACTTCTATCGAAAGAATTATCCCGAATATATTCCGAACAAATATGGGGAATTGTTTCAATAATTACAAACGGAGGAAATCAACATGTCTGATGAGGAGATCGTCCATCTTATATTCGAGGATCGCCAAGACATAGAAGTCATTTTAAGTGACTTGGAGTTAAGTCTCAACGAGAGTGTTTTAAAATATGGTCTATCTACGAAGAAATTTCTCTACCTTGATTATCGAGGTGAGCAGTCTATGGAGATTGTTAACTATATTTTAGATTATGAATTTGCTCATAGCCTTGAGTTGGCTTCCCAAAAGGAACTAGAGGAACTGGGGGAATTTGATTATGAGTATATACCTGATAAGATAAAAGAAGTCAATAAACTCATTTATCCTAAAAGGTATGGATTGTTTACTTATCCAACCAGTGGCGATTATTATGCCCTATTTATTGCCAAACTGGAGCACAAATCTAAATTGCTGCGAGCAGAGCTGTTGGTTGATGAATGGACACCTTACAAAGAAAGATGCATACAGTATTACTATTAATTACACTTTCGGTCTATTAAAATCAGCTGATCTAACAACTTATAAACTTTTCAAAAGCTTATTCCTACTTGAATCATGAGTGGGAATGGGCCTCTTTTTAAGCTAAATTCAAGGAAGAAAAAAGAGCTTTCTGGTCAAATTTTAAATGATCCGCTAACGGCTGTATAGGGTTTCCTCACTTAAACCAATTACGGTTACCCCTTTCAGCCTAAGAGGGATAAAATAAGATATCCTGCGAAAGACGCACCAAATAGTAAGGGCGAAATGATTCCAAGGGAGGGAGATACAGAATACAAAATTATAAATGATTTAGCTAATAAGCTTGGTCCATCTAATTCAAACATAAAAGGAAAGATTAAATTATTCACGGAAAATGATACGTGTATTAGTTGTAATGACATTATTTATAGTTTTTCAAAAGACTATCCTGAAATAACAGTAGAAATTGTTCATAATAACGGATTAAAAATACTAAAAAAATAAGGAGGTAAAAATATGACTTGGATATATCAGGAGTTAATAGATTCATTCATTGAAGAGTGTGATGAATATAAATTACAGCATCAAAGCCCCAGTGAAGCGATTTCTCGGGCTTTTGATGAAAATTATAGTGAGAGTTATTCAGATGATATGAAAAAGGCAGTTTTAAATGTTATTTCAGCGGAATTAAAATTAAAACAACCACGAATATATAAGCTTGCTAAAGAAAATTACATCAGAGATCTTAAATCGATAGATTTTGAAAAAGTAAAGAAGCATATTCAAAGTGGGCAATTAAATGAAAAGGAATTTGAGGAACTGTACTCGCGAAGAAATAAAGTATTGGTTGACCTGGAGAAGATGCCCGTTGACCTTTGTCCAAAAGCCAGATGGTTTTATAATGAGATCATAGATAAAGTCAACACCTATTTTGTAGGGGCTGAAAGTGTTGAAGATACTATTGATCATGTGATGGAATGTTTTGAAAGAGAGTTTCGATACAAGGACTGTGCAAAAAAGAATGTTTATACTACAATTGTAGAGAACTTAATACGACAAAGTGAAAGAGTACCTGAATACATCATTGATGAGATTAAATTTGGATATTTTGATAATTCCCAATTTGAACTGACAGAGGAAGAGAGCCAAGATTTATCAAAGCGAATCACTAAGGTTCTTGAAGATCTTGATATTTTCCACCAGTGAAGTAATGTCTTTATAAATATGTCTTTATCTCGTAATATGATGGTGGCAGAGAGGCTAACAGCCCCCACCCAGTGTCGCGTATGTCATCTATCAACCAATATAATATTAACGCTATATTTTGAGCCTCAAGGATTTTCCAATAAACAATACAGAGATAATTCAAAATGACAATAAACGATCCAATCTTTGGCAAACTCGAATATAACTATAGTTGGGCTAAAGATACCACTATTCATTTTTTGGGAAAAGAAACTGAGATTGCATTGATGATAGATGGTGAAGAAGATGGCGAGTTTGATGAAGATCAATATACGGCATATCAATAATTAATGCAAAATTGGGAGCAATTGCAGCAAAGCTTCTTGCAACCAATTTTAGACTATTACCAACAAAAGCGACATGAACTTGGTTATGATACCGAACTTAATGAGAATTATCCCTTAGTTGAAACAACCGACACACTTCTTGAAATGATTACTTTGGATGGAATTGTTGTTCCATATTCAGGTATTTATGAAGGTCGAGATATCGAAATACTTTTTGATTGTACATGGGATGTAGAGAATGGATTTTGGACATGTTGCAATAGCCACACTATCCCTCTTGGACAATAAAGATGCACAGATTAAGTTTAACGAACTTTTTGAGGAGCTAAATGATAAATTTTTAGTAGATAATTTTAGTAAATCAGAATCATATAAAGTATAGTAGGAAAATATCGGAAATCAAGCAACGGAATATCTAAAAAAAGTATACCCGTTATGCTGAACAGGTCAATTATGGCCGGATACCACCATGATGGGCCTCTTTTCAAAAGGACTACATCCGCTACGTTTGTGACCACGTATCGTCCATTAAGTGGGTGAGAGATAATCGTGCCATACAATTTCAGATATTCAAGCTGATATTGTGAACTCATAAAACAGGGTCATCCATACAAAGATCCTGATTCATATAGAGATGGTGATTCATATAGAGATGGTGATTTTGGTTCAAAACCACCAGGTGCACATGATTCAGCTGCTCCTCAACCCAAAGGCGAATTTCTGTATTTAACCATTTAATGGAAAATATAGATGAGATGGAGCGACATAATTGATGGAAAATTTTAATCAGGCAATTAAGCGTATTTCTACAATAGATTGGAGTTGTATTGGAAACAAACAAGCAAGATCACATGTTCATTTGAGTAAAGAATACTTAAGAAGAGCATCAATATTTTTTCAATATTATCCTGGGCCTTGTAGGTATCCTTTTATTATAATTTCAAATTCGATAACTAAGTCACAAGTGAGTGTTGATGAATTACAAATACTAAAGGAAATTGACAATAGTTATGTTAGAGAAATTGTTACCAGTTATATAGAGTTAAACGCACTCATTGATGAAGGAAATCAAATTGCTATTGATAATAAAGATTTGTTTGAGCCAGCAATAAAACTATATGAAAGAGGTGGCCTTTTCTTTATAAGGGGAGGTTATTTGAATGTAGTTGGTGCTACTGATTTTCTTTCGCTTGCAAATCGAGTTAAAAGGGAACCACTTGAGATAAGTGATGAAATCTTGGATGCTCTTGACAATGAACGTATAGAGTAACCATTTTTACATTTTTTCGGTTAGGTGAACTACCCAGTCATCTGCTCTACCAAAGACTTATATATCTCATGTAATACCCGTATAAAGACTTTTCTTGTTTACTTAAACACACATTGATGATTAAAAGCATAACCTTAAAAAGACTAAAGTCTACAATAAACAGGTCGGTTATGGTCAGAGGTCACCATGATTGACCTGTGTTTTATGCTTTCATTTATTTCTCATTTCCTAAAATTACATTAATATAATCCAAAGTTTCCCAAATGTAATTCGCTATATAAAATTCATTTTATGGAAAATTGGGGGAATAACTTAGAAGAGGGCTTGCACAAACTGGCTCTGGGCACTATCAAGATGTTACCCCATGCGGAATTTTGGGCAAATTAGAAAGTCTCACTAAACAGAAGATTAAAAAAAATTTAATGATGACGATCCAAATTTACATTTAGAAAAGGCCAATTTCCTCTTAGAAAAATTAGATGAATAAAGATTAATATGGTCGAGTATAAATTCTTGCGAGATAAGGTGATATTGCTATGAGTTTACCAAAAATTATTTTAGGAATACCTGGTTATTGGGAAACAAGAGATGAATTTATAGAGGCAATGGCTCGAAAGGGAAACGGTTTTATATATGCAGGTAGCCATATCGGAAACCTTAATAAGCCAAAAGATTTCTTTGACGTAGAAATGAGTGAATATAATCCTTATGTTGCAGAAGCTTTCGAGGTAGCTGGAAATGGCTCATTTAAAAGGGAACACATTGATCAATTAAATGAACATAAAAGTATCGTCTATCTTTTGGGTGAGGGCGGTTCTATAGAAAAAGTTTTGGATATTATGGAGGTTGCTAGTGCTGTATTGCATGCAGGAGGAATGGCTGTAAATGTTGAATCTTCTGGAAGAGCAAGTACAAAAGAGGAATGGTTAGGACTAACAAGTAGTAGAGACATTGCTCAAGTTTTTACTGCGTTTATTCAAATGTCCCGCGAAGAAAACACATTTTACACTACTGGTATGCACAGCTTTGGTTATCCTGATGTACAAACAACTTCTGAAGACATAACTGGCTCGGAAGTGTCCACATTATTCAGGATATTTTGCTTATATAACCTTGTAGAAGCTCCAAAGATCACTAACGGAGAAACATTTAGTACAGATCCAAGCTCTCCAATCTATCTATTAAAGCATAAAGAATGTACAATGTTTGAGGAAGAAGATCCATTCTATAATCCATTCGGAGTATGGAATTTAATTCGAAATCACCGCCCTATCAATTAAATTTTTTCATTTGATACCCAGTTATACTTAATAAATTCTTAAAGGCTTATTCCACTTACTATTATGAGGAGGAAAAAGCCTTTATTTTGTTCAAGATCAGCAACTAATAACTAGCCCTCCAGCCGCCTAAACTAAACTCGCATAAAAATGCCCCCTAGCATTCATCGGACAAACCAAGAGGTTTGATCCAATGTCTATACTAGGGGGTGCTCTTCTAATCAAGAAAATTTGCTTTACCCTTTAACTGACCCGGCTGCGATCCCTTCCACAATCCGGTCACTCATGATGAGGAACACGAGCAAAATGGGCAAAATGCTGATCATCAACGTGGCTCCGATTGCTCCCCAGTCGGTCGTATATTGTCCGATAAAGTTCTGAACGCCTACGGTCAGTGTTTTATTTTCGTCAGAGCTAATGAACGTATTGACGAAAATAAACTCGTTCCAGTTGTAGATCATATTAATAATAGACGTCGTTGCCATGACGGGGGTGGTCATGGGCAGCACAATCCGGAAGAACATCCGGTTGACGGAGCAGCCGTCCATAACGGCCGCTTCTTCCACTTCACGGGGCAGAGCGTAATAGAAGCCCAGCAAGATCATCATCGTTGTTGGCAGATTAAAAGCGACATACGACAGGATGATGGATACCGAAGTATCTGTTAGATGCAGTTTGAGAAACATACTGAACAACGGGATCAAAGTGGAATGGACCGGAATCATGAGTCCGACCATAAAGAGCCCGAGGACCAGCTGACTCCCTTTCCACCGCATACGTGTAATGGCAAACGTAACAAAGCTGGCAAGCAGCACGGTCAGCGCCACAGATATGACCGTAATCCACACACTATTGAAGAAATACCGTCCGATATTGCCGCTGGTCCACACATTCATATAGTTTTCCCAATGCGGCTGGGACGGGAGTGCAAACGGTGGAAGGTTAAACACTTCCTGATTATTTTTAAGCGAAAAAAGCATCAGCCACACTAGCGGTAAAAGCTGCGTCACCGCTAAGATGATCAAAAGTATATACAAAGCGGCATAACCGACCCGAGTTAACATTTTGCCGCGAGTAGCGACTCCAAGCGGATAGTTGGCGGCTGCCTGGGTTTTCATATCCGTTCCTCCCTCTTCCTGTCCTTTGTTACCCATGATCTAATTGCATGAATGTTCTATGAATACTGGATGGTGTCACTAGTAGCGGTCACCTTGCGAATCACCCACGTAGCAACCAGACAGATGAGCAGCAGGGCAAAGGCTGTAGCGCTGCCATATCCGAAATCGAAGCTGCGGAACGCCTGGTGGTACATGTACGAAGCCATCACTTCACTGGCCCCGTTCGGCCCACCGTCCGTCATGACGTAGATCAGGTCAAAATATTTGAGCGAGCCGACAATGGACAATATGATCGTCACGTTAATTACCTCGCGCAGTAGAGGCAATTTGATACGAGTCGCAATCTGCCAGGCACTGGCTCCGTCGATCCGTGCAGCCTCCATCAGCGTTTCGGGAATGTTTTTCAGCCCGGCATAATAGATCAGGATATAAAAGCCTGCATATTGCCAAATAATCGGAATGAATAAGGCAAGCAGCACCAGAGACGGATTAGCCAACCACTCGGGCGGATTGTGAACTCCGACCGATGCCAGCAAAGAATTCAGCACTCCGTTGGTCGGGTGATACATTTTGAGCCACAATTGAGCGATCGCTACAGAAGACAGCAGCATGGGAATCAGATAAATTTTCCGCAGCAGATTCGCTCCCTTGATTTTTCCTGACAGAATCATCGCAACGACCAGATAACCGATCAGACTGATGCCTGAAAACAAGGCCAGCAGCAGCGAATGCCAAGCACTTTGCCAGAATGCCGCGTCTGTGAACAAATGTTGATAGTTATCCAGCCCTACGAAAGTCATAGGGCCGATTCCATTCCACTGATTCAGGCCGTAATAGCCGGTCAGTACGATGGGCACATAAATCACGGCAAATAACAGCAGCAGGGAAGGCAACACATAGAGAGCAATGACGAGCTTATTGGACATGACCTTTTCCACGGTCAGACCTCCTTAGGTGGTCAATTTCAATTTCCTTTCTCGATGGCAGCCTTATGCTGGTCGGCAAATTGTTGCGGTGTCACCGCTTTACCAAACAACGCCTGAATCATATTCAAATGTACCTGCGCTGCATTCGGCTTCATTTGTACATCAGCGAACAATGTAATGTTGCTGGCTTGGTTCAGCCCATTCAGCAGATCGACATACAGCTTGGGCAATTTTTCTTTAGAGGTGTCCACCTTCGTCGCCGGAATAACGCCCGCCTGTGTGACCGATTGCTCTCCCCATTTTTCTACGAAGTATTCCACGAACGCTTTGGCTTCTTCTTTTACTTTGGAATTTTCCGAAACGAACAAACCTACTCCCGGACCTCCTACCCAACTGTTCTCGTTGCCCTTGCCGCCTGCAACCATCGGGAATTTAAAGAAGCCGACTTGATCTTTAAACGCTTGCGGGATTTCGGGATTAGTCGTAAAATTCGGCAACTCCCAAGTAGCCATCAAATACATCGCCGCTTTGTCGTTCATAAACTCGGATTTTCCTTCATCATTGGACAAGCCGTTAAATCCTTTGTTAAAGGCGTTCATATCCACCAGCGTCTGAATTTCGGAGGCCGCCTGAATTAAACCAGGGTCATCGAATGATCCTGAGCCGTCAATTGCTTTTTTCAGCGTTTCGCTACCTGCTATACGGTCTGCCAGATACATGTACCAAAGCGAACCCGTCCAGCGGTCTTTATTGCCCAATGCAATCGGTGCAACTCCATGATCTACAAGTGTTTTCACCACCTGCTTAAATTCATCAAATGTCGCAGGTACCTTCAAGTTATATTTTTGGAATATGGCTTTGTTGTAATAAATGGGTGTTATGTTCAATTCGATCGGAAGCGCATACGTTTTACCATCCAGCGCATAGGCATCGGTCGTTCCCGGTACGAATTTGTCCTTCAGCTTGGAACCTTGCAGCAGGTCATCCATCGGCGTAAATAATCCACCTTTAACGTAAGGCTCCATGAAGCCCGCTGCCCAAGTGATGCCGATATCTGGCAATTCGTTGGAAGCTGACAGCACTTTGAGTTTGTTTTTGTATTGTTCATTTTCCAGCACTTCCTGCTGAATGACGACATTCGGATGATCCTTTTGGTATTGATCTATAATCTGAGTTACAAGCTTGCTTTGCTGTGCCGAGCTTCCCTCTGGCCATAAGTGCATCATTTTGAGCGTAACCTTGCCCCCAGCTCCACTGGAACCGCCTTGCCCATCCTTACCAACACCACAACCGGACAGCACTAGCATGAATGACAGCAGCAGGGTCAACCCAGCAACCCATTTTCGATGTGAGCGCTTACGAACTGAATACTCGTTGGACATCGTTAGACCTCCGTTATTGTAATTATATTTTTTGTAACCGTTATCATTTGTAAGTTTAGCACTCTATTTCTGCTTCCAACAGGGTACGCTCATTGGGTATAATTCCACTTTTATTGGGTTGTGAGCAGCCTATATGTCAGTCGATATTCTCTGGTCCTTTACGCATCTGCTGTCTATAGCGGCTGGGACTTACCCCCTCGGTCGCTTTGAATACTTTAATAAAATATTTATCTGTCCGGTAGCCTGAGCGCTCACCGATTTGGGCAATCGTCAACTGGGTATGCAGCAGCAGCTCCTTAGCCCGTTGTATCCGTATCCTGTGCAGATATTCGCTGAAGGACAAACCACTTTGCTCCTTAAATAAAACACTAAAATAGCTCGCATTCAGGTGTGAATGCGCTGCAGTCTGCGCCATCGTAATGGGTTCGTGAAGATGCTCTGCCATAAAGGTGAAGGCTCGCCGTACCGGATCGCTAAGCGTAGTCGCTTGGAGGTCAAGCTCTAGCAGAACAGGGTCAGCCAGCTTGTCCAGCTTCTTATACCGCTGCCGTTCCTCTTCAAGTTGAAGTGCTTCATTTACCGCATTCAGCAGCTCCTGCTTATCAATCGGCTTGAGCAAATAATTAACGGCTCCGAGACGAAGCGCCTGCTGGACATAATCAAACTCCGCATATCCCGAGATCACAATGATCGCCGGGCGATGTGAATCCCGTTCCAGAGAACGGATTAAATCCAGCCCGCTGAATTCCGGCAACCGGACATCTGTAATCAGCAGATGCACCTTCTCCGCTTGCAGCATATGTAATGCCTCCAGGCCATTCCCCGATGTCATAATCCGGTATTTCCCGGCGGCCCACTGCTCCAGTGTCTGATGTATCCCCTGACGTGTTCTTTGTTCATCGTCCACAATAACAATGGTCTTGGATGAAAAACTCATTCCTACCGCCCCCCGTATTCATCAGGAATTTCAAAAGCGACCACCGTTCCTTCCTGCACAGCACTGTAGATCAGCACGCCGTCCGTTGGATAAGATGCACTGTCATAATAGAGAGCAAGCCTGCGCTGCACATTAACCAGTCCCATACCAGTTCCCTTGCTCTGACAGGCAGATCCCTCGATCAACGCTGTACGCACAGCTGCAAGTTCCTCCTGTGTCATTCCAGGTCCGTTATCTACAACCTCGATCCTAGTCCAACCCAACCTCGCCGAAGGAGTGATTCGAATTTCAACACGGCCATTGCCGATACGATTTTCGACACCGTGTAAGATTGCATTTTCTAGAATGGGCTGGATCAGCAGCTTAGGAAGCGGAATTCTTGCTGCCTCTGGTGGCATATGAATTTGCCAGCTCAGACGTTCGCCCAGACGCATCTCCATCAATTCCAGATAACGATGGACTTGTGCTATTTCTTCCCCAAGTGTCACCCAAGAGTCATGGTGAGCCGGTTCGATCACATAACGAAACAGCCGCGACATGGACACCATCAGCCCGGCAAGCTCCTCCTCTCCTTTTTCTTGCAGCGACCAATTGAATGCATCTAGCGTATTAAAAAGAAAATGCGGGTTGATCTGCGCTTGCAGTGCTTTAAGCTCGGTCTGGCTTTGTAAAGCCTCCTTCTCGCAAATGACACGGATCAATTCATTGATATCGACAATCATCGTGTTGTACTCTGCATTTAATTCCTGTAATTCAACCGCTGCTGCAGGTTCAGGATTCAAGGCCAACGCTCCTTCCCGTGAACGGCGCATCGCCTGAATCAAGTGACCTATCGGTCTGGTAATCAACGTTGACAGCATAAAGGACATGAACAGGAATAACACGGCACCTAGAGACGCCGAAATAATAAGTGTCGTCCGTAAAACCGTAATTCCGTCTGTGACGACGCTAACTGGAATCAGGATCAGCAGCGACCAGCCGGTCCGTTCCGATTGCTGAACTGCCTTCACATACTCGCGCTCTCCAATATGAACCGTCTGTGTCTTGCTGTGCAATACATCTAACAAATTAATCTGACTCATAGGCTCACCCGACAGCAGCTGCCCTCGACGATCTACAAGCAGCATAGTTTCATTTGCTTCTTCTTGGGTCGCTGACGTACCATTTAGCCCAAAATAACTTCGTTCCATGCGGGTAATCAGATATCCTCCGCGTGAAAACCAGCGATCCACCAGGCTCACCTGCCGAATCGCCAGCAGCGACTGGGGATTTTCAGGATCTATGCCGATCCAGACCAGCCTGCCTTTCATCTCATTGGCTTCCCGAATGTCCGCCTGTCCGATACGATCCTCCAGACTGCCTTCTCTAATCGGAAACAACATCTTCCCTTCAGCGGTATACAGCTCCAGCGAGCCAACGCTCGGCATATAAGCCTGATAGCTATGCATCACTTGCAGTAGCGATTGACGCTGTCCGAAAGTCACCTTGCCCCCATTACGCTCCTCCAGCAAAATATGCTGAACAGATGGATGATTCGCCACTTGTTCCGTCAGGCTGTCCATCTGGCCGATTAATGCATCCAGTCTGCCGCTTGCTTGTACTGCGGTTTGACCAATATGCCGTTCGGCACTGTCTTTCAACAGGTGAGAGACATTAAGATAAATAAACGCTCCCGCCACACTCATCATAATGAGCATTACCAATATAAAGCCGATAAAGATCTGATTACGCAACGTGTTTAATGGTTGAAACTTTGAACGCATAAGCCTTCTCCCCCTGAATCATCGCAGAAAAGCTGATAATGATAACGCTTTCTATTTTTCTATTCTAGCGCATCGTTCCCCTTTGTTGGCATCTTTTTAGCAGAGATTAATTAAAACGGCCAGCCCTCTTTGAAATCATTGCGTTTGATCATAACACGTAATAACGATGTATATTAAAAAAAGCCTTAACAAAGATAACACCTTATCCTTGTTAAGACTTCATCTGCATTACCAAAGCAATCCCTCAAAGTTACATTCAATGGCAGGGTTCAGACATTATCTTGTGGATAACGAAGCCCATTTTTGCTCCAGCCACTGATCAAATTCAGCACCCTTGTCGCCTTCATATACGTCATAAATATCGACTCTCATCTTGTGCAGCTTCTCGCGAAAATCGTTATAGGTATGGTCGGCTGGCAGGCTTTTTTTAATGCGCACCAGTATCTTCGTCAGCCCCTTAACAAGCTCACCCTCTTTGCGCACAGGTGGCTGTACGTTTTCGCCCCATTCCTGTAGCTTGTGGTAAGCAGCTTCCTGAACGGCATATACCATATCATTATTCATTCGGTGCGTCAGCAAGTCAATCGTCTGCTGGTTCTTCCATGCACCCAGATCATTCACCGCTGCTAGACGCGCTTTCCAATCGGAGGTTCGGTTGGCAGCCACCTTAAGCTGCTCATATACTTCTGCAAATTCCTGCTGAGTTTCGTTGTTTTCCAAAATAATCTCATCCTTTTCTAAAAATCACTACACTGCTGTTCATCACGATTGCCGTTTGTTAAATATAACATACTTGCAGGTCTTCTACTAAAAAAGATCATTATGAAGTGCATTGGACCCACAGCCAATAATATGAACAAGAAAGAACCCAAGGCTCCGCCTCAGGCTCACTGGTGCAGATTAACAACTGGAACCTGCGTTGGTACAGTTTTTTTATATACGGCATGCTCGATAATAGCCATATTTAGTGAGAAAATTTATAGAAAATCGGCACGTGCTGGTGTAAATGCATCTAGCAAAATTCCGTCATCCTCCAGCGGGATACAGCCATGAAGAGTGTCGGATGGAAAATGGATGCTGTCTCCTTCTTTAACAGTCTGCACTTCCTTGGTTTGCCCATTATCGATCATGAACTTAAAGCTTCCTTTCAAAACATAAGTGACTTGTTCATGGACATGCTTATGCAACAGGATTTCCCCAGTTTGGGCTTTAGCAAACATCACTTTGATATACATAAGCTGGTCACTGTGCGCCAGCACTTTCCGGGTCGTATTACTGTCTACTGTATCCATTTGAATATCTTGGTCATTAAAAAACATGAATCATTCCTCCTCATTTAGAACCCAATTTATTTAGATGAGTTATTTTTAAAAATTCATAAATCGGTTTAGTTTAAAACCAGCGGAAAATAAGCCAAAGTAATCCGGAAAGGGTTGTAAAGTCGGGATCGGCGAATGTCACTCCGTCGGCACCCAAAAAAGAAAAGAGCGGCAAGGTGAGAGCCGGCAGCAGACATAGCAAGAATCCATTAAGACAACTGGAAATGACTGCCCCTCTAAAACCACCGCTGGAATTGCCAAATATCGCGGCTGCACCGCCAGCGAGAAAACAGGCCATGATCCCCGGTACAATAACAGGCAATCCAATAAGCGGGAAAACAAAAACGCAGGCCACACCTGTGAAAAAGCTGACCAAGAAGCCTACCAACGCGGAATTGGGTGATTTGTCGAACAGTACCAGAACATCCACCCCAGGAACTGCTCCAGGTGCGAACACTTGGGAGAACCCCTTGAAAGCGGGTACAATTTCAGTCGTGAACAGCTTAACACCTGCTTTTGCGATATACAAGCCAGCAGCAAAAGTGGCTGATTGTTCGAGGATAAAGACGAGGTATTCTTTGCCGTTAGATAATTTGCTGACATATTCAGAACCAGCAACCAGTCCAGATACCAACAAAAGCACCAGCATCGTCAAGGTTGTTGCCACATTGGGATCACGCAAAAAACTGATGCGGTCATTTATTTTTACATTTTCGGTGTCATGTTCACGATTGCCTAAAACTTTTCCTAAATAGGTACCGAGAATGTAAGAAGTCATGGAAGCATGAGCAATTGTATATTCATCCGATTTGATAATATTTTTGCTGGCATTTCGGAGCAGGTAAGGAAACACTGCCATATAGCTCCCAATGACCAAGGAACCAACGATGATTGTAGTTAGCGAACTGAGACCCAGACCTTTCATAACGGCTGTAGCGGCAAAGCTCATGAACAAAATCAAGTGGAGAGACAAATAAATGTACTTGAACTTGGTCAGGCGCGCAAGCACGATGTTAAGGATCATGGAAAAAAGTAGAATGAGCGCAGCATCCGCCCCGATCTGATCAATGGTCAGGGCCATGATAGCTTCATTGCTTGGTACGACACCTTTAAGGTTGAACGCAAAAGAAAATATTTGGCTGAAGTTGGTGAGCACGCCTCCTAAAATTCCGCCTCCGACCTTAATCATGGTAAAGCCCATGAAAGAAAGGGTAGTTCCCGTTATGATCTCGGATACTTTCTTCCTCTGGAATATGAGACCGAGTAATGTCACAATCGCAATTATGATGGATGGCTCCCTGATAATGCTCATAAACATTTCCATAGTGATCTCCGACCTTCTTTTCTTTTATTTTTCATTCTTACTAAATCGATTTAGTAATGCTTGAAAAAAATTTCCCTTCCGGGAATGTAAAAAGAAGTAGAACTTTTTTTGTGAATTATATCACAAATCCAATCATAAATTTCCGTTTATGGTTCACTCCTCTCCTTTATTAAGTTGCAGTCATCACTACACTCAACACTACCAGAAAGGGTATTCATGACTCGAATCATAAGATCATTATAGCTCTTTATTTTCCTTTTACAATAGAATTTATAAAAACGTTTTCAAAAAAAGAAAAAAATACTTATTCCAATTATTCAATTTAACTTTTGGACAGATTCTCTGTGGTTAATGACCGGATTCAATCGGATGATTTCTGACAGCTGCTCATGCCCCTGCTCTTTTTGATCAATTTTATCGAGCAGTAGCCTCGCACTTCTTTTCCCCATTTCAAAACTCGGCTGGGAAACGGTAGTGATCGGCGGATTATAAAAAGATGCAAAGGATACATCATCTATCCCAATCAAGGAAAAATCATTAGGTATGGTCAGATGATTATTTTTGGCATAGATCAGCACCTGCTCCAAAATCATGTCATTCGTAGCAATGATTGCGGTGGGCGGGTTCTCCATGTGAAATAGTTGTCTAATAAGATCAGACATTTCATCCAGCCTGCCGCTTTTGATATAGTTTTCATGCACGGATATGTCATGTTTGCCGAGCGTATTTCTATAGCCGGACAGCCGCTCACTTCGTGTGGTAATTGCTTTTTTGCCTAGGGGAAACGTGATGATGCCGATGTTTTTGTGACCATGCTCAATCAGTGCTTCAACCGCAAGCTCACTAGCTTTTTCATTATTTAACAGCACCGTGTCTACGTTGATTTCATCGATTTTTCGGTCGACAAACACGAACGGATAGCCACTTTTAACAAGGGAAACATATAATTTTTTGTTCTCTTCTGTCGGAAAAATAATAAGTCCATCCACTTGCCGAGCAATCATCGACTGGACGTACTTTTTCTCTTTGAGCGAATCATCATCAGTATTGCAGACAATGACCTGGACATTTTCCAGTTGGCATTCATCTTCAATTGCGCGCACGATTTCTGTTGTAAATCTCGACAAAATAGTTGAAGAAATAACCCCCACAATAAAGGTCTTCTTTTGCTTGAGACTGCGCGCCACCTCATTGGGAATATAACTGAGCTCCTCAATCGCTTGCTCAATCTTCTTCTTGGTGCTTTCACTCATATAGTTGTATCTTTTATTCAGAAACTGTGAAACTGTGCTCTTCGACACCCCTGCACGTTCTGCGACTTCTTTCATCGTGGTTACCATGATTCCCCCCCTTTCTATATTGCGTATTAGGCATGTGTTCATTTTCAACTCTGTATGTACTCTACAACCTGTATGTAATGTGAATTTCCTTTATTATATACCTTCTTTTACAGGAGGAAAATATAATAAATGTGAGTTGGAACGTGCCTCACCCCATAATCCAGCCCCACAAATGCTAGACCCCCTAACCTAAATATCCCTTGTCGCAAAACTAATAATTTTGAACGAAATCTTAAAAATATACAAATTTTATGAACTTGTTTGATGGAAGATTTGAACATAAAATGAAATTGTAATCGGTTACAATATCATTTATATAAAGGAGGAAGCAAGAATCATGAAGAAAAAAGGGTTGAAAAAAACATTTTTCGTCATTGCCTCCCTCGTCATGGGCTTCACACTGTATGGGTACACTCCACCTTCGGCAGATGCAGCCAGCGTGAAAGGATATTATCATACCCAAGGAAACAAGATTGTAGATGAATCCGGGAAAGAGGCCGCATTTAACGGTCTGAACTGGTTTGGTCTAGAAACCCCTAATTACACTTTGCATGGACTGTGGAGCCGCTCAATGGACGACATGCTGGATCAGGTGAAGAAGGAAGGTTATAATCTCATCCGTCTGCCTTACAGCAATCAGTTATTGGATTCCAGCTCTCGTCCGGACAGTATTGATTACTACAAAAATCCTGATCTGGTCGGATTGACTCCGATTCAAATTATGGACAAGCTGATCGAAAAAGCTGGACAACGCGGTATTCAGATTATCCTTGACCGTCACCGCCCAGGCTCAGGTGGACAATCCGAGCTATGGTATACCTCTCAGTACCCTGAGTCCCGCTGGATCAGCGACTGGAAGATGTTAGCTGAACGTTATAAAAACAATCCTACCGTCATTGGTGCAGATTTACACAACGAACCGCACGGTCAGGCAAGCTGGGGAACAGGCGATGTTTCCACAGACTGGCGTCTCGCGGCGCAGCGTGCAGGGAATGCCATTCTGTCTGTGAATCCGAATTGGCTGATTCTGGTAGAAGGTGTGGACCATAATGTACAAGGCAACAACAGCCAATATTGGTGGGGCGGCAACCTGACAGGTGTAGCCAACTATCCTGTCGTTCTGGACGTACCGAACCGTGTCGTCTATTCACCACATGACTACGGTCCTGGTGTGTCTTCGCAGCCATGGTTCAACGATTCAACCTTCCCGTCCAACCTGCCAGCAATCTGGGATCAAACCTGGGGCTACATCAGTAAGCAAAACATAGCTCCGGTGCTGGTCGGTGAATTCGGCGGTCGCAATGTTGATTCGTCTTCCGCTGAGGGTAAATGGCAAAATGCACTCGTAGACTATATTGGTGCCAATAACCTGTACTTTACGTATTGGTCCCTGAATCCGAATAGCGGCGATACAGGTGGTCTGCTGCTGGATGACTGGGTTACCTGGAACCGTCCGAAGCAGGACATGCTGAGCCGGATTATGAAGCCTGTAAATTTCATAGCAGAGCAAGTGAAAGCAAGCGCCGAATAGGCACAGAACTTCAATCCGTTTATTAAAAAAGCCGATTTTTCCTCCTTCAGTCCAGCTTGTGCTGGGACTACGAAAAGGTGGAGAAACGGCTTTTTTCATTTTCCAGTTTTACACATTGTAAATTCCCTAATGAATGGGTCATATTGTAAACTAAATCTCTCTTTTAACCGATAAATACATATGTTGGATGTGAAAATCATTTCGACGAGAGACTCACCATGAACGTAAACATAATTAGGAAGGAAGTTTTCATGTGATTATTTGGAAGGGCTTTGGTATTTTAAATATCATTATTCCAGGAATTTTATTCGTTATTGTCGGCAGTTTAGTATCCGCTCTTGGGCTTGACTCCATAGATTCCCGGCTGCCGATGGCTTTTGTGTTCATTGTGTCGGGAGTTATTATCTGGTATTTGGGTAAAGCACTTAACGCCGACTCGGACAAGGTGCTCGTTGATATGGAAACAGGACAACGCTATCGAATGGGAACCCAGCACAGTCTGTTTTTTATCCCTATGCATTATTGGGGCCCTGCCGGTCTAGCGATCGGATTTATTTTAATCGTTGCATCGATATTTATATAACGTTGATTGTAAAACATGAGCTATTCCAAACACCACAATGCGAGCCAGTTGCTCCACTGTGGTGTTTTTTCCTTATGTAGATCGATTATGATCAGATACTCCCCTGGTTTATTTGTGATAAAGCTTTTCTCACAAGCTGATCAGCTTGTCGAGTGGTCTCAGGTAAGCGATATTGTGGACAAAGCTTTAATATCCAGTTGCAGGCCGTTTCTAATGAAATACGATGTCCTACGGATACAAACAGAGGTTTAATGTTGTCCTGGGTTCTTAACGCCCTACCGATAATTTCCTCACGATCCATTAATAACGAACATGCCCCTCGTTCTTGAGATGGCTCTTCGAATTCACCCCATAGCCTCGTTTTACCACATCCAATTGTAGGAATATCAAATATAACACCTAAATGACTGGCTAATCCGAATCGTCTAGGATGGGCAATTCCTTGTCCATCACAGACCACCAGCTGAGGAGAGGTCTTGATTTGCTTCAATGCTTTTACTATAGGCGGCAGCTCCCTGAATGAAAACAATCCGGGGATGTAGGGAAAATGGACAGCATCTTCAACCACTATGGATTCCACTACTTGTAATGAGCTAGCATCTAAAATCACGATGGCCGCAACTAAGAGATCACTTTGTTCACTGTATGCCACGTCTACCCCAGCAACATATTGAATTTCAGGGAATCGATCTTCTTTTGTAACTTTTAAAGATAACTCCTGCTGTAATTTCACCGCTTCTTTTTCATCTAGATCCCATTCATGATTTATGATTGGTTCCATTTTTCTGTGCCTCATTTCTATCCTCTTAGAATGTAGTTTTCCGAATGTCCTCTGTATGTTAATGGATCAGCGTGTTTGCTACTGAGATGGCGAAAACCTAGCTCATGCTATGACCTAGCTGCTCGACCTTGCTCAGCCATTCGTTACGCTGTTGCTCTGTCCTCTTATTCATGAGATCAATGGTTGTAGAACGTACTGGTTTGACTCCACATAAATGTAACGTGGAATCCTTCATCATCCGGTGCCCAGGCTGTCCTTGGAAAAATCGGTAATACCAGTGCGGACCATCCATCGTGCTGATAAGGCGGGCTGTTCTTCCCTTTAAAAGCTTGTCAGGCAAGGGTTTTCCTTTTTGATATTTAAACGCGAATCCCGGCATAAAGGTACGGTCAATAAATCCCTTCATTAACGCAGGCAAGCTGCCCCACCAGATCGGAAAGACAAAAACGAGATGTTCTGCCCATTTAATCCATTCCTGTGCTTGAATCAAATCAGGTTCTAGCGGCAATTTATTCCGATATCCACCTGATAGATTTGGATTAAACTCCAACGCGGACAGCTGCAATAAGCGAACCTCAGCCCCTGCGCCTTCGGCTCCTTTTACATAGGCTTGAGCCAGCGCTTCTCCATAACTGTCAGCGACCGGATTCCCCTGAATCACCAATATTTTTTTAGACATATAAGCCACTTCCTACCTTCATATTATGATTTTAGTTAGAAAACACTAACTTTATATTTAAAAAGAAAAGGTCACTACTGACCTTTACTTAATAAAGCAGTTAAACGTTGTTTGATCTCTACGGCAAATGGAACCAGCTGCTGTGGAAGTTCACCTTCCAGGCTAGACACGGACAATCGTGTAATGGCTCCAATGATGAGCACACCTGATAGCTGAACATCCTGCTTAGGCAGTTCACCTTGTTGAATCCCCTGTTCGATGAATTCAGTCAACGCCTCCAGCGGCTGACGCACATTCTGGTTCTGGCTTGCTTCAACATACAGCTCATGATGCTGTGATAGTAGAAGCAATCCATATTGGTCCTCATCATGCATATTCAGCACTTCATCCACCAGTTGGTGGAAACGACTGAGAAAGCTCCCACTCTGCTTGCGATAAAAGTCAATTAAGGTGGTGTAGCTATTGCAATACTGCCCGAATACCTCCAAGGCCATCGCGTCTTTACTCTTAAAATGCTTATAAATCGCGGCATCTGTCACACCGGCAGCCTCTGCAATTTCTTTGACCGAAATCCCATCAATTCCTTTGGTTGCAAATAAGCACATCGCTGCCTGCAGAATATCCTTCTTTTTACTGTCTACATGTGTTTTCTTATTCATAGGATTATAGTAAGTGATTGCTAACCAAATTGCAAATCATATTTATACAGTTTCAACCTGTCTGTATGCTTGAATTTAAAATCCATCGTAATAAACCTAAAATACCATGTTTTTATAAGTGAATGGTCATGAATACGTTAAATGATACGTGTATCGCCTCATTTTATTCCTATAAAATACATATGTAACCGAATAAAAGCGGGCGTTCTGAACCGTAAATAAAGAGGACGAAAAGGCAACCGATTGGCATACGCTGCATTACGGCGCTCGGCGCTAGGACAAGTCGGGCTAATCATGCTTGAAGTGCATGCAGTCACCCAGCAGGGAAAAGATTCGGGCAGCCTTGGCATATGGAGCGACGAGCACATTTCCCCGCTGCAAAAAGTGGTGCAGGCCATCCATGACCAAGGCTCTAAAGCCGGTCTCCAGCTTTGGCATGTCGGACGCTCCTGGCTAAATCCATTCTGGCCCAGACAGGCAGCCGAGCAACTCGGTGTTCGTATTGAAGGATCTGCACCCTATAACCATTTTTGGTTTTAAAATAATGTCCATCACATGAAGTATTCATCGTAAGCAATGTCATGCACTGTATCGCACACTAAATTGAACAATTTCCACAATAATAGGTGTGCCGGAGGAAATAGTCTCCCCTTCGCTGAGGTGAATCGTCAGCGATGAAGGTGTCAAGCTGAACAACGTTCTTTCTTGTAACATCCCGTTAATATACAGATTGGCATAACTATTGCTTCCGACATGAAACCTTTGAAAAGCCCCCTGCACACCATCTACAGAAAATTGATCCGCCATAATCGTAACTGAAGATTCAATCGGATCAGGAGTAAAATAAAAATACCGCTCAGCCCTAGGGACAATTTCAACATTGGAGATGTCAGGAGCCGGACCTGTTGGACCAGTTATACCTTGGCCTCCAGTAGGACCGGTTACGCCTTGTGCCCCGGTAGAACCGGGTATGCCTTGGGCTCCGGTAGGGCCAGGTATGCCCTGTGCTCCGGTAGGACCAGGTGCACCTGTTGCGCCTGAACTACCGGGAGCCCCAGCTGGACCTGGCACTCCCGGTGCTCCCTGTGTTCCTGCTGGACCCTGTATTCCAGGTATTCCTGGTGTTCCCGCAATTCCCGGTACTCCTGGCGCTCCTGTCACCCCGGCTTCGCCTGGCAGACCTTGCTTTCCTGTATGCTCCATCCTCTTCCGTTTAGCAGGAGTATTTCTGAAGCGTCGTTGTATAATAATTAGTTTTGGATGCTTTTGAGCATGGAGCCCCGTTTTTGTTTTACCTTTGAATGAATACCGGGGCTTGCACTTTTTTCGTTTGTTGATCTTGCAATGTACCGGTCTCTTTCCTTGCCTCCTTAGTGATGCATCGCGTCTTTTCATAACAGCCGTACACACCTCCTCCTCTCATGCTTATGTATTGTATGCACATCTCCCATTAGGGTCTTAGGCATTTGTAGCATGCAGATTCCAAGTATTCGCTTTCATTTTTTGCGCAGTAAAATAGGGCTTTCTCCATTTACCCTATTATTAATAGGAAGGTTCATATGCCGTTTCCGAATAGGTTGAAAAATCATTTATTGATTAAGAGCCAGCAGTGGCTCATCCCAGTAAAGAAAGGAGATGAAAACGATGCCCATCATAAAACCTGTATACACAGCAGTAGCTACTGCTCCAGTAGCTACTGGTGGTGCCATAAGCACGACTGTAACCCCAGCCGTGACTCGTTTTTTTGCAACCATTACAGCCGGGATGATCGGAGCAACAACAACAACTATTCCTGCTGCCAGCTTCGTAGATGACGCCGATGCTCCAGTCGTTGCTTTGCCAACATTAACGGCTACTGATTCTGCTAATTATTATATTAACGGAGTTATTCAGCAGAGCTCCTTATTCACCCTAACCACGGCAAGTCTGGTCATTGCCTCCGTAGATATTACACCAGGTGTCCCCGCTGTCATAGAAATATCTGATTTTAGCGGCACAACCTCTACTATCACAACTCAGCCTACCATCTCTGCCCCTACCGTAACGATTATCACATAAGGCGTTTCAATGATTTTGAACCAAGCCGGACTGAATGGTCATTCACGCTGTACACTACCCCGTATATGCTAGAAAAAGACCGATTCAGATGTCCAGATCTGAATCGGTCTTTTAAGCTCAAGATTAAGGCAAAATAGCAAAGGAGCGCACCGGAAATCCCGGAGAATCCTGAATGCTCGGTACAATATTATAAATGACTGCACCCTTCGGGGGCAGCTTGTCCAAATTCGTCAGCACCTCAACTTGATATCGATCCTGCTCCAATATGTAATATTCTCCTACCAGCTTACCCTCTTTTCGATAAGCTACAGAGGAGTCAGTATCCAGTGTTTCATGTCCAATAGCAGCAACATTTCGTTCCTCTACCAAAAAGCACAGCGCATCCAGCGACCAACCCGGGCAATGTGCATCTCCAGCGTTGTCCTTGTTCGAGAAGGCATCAGGATCAGGCCAACGCTTGCTCCAATCACTACGAAAGGCGACAAAGGACTGATCGGCAATCCGTCCGTGCTCTTTTTCAAAATCCAGAATATCCGCAACCGTAAGCTCATAGTCGGAATTGGCTGCAACGGCTGCTGAACGGTCAATGACAACCAACGGCAAAACCAGTTCCTTCAACGAAAGCTCATGTAAATAACGTTTACCCTTCACAAAATGAACGGGGGCGTCGATATGAGTTCCATATTGCCCTGGAAAGCAGTATTGTTTTACAAAAAAGCCATCGTCGTGGGTAAACAGGGTATCCACCTGAACATTATCGAAAACCGGAAAATGGGGAATTTCGGGATAAAAGGCATGGGACAAGTCCACCCACTCTTTTTGCTTCAACAACTTCAGGATATCTGCTAAATACTCTGCCATGATGCCCATTCCTCCTCAGCTTTATTACAAGCATTGTACCTGAGGATGCTGCAAAAATCTATAAATCCCCTGTCCTTCCCCTTCGTATTTTGGCTTGAAATCGTTAACATTACGAGAAAAACCATTCAATTTTCTTTTGCTTTAATATGAAGATGAACAGACTGATTTTGAAAGAAATTCACCAGGAAAATTCCATATAATCATATATACATTTTCTATTCGGTATGATTGTTAACGTTTTCATTCTGGCATATGCGTTTTGATTGGAAAAAGAAGGGCTCTATTGAATTATATAAAAAATTCGACAAAAATTTTAGTATGTAACTTTTATTATATTAACAAATACTGGAACACAAAGTATGATAGAACATGTAGAAACTACAGGAGCACCCGGGACTCCCTTCGTTCGTCTACTCCATTTATCCAATATACGGAGGTATTTTATGAAAAAGAGATGTTCACTCGGAATCGCAGCCGTGTTATTGTTCGCTACTCTGGCTCCTATGGGTGCACCTGCTCATGCAGCCAGCGATATTGGCAAGGAGACACTCGGCAGCAAAAACGGCTGGGCCGCCTTTTCTACTGGCACAACAGGTGGAGCTGCTGCTACTTCCTCCAATACTTTCACCGTAACGAACCGTAAACAACTTGTCGATGCGTTAGGCAAGAGCAGCAACACTACACCTAAAATTATTTATGTCAAAGGTACAATCAATGCTAACGTCGATGACAATAATAAACCATTAGGATTGAACGATTACAAGGACTCTAAGTATGATTTCAATGCGTATCTCAAGGCGTATGATCCGTCTACATGGGGGAAAAAGGTTCCTTCTGGTACATTGGAAGATGCACGTAAGGCATCACAGAAGAATCAAGCCAGTCGTATCGTTATTGAAATTCCATCCAATACAACGATTGTCGGTCTGGGCAACAATGCCGTCATTAATGGTGCAAACTTCCAATTAAAAAAGGGTACAGACAACGTCATTATCCGTAATATTGAGTTTCAGGATGCCTACGATTATTTCCCACAATGGGACCCAACTGATGGCAGTACAGGCAATTGGAATTCAGAATATGACAGCATTACAATTAACGGAGCCACGCATGTATGGGTGGATCACAATACGTTCAATGACGGGGCTCACCCCGATAGCGGAAACGGCACCTTCTACGGTCAAGAATACCAGCATCATGATGGACTGCTCGATGTGATTAACCAAGGTGATCTGGTTACCATTTCATACAATCACTTTTACGATCATGACAAAACATCCATTATCGGCAACAGCGACAGTAAAACAGCGGATGAAGGGGCTTTACGTGTAACCCTGCATCACAATTATTATGAGAATACAGTACAACGCACACCGCGCGTACGTTATGGACAAGTCCATCTATATAACAATTACTATACAGGTGATGTAAAACGCTCTGAATACCCTACACTGTATATATGGGGCGCGGGCAAAGCCTCTAAAATCTTTGCTGAAAACAATGTCATTGACGTTGCGGGACTGTCCGCAGCCAAAATTGTGACTGTTTTTGGTGGAACTGCCCTGTCAGACACTGGCACACTTCTGAATGGACAGGCCGTAAACGCAGGCTCCAGCGCGGGGCTTAGCTCCTCTGTAGGCTGGAAGCCATCCTTGAACGATAAAATTTCCCCATCCGCCAGCGTGAAGACAGAAGTCACTTCCCAAGCCGGTTCCGGCAAGTTGTAAGCGCTGCCGTCTAATACAAATCACCACAGACTCATACAACCTGTGGTGTTACACCAAAAAGGCTGTTCCTCCGTAATATTAATTCACACGGAGAAACAGCCTTTTTTTATTTATTATTTGATTATTTACAAATGATATCGTGCTTTAACTGCCGTATTGTTCAACTAAAACTGGCTTTTCAAATGCGTTATCCAGCTTGCGAAGTTTAGCCTTCACCGCTTCTGGTGGCTCAACCGCAGGTGCATCTGGATGAAGCAGCCATGATTTCACAAAGTGTGTATCAGACAATTGATAGAGTGGAGGCTCTTTCTCAAAGTCAATTTTCATGGCATAAGAACTACGGGCTGCAAACGCATCCCCTACAGGTGGGTGAAGCAGATCCGGTGGTGTTCCCGGGATCGCAGCCAGCTTCTGACCATGGCTGTCCAAACTAGGCATGGAAGCGAGGAGTCCCCATGTATATGGATGTTTTGGGTTATAGAAAATTTCATTAACCGTACCTGTTTCCACGATTTGCCCTGCATACATAACAGCAACGCGATCCGCCATCTTCGCCACAACACCGAGATCATGAGTGATAAAGATGATAGAAGTATCAATTTTTTTCTGAAGATCCTTCATCAGTTCCAAGATTTGAGCTTGAATGGTTACATCCAACGCAGTCGTCGGCTCATCGGCAATCAGAAGTTTCGGATTAGCAGCCAATGCCATTGCAATGACGACACGTTGACGCATACCGCCACTAAATTCATGCGGATATTGGTTAAAACGCTGTTCAGGATGTGGAATACCTACCAGATTCAGCAACTCAATACCCCGCTTGCGAGCAGCGTCCTTGGATATCTTTTCATGCTTGAAAAGCACTTCCGTGATCTGCTTACCAACTTTCATCGTCGGGTTAAGTGAAGTCATAGGGTCCTGAGAAATCAGACCAATTTCCTTACCACGAATTTTTTGCATCTGCTTTTCCGTTTTATTAATCAGCTCTTGTCCGTCAAACATAATTTGACCCTTTTGATAAACGCCCGGAGGAGTCGGGATCAGCTTCATAACAGCTTGTGAGGTTACGCTTTTGCCTGAGCCGGATTCACCGACAATCGCCAGCGTCTCTCCTTTATTGACATGAAAGTTTACGCCACGAATGGCCTGCACTAGTCCCTGACGGGTCTTGAAAGATATCGTTAAGTCCTTCACTTCCAAAAGGCGGTTCATCTCATCACTCTTTCATTTATTATTCATCACTATTATTGACCACTATCTAAAAAAACGACGTTCATGAGTCAAGGTATATACGAATAATTTTACTCATTTTAGTACCTGCCAGTCAAGCAATATCTAAAATATCACCAAAAACCTATCATGCAATGTCAAATTAATGGCACATTTTAGCGAAAAATTGATCATTTTTAACCATTTTTGCCTCATTTATAACATGCGTCATGACATGCGTTGAATGTAGCTGAAGCGTGCCCCACCTAATGGCGATCGTGTACAAAGTAATTCTCCATTCAGTCGGGAGGCTATTTGACGGCAGATGGCCAATCCTAGTCCCGTCGCACCATTTGATCCGGTATAGAATCTTCCGAACACCTCGGCTGCTTCAGATTCGGTTAGACCTTCCCCATCATCATCTACATGCATAACCCACACAACCTCCGGTGTTGTCCCCGTCTCCAAATGAATGACTACCTCTGTGGAGGTGTGTCGAACTGCATTTTGCAGCAAATTCAATATCATACGGAATAATTGCTCGGCCGGAACGGCCACATGCAGACCCTCTCCCTCCACTCGCAGCGAGATAGAGCGTTCGCTGGCCATCGGCATCAACAGATGAACAGCGTCCTCCGCCATACTTCTCAGATCAATCAAAGAGACCGGCCATTCCTCATTCAGCGCCTCCAACCTCGATAGCTGAAGCAACTTTTCCACCATATCAATTAATCGCTGGGATTGCACTTTAATAATGCTCAGTCCCTCGTCCTGCGATACTACTTGATCCTGAATGGCATATACATAGCCTTGAATGGACATTAACGGTGTCCTTAGCTCGTGTGATACATTTTGTAGAAATTCAATTTGGCTGTGGTGGTGCTGCTGAATGCGGGCGGACATGGAATGAAAGGTGCCTATCAGTTCGCCAATTTCGCTTTTGTCCGCCTGCGGAAAATCACTATCCTGCGGCTGATTCGGCTCATAGTTGCCTACCGCCTCTTTCAATCGCTTGAGCGGACGCACCAGACGTGAAACAACCATCAGACCAATAACGAGAATCACCAGAAAACTCGCGACGATCGACAGCAGCGTGGTTCTCATTAATGGTACATAGAGTGCTCTCAAAGAAGATAAGGGTGAGTATACAAAGATCCGAAAAGGTTGTCCGGGCAATTCTTCATTCGTAAACAGTATCTTTTTACCTTGAAGGACAGCAACGCCTTCATGTGTAGTAACCAGATCGTGGGCAGACGGATGAACCGATGCAAAAAAGCCCTGGCGGGTCAAAAGCAAACGCTCGAGCTTTTTGCCTTCCATTCCAGAGACGCTGGAGTCGATGATGCGGTTATCCGTGCTTAAAATAAAGTAATCGGCAGATAAAAGCACACCCTTGATAACATAGTTAAGTTCAGCATTATCCAGTCGATCAAAGCCCCCGTCACTCATAATATGGACGGCTTTGCGTGCCTGCTCATGGAGCTTGGATTTGGCCTGATTCACCAGAATGTCATCGATGAGCCTGATAAATAAGACCACCGTAATACAGACAGTAATCAGCATTGCAATGGACAGGGACAGCAGAATTTTGGCTCTCATCGTACGCATGGCTACATCTCCTGAACCGTTGCTTTATATCCAAATCCCCATACCGTATTAATGACGAGTGTGGAGTGGTATTCTGCCAACTTTTTGCGAATACGTTTGACCAGATCATCTACGACTCTCACATCTCCTATAAAATCATAGCTCCACACCTGCTGAATCAAATGCTCTCTGCCAAAAGGCCGTTCCAAATGATTCGCAAGAAACAGCAACAGATCGAATTCACGTGAGGTCAAATTCACCGCTCGTCCGTCTACTGTAACTTTACGAAAGTCAGCAAAAATGCACAGATTGCCTGCATGGCAAAGATTTGCGCCCTCTGCTGCTTGTTTGTCATCAGATGCAGACGCTCCAGCCTTGCTCAGTCTCAGCATCGCTTTGACCCTTCCCACCAGCTCCCTTGGATTAAAGGGCTTGGTCAGAAAGTCACTGCATCCCAATTCCAGCCCATGGATGCGGTCATTTTCCTCTCCGCGCGCGGAGATCATAATGATTGGCATTTCTGTAAACTCACGAAGCTGAGTCAATAGAGAAAGCCCGTCAATGCCTGGCATCATAATATCAAGCACGAGACAATCCGGACGGTTGGTTCGGATATGCTCTACCAGTGTTTTCCCACTGGAAAAGGAAGTTACCTCGTAGGACTCTTTTTTCAAATATTCAGATATTAGTTGCAAAATGAATACATCGTCATCTACTACTACTATTTTTGTCATAGCCTTAACTCCTTGCTGTTGTTCTGAATGCTAGCATCCTTTCTTAAGCTTATCAGAAGCCCCACAGAATAGACAAAAGACGGGTATACCGTTCCCGGTCCCGTCTTTTCTTATCATGAATCGCTGCTGTATATGCTAGGTGAACTGAAAGCTAACTAACTTCTACCTTCTACCTTATTTTTTGTTTGTTACTACTTTAGCTGCTGCTTTTGGAGCTGTTTTCACCGTTTTTGGAGCTGTTTTAGCTGGGACTGCTTTTTTTACTGGAGCTTTATGGGTTACTTTTTTAGATACAACATGTTGTGCACGAGTTTTATGTGCCGCTACCTTGCGTTGAACAGCATTATGTTTTTTCGCATGATGTTTAACTGTGCGGTGTTTTGCTTTCACTGCTTTTGCTTTGTGGCTTGCCACTTTTTTCACACTGGCTTTTTTGGCAGGAGCTTTTTTAACAGGTGCTTTCACCACAGGTGTTTTCGTTGCAGGCGCTTTTGACGGTGTTTTGCTAGCAGGAGTCGTAACCGCAGGAGCTTTGATGGCTGGTGCAGTGGTGACTGGAGTTGTGGTTGCTGTAGCGGCGAATGCGCTGCTTGCTCCTCCCAGTACACTTACTACGGTCAATACGGCTGCTGCATTTTTAGTCCATTTTTTCATGATTGAATCACCTCTCCTTTAAAGTATCTTTAGCTTATCAGGAGAATTCGGGATAATTGTGGAACAAATATGTGAAAAGTATATGAAAAAGCGTGCAGCTCTGTATCTGAAAAATACATGAGTCTGCACGCTATAAGTGTTGCAACCATCATCTCCACTAACCGATGGCAATCCAAGAAACAATACCGTAGTTATGCGCGGTTTCACTCCACTTGGTTACGACGATCACCGCTCCATGAGTCGTCTGAGATTTCAGCGTCGCATGGAAGAGAGGATGGTTCGTCATCGCTACCAATGTGTAATCCGGGTTCACAAATGGCTCCCCGAATACAATGGTTACTTCTGTCTCTCCTTCGCTTCCCTTTAAAAGAAACGGCGCTCTGCCAAACTGCTGCAATGCAGGCTGATTTGCACAAGTACGGACCGGGGTGATGCTCAAATGCTCTGGTGTCACTGCGTTCAGTTCCAGCTCACGTGAGCCCACGGAACCTTCTACCAGATGATGACCTCCGATGCTCTGCTCTGCCACATGATGACTTTGTACCGCAGCAGCCTGCAGATGCTCTGGACCTACAGCTTCTGGGCTCAGCACCTCACTGTCGACGACCTGATTCTGCAGATGGCTGCGGGATATACTGTTTGCCTGAAGTTTGTCGCCACTGATTCCTTCCTCAGGCAAAAGTCCCGAGAGATGAATATCTGTGGACAATTGATTCAGTGTTACTGAGCCGGGTTTCAGATGGTGCGAATCAATGACTTCCTCTGCAATATGGTGGCCTTCAATTGCCTCCTCAGCCACATGGCGGGACTCCACCGTTCCATCTGCGAGTTTGCCGGACGTCACCGCTCCATCCCGTATAGCTTCCTCTGACACCGCCTGCCAGCCGATATGCTGTGACTGAATAGCTCCTGCTTGCAAATGCTCGGATTGGACAGAATCCGGTGAAATGTGGCGGGACTGCACTGCCCCCTCTGCCAGTGCTGACTCTTGAATCGCTCCATCGGACAAATGCTGGGCTTGCACGGCATGTTCTGTCAAATGTACGGAGCTTACGCTGGCTTCCGCCAGATTCGAAGCTCGCACCGCCCGAAGCGCAAGCTTCTCAGCGTTCACGCTGCCTGCCTGGAGCGCGTGAACAGATACACTCCCTGGCGCAATATGCTGGATCGTCACTGCCGAAGGCTGCAAGTGGGCTGAGGTGACGGATTCCGGCGCCAGATGGCTCGACTGGATGGTCTCTTCTGCCAAATGATGGGCTTGCACTGCTTCGTCCGTAATGTGCCACGGCTGTACGGAATGTGGAGATATTTTGGCAGCTGTCACGACCTCATCTGCCAGTTTATCGGACGTAACAGACTCATCCTGCAGAGCATTAGTCGATATCGACTGGTATGCCAGATGCTCGCCCTGAATGGTTCCGGGGTGCAGATGGTGCGGCTGGATGGATTCCGGGGCAATATGCACGGATTTCACTGCCCCTTCTGCCAGCGCTGTATCCTGTACTGCACCGATTGCCAAATGCTGGGTGTGTACCGAATGAGCAGACAAATGCGCAGGACCGACGCTGCCTTCAGCAAGATTCGCCCCTTGTACCGAGTGGGCCGCCAGCTTCTCCGAGGTGACGCTTTCCGCTTGTAGCGCACGGCCGGACACACTATCCGGGGCCAGATGGCTCGCAAGTACCGCCGAAGACTGCAAGTGGGCTGAGGTGACAGATTCCGGTGACAGATGGCTCGACTGAACGACCTCTTCTGCCAAATGATTGGCTTGCACTGCTTCATCCGTAATGTGCCATGGCTGTACGGAATGTGGAGATATTTTGGCGGCAGTTACGACCTCATCTGCCAATTTATCGGACGTAACAGACTCTTCCTGTAATGCATCGGTCGATATCGACCGGTATGTGATATGCTCTTCCCGAATGGTTCCAGGGTGCAGATGGTGCGACTGGATCGATTCCGGGGCAATATGCACGGATTTCACTGCCCCCTCGGCTAGCGCCGTATCCTGTACTGCACCGATTGCCAAATGCTGGGTGTGTACCGACTGTGCAGACAGATGGGACGGGCCGACGCTGTCTTCCGCCAGATTCGTTCCTTGCACCGAGTGGGCTGCCAGCTTCTCCGAGGTGACGCTTTCCGCTTGTAACGCACGGCTAGACACACTATCCGGGGCCAGATGGCTCGCAAGTACCGCCGAAGAGTGCAAGTGGACTGAGGTGACAGATTCCGGTGACAGATGGCTCGACTGGATGGTCTCTTCTGCCAAATGATTGGCTTGCACTGCTTCGTCCGCAATGTGCCACGGTTGTACCGAGTGAGCCGACAGTTTGGCAGCAGTCACACCCTCATTCGCTAATTTATCAGACGTAACGGACTCATCCTGTAATGCATCGGTCGATATCGACAGGGATGCCAGATGCTTGCTCTGAATAGTTCCAGGGTGCAGGTGATGCGACTGGATCGATTCCGGGGCAATATGCACGGATTTCACTGCCCCCTCGGCTAGCGCTGTATCCTGCACTGCGCCGACTGCCAAATGCTGAGTGTGTACCGACTGTGCAGATAAATGCGAAGGACCGACGCTGTCTTCCGCAAGATTCTTCCCTTGCACCGAGCGTGCTGCCAGCTTTTCTGAAGTGACGCTTTCCGCTTGTAGCGCAAGACCGGATACACTATCCGGCGCCAAATGACTCGCAAGTATCACCGAAGACTGTAAGTGGGCTGAGGTGACAGATTCCGGCGCCAGATGACTCGATTGAACGGCCTCTTCTGCCAAATGATTAGCTTGCACTGCTTCATCTGTAATGTGCCACGGCTGTACCGAGTGAGCCGACAACTTAGCGGCAGTCACACCCTCATCGGCCAATTTATCAGATGTCACAGACTCATCCTGTAAAACATCAGTCGATATCGACTGAGATGCCAGATGCTCGCCCTGAATGGTTCCAGGGTGCAGATGGTGCGATTGGATCGATTCTGGAGCGATATGCACGGATTTCACTGCTCCCTCTGCCAACGCTCTATCCTGTACCGCTCCGGCTACCAGATGCCGGCTGTGTACGGACTGTGCAGACAAATGGGACGGGCCGATGCTGCCTTCCGCAAGATTCGTCCCTTGTACCGAGCGCGCTGCCAGCTTTTCCGAGGTGACGCTTTCCGCCTGTAGTGCACGACCGGATACACTATCTGGCGCCAGATGACTCGTAAGCACTGAGGAAGTCTGCAAATGGCGAGAGGTAACGGATTCGGAAGCCAGATGGCTTGACTGGATGGCTTCTGCTGCCAAATGATTTCCTTGCACTGCTTCGTCTGTAATGTGCCACGGCTGTACCGAGTTGACCGACAGCTTGGCGGCAGTCACACCCTCATCCACCAATTTATCGGAGGTAACAGACGCATCCTGCAAAGCATCGGTCGATATGGCCTGGGATGCGATATGCTCGCTCTGAATGCTTCCTGTGTGCAGGTGATGCGGCTGGATTGACCCCGCGGTAATGTGTACCGACTTCACTGCTCCCTTTGCCAGCGTTGTATCCTGTACTGCGCCAGTTGCCAAATGTCGGGTGTGTACCGACTGTGCAGACAAATGTGACGGGCCGACGCTGTCTTCCGCAAGATTCGTTCCTTGCACCGAGTGGGCTGCCAACTTTTCCGAGGTGACGCTTTCCGCTTGTAGTGCACGGCCGGACACACTATCCGGGGCCAGATGGCTCGTGAGCACTGACGAAGACTGCAAGTGGGCTGAAGTGACACTTTCCGGTGACAGATGGTTCGACTGGATGGATTCTGCTGCCAAATGATTTCCTTGCACTGCTTCGTCTGTAATGTGCCACGACTGTACGGAGTGGGCCGACAGCTTGGCGGCAGTCACGCCCTCATCTGCCAGTTTGTCAGATGTCACAGACTCATCTTGTAAAGCATCGGTCGAAATGGCCTGGGATGCAATATGCTCGCCCTGAATGATTTCAGTATGCAGATGGTGTGGTTGGATCGATTCCGGGGCAATGTGCACGGACTTCACCGCTCCCTCTGCCAGCACTCTATCCTGTACCGCTCCAGCTGCCAAATGCCGCGTGTGTACGGACTGCACAGATAGATGTGAAGGGCCGATACTGCCTTCTGCAAGGTTCATTCCTTGTACCGAGCGGGCTGCCAGCTTTTCCGAGGTTACACTTTCCGCTTGAAGTGCACGACCGGACACACTATCCGGAGCCAAATGTCTCGTTAGCACCGAGGAGGCCTGTAGGTGCACCGAGGTGACCGCTCCAGATGCCAGATGTGTTGAGTCCACAACCGCCACGGCCAAGTGGTTGCTTTGTACAGCTTCGTCCATAATATGTCCGGACTGCACTGCATGGGCTGACAGCTTGGTGGAAGTCACACCCTCATCCGCTAATTTATCGGACGTAACAGACGCATCCTGCAAAGCATCAGTCGATATGGCCTGCAGTGCAATATGCTCTTCCCGAATGATCTCGCTTTGCAAATGCTCTGATTGGATGGATTCTGCTGCAAGATGCTCAGACTTCACAGCATTATGGGCTAATATCGTTTCCTCTACTACTCCTGCTGCCAAATGTTTAGTTTGTACAGACTGTGCAGCCAAATGCCTAGGGCCCACGCTGTTTTCCGCCAGGTTGGAAGCCTGCACAGCCCGAGCCGCTAACTTCTCGGAAGTGACGCTTTCCGACTGAAGTGCATGGCCGGACACACTATCTGGGGCGAGATGTTTGGTTTGGACCGAAGCAGACTGCAAATGGTTGGAGGTGACGGATTCCGGCGCGAGATGATTCGCCTCCACTGCTTCAACAGCCAGATGGTTGCTCAGTACTGCTTTATCCGTAATATGCCATGGCTGCACCGAACGAGCAGACAGCTTGGAGGAAGTGACACTGCCCTCAGCTAGCTTAGGCGCAGTAATCGCCAAATCATTAATTTTATCCGTAGCCACACTTTCTGGCGATAGTTTCAACGAAGTAACGGCATGATCCTGTAAATGGTGGGAGTATACCGCACCACTGGCCAAATGCGCGGTATGAACAGCGCCTTCGCCTAGTATGTCTGCGGTAACGGACTGTTCTTGCAACGCCGCGGTTCCGACACTGTCTTCCCCAAGATGCTTGCTCTGTACAGAGCTCTGGGCCAAATGGGCTGAATCCACCGATTGAGCCTGCAACGCCTTTCCGCCCACACTGTTGTCGGCAAGGTGGTTTTCACGGATTACTCCCGTTGCAATGTGTACGTGGGTAATGGCTTGAGACGCAACTTTATTTCCGGTTACCGCCCCTGTGCCAATTTTAGTTTCTATAACCGCCTCGTCAGCGATTTTGTCAGACTTAATAGCGCTCGAAGCGATGTGATTTTCCTTGATAGCCTGATTCGCCACATGGTGATCCAGAACTGCACCCTTCCCTATTTTCTCGCTTGTCACAGCCCCGGAATGCAAATGTTGCTCCGTAACCGCCTCTGGTGCAATATGATCTTTCCGAATAATTTCGGATTGAAGATGCACGGAAGAAACTGCCTCTGGAGAAATCTGGGGTCCTTGTATGGCTGCTGTTGCAATATGTCTGGTAAGTACTGCCTCATCGGCAATTTTGTGTGGGAGAATGCTCTGATCCGATATTTTGGATGAAGTGACGGATTGATCAACAATCTGCAATGAGCCTACAGACTGATCTGCCAGTTTATTGGATTGAATACTCCGATCCGCGATATGCCGGGCTGTTACTTGGCCCGTTCCAAGCTGCTCTTCCCCGATGGAGCCAGGACTGAGATGCTTTCTTTCAATCGCTCCTGCCTGAATGTGCGTACTGGTGACTGCCTCAGACTCCAGATGACGCCCGCTGACAACACCTTCCTCCAATTGTTCCCTGCCCACTAGTCCGTCGGATAGCTGCTTGCGATTAATCGAACCCGGAGCTAGGTGCCGGGCATGAACGGCATGCTCAGTCAGGTGTGCGCTCTCAATGCTGCCTGCCTGGATTTTAGTTCCATCCACAGCCCCATCCCGCAGTTTGGAGGTGGTCACAGACTGATCGCCCAGCTTGGAGCTATCAACAGCTTCATTCGCCAAATTGTTCGATTGAATCGTACCGCTGCGAATTTTATCGGAGGTGACCGACTGATCTTGAAGCATATCTGAAGACACGATCCATTGCTTGAAATGACGGCTTTCAATCGAGCCATTGGCAATATGATCGCCGCTGATAATTTTATCCGCCAGCTTTTCTGGAGTGATGCTGCCATCACGAAGTTTTTCACCACTAATAGAGCGATCCTGCAATTTACTGCCTGCCACGGATGCGTCCGACAGATGCTCAACCGTAATGGAGTCGGGAGCAATCTTCGAAGCAGTCACAGCACCGTCAGCTATTTTAATTGTATGAACAGCATAATCTGCTAGAAATTCCGTTTGGATACTCTCTTGTTTCAGCTTGCTGGAATCTATGGAAGCGGGAGCGATCTTTTCACCTGTCACAGCGAAATCACTCAAATCGTCTGTATAGATGAAAGCATTGTTTACATGCGGAGCCTTCTTATTGTTCAAAATTTCTTCCACATCAATTGGATCAGGTTCTGGTTCTGGTTCCGGCTCCGGTTCTGGATCTAGTTCTTGCTCTGGTTCTAGCTCTGGCAGTGGGGGTTCTTCCATAAAAGCTGGAGTCTCCTCTACATCTGCAACCTCAATCTCTTTCTCGTGCAGAGCCTCGACTTCAGGCTCGATAACTGTCTGTAGCTCCGACTCCTCTGTAGTTGGGGGAGGCGGAGAAGCAACTTGATGAAGTCTTGCTTCTGTCTCCCTCTCCGCAGGCAGTGGTTTTGAGCGTTGTATCATACTTAACTCATTCATATCCGGGTCAATTACACGATAGAGCGGCTTTTTGTTTCTGTTGGTTTTGCGGCTCTTGTTCTTCAAGCAGCTCTCTCCCTTCTCATGTTTATCGTTACAGCATCATATGCAGACCCTTAGGCACTTGCCACCCTGTACAGAGATTCACTTTTGGGTAAAAAGGATACTTACTGAAATCCACGTTTGAAAAAAAATTGTTAAAAGTTAAAATAGTAAGGGTGAAGATTGCTACAAGAAGAGAGGAACTACAATAACATGATTATCAAACCAAGAACACGTGGCTTTATCTGCACCACTGCTCATCCGGTGGGCTGTGCCCAACATGTTCAGGAGCAAATTGACTATGTACAAGCCCGTCCTGCTATCCAGGGACCTCGTAATGTGCTTGTGATCGGGGCATCGGCCGGATATGGGTTGGCTTCTCGAATTACGGCCGCTTTCGGTGCGCGTGCCAATACAATTGGCGTGTATCGTCCTAGCAATGCTACGGCTACACGCACAGCATCAGCAGGCTGGTATAATTCTGCTGCATTTGAAAAAGCAGCTCAGGATGCTGGGCTTAAATCTTTAAGCGTGACAGGAGATGCCTTCTCGGATGAGGTCAAAGCCAAAACGGTGGAAGCCATTCGCGAAGAACTGGGACAAGTCGATCTGGTGGTTTACAGTGTGGCTTCAGGTCGCCGTACTAATCCCCGCACAGGCGAAACGTCTAATTCCGTGCTCAAACCTATTGGTGAGCCTTACACGAATAAGACCGTTAACTTTCACACCGGTGAAGTCAGCAGCGTGACGCTCGAACCGGCAACAGAAGAAGAAGTACAGGGGACTGTAGAGGTTATGGGCGGTGAGGATTGGAAATTGTGGATTGACACCTTGCGTGCAGGCGGCGTGCTCGCTGATAACGCCACTACCTTCTCTTTTTCGTATATCGGTTCAGATATTACCCAAGCCATCTACAGAGAAGGCAGTATCGGAAGTGCAAAAGATCATCTGGAGGCGACAGCTCGTCAGCTGAACGACCAGATGAAAACCACGGGTGGACGCGCCTTCGTCGCAGTCACCAAAGGACTCGTTACCCAATCCAGTTCGGCCATCCCTGTCGTTCCTCTGTATATTTCCGCTTTATATAAGGTGATGAAGGAGAAAGGGCTGCACGAAGGGTGCATAGAACAGAGCTACCGCCTGTTTGCCGAGCGTTTGTACGCACCAGAAACTGCTGTAGATGAAGAAGGTCGTATTCGCATTGATGATTGGGAACTGCGCGAGGATGTGCAGGCAGAAGTCGCGAAAATATGGGAGGCACTGACAACCCATAATATCTATGAATTGTCCGATCTTGAAGGATATCGTCGCGAATTTTTCCAGCTGTTCGGCTTTGAGTTCGAGGGTGTGAACTATGATGCTGATATTGATCCGATCGTAAATATTCCTAACGCACGCTAAGTCTTTTAGTGCTGCCATTCTGTTAGAAAAATATAAAAAAGCTGTCTCTGGCAGAAGAACATTCTCTTCTGCACAAGGACAGCTTTTTGTTTTCTAACTAAAAAGGAACACTTGTGTCTATTTTGAACAGCAAAATGTGTAAACATTGCAATTTTAAAATTCATTTGATATTGTACAAGTAGGCATAGCAAAATCCCTCTTCTTACCAAGAGGGTAAGCACAGTTGGACAAGTCCTACCTTGACTGACCGTGATTATTTTTGCTCAGCCCATCACATCCCTGTAAGGAGGTGAACAATATGGCAAAAGACGTTCTGTGCGAAGTCAACTCATGCACGTACTGGGCTCAGGATAATAAATGCAGCGCAAGCTCTATTTATATCGTAAGCAACAAGCCTGCAAACACTCACACGTCCGAAGAAACAGACTGCAAAACCTTTGAAGCAAAATAGACCTTAGTTTTCAAGCCAAACCATAGCTTTATCATGAAGGAGCCCCTGCCAGGGTTCCTTCTTTCTTATGATTCTAACAAGAATGATAATTATTATCAAGTTCTTTTTGGCCTATGTTATAGAAAATGCTATCCGCTCCTATACATTCACTTCCTCGAAGTTTTTCGACTTCGCTTAAGACAAAAAAAGAAGCGTCACCCTGAACGAGTCGCTTCTTGTGCTTGACCTTTTGTAATTGTTCCTGCTTGGTTGGCTTCAGTCGCGTGTGCTGTGAAATCTCGCCATAATGATCATTCGTTTTACGACTCTGTGCCGCGCAATAGATCCCGGCGCGTTTCGCCTTGCTTAACGCCTTTTGTGTTTGAGTACGTGCCATACTGCTTCACTCTCCTTGATTGGACTCCCTGTATCATAGCATCCAATAGGCAAATCGTGAATGGTTTGTCTGACTCAAACATTCTTTAATTCATTAAATGTCTGAAAAAATATCTGGATCGCCACTGGAGGCCGCCACAACAAAAACAATAACCAAGAAAATAATAATCAGTGCATAAATCAGTGTGCCGATAATACTACATACCAGTCCAGCAATGGCCATACCTCTGCCTTGCTCGCCATGACGGTTAATTTCCTTCAGGGAAAGACTGGACAAAATAATACCCACAATTCCGATAATCAACCCAAGATAGGGAATGACAACAGATAAAATCCCGAGCACCATCGAGGCAACAGCTTTACTGTTTGTAGGTGGAACTACTGGGGGCTGGTTAAATGGAGCGTTATAATCGTTCGGCTCCTGAAAAGGATCGGAAGATCGAGGCTCCTTGTACAAGTCACTCATCTGTTTAATTCAACTCCAATAATTATAATAGCAATATATAAGTTCTAGGGTACCACAATCTTACAAATCAGGACAGTACTTATTTCAATTTTTTAAATTAGAACGTTGAAAAGAAGAAGCGTAGCATCTTAGCACTTTTTGAGATAACCGGGCATACAGTACTGTACCTATTACAGATAAATTACGCTCCAAGAGAGCATCCTGCCAAGGAGGACGGAGCTATGTTATATCGTGGAACAGCCCGCAGAAAGGGCTCGTCTCACCAACGTTTACATGCAGAGACACTTCGGAAAATATCCGCCGTCATGCTGCCATTTTACAAAGCTATTGCAACCCAACGTGCTTTTGCCGTCCAATGGTCACGAGCTGTCGTTCAGGGTAATTTGGATCGGATGAAATCCCTTCTCTGCTCGGTAGCGCCATTTGCCGCCAAACAAGGCTTAGGTACGAATGGGATCGGCTACTTTGTTTCCTTTTTAGCTCAGCCACCGATGCTCTATTACACGAACGGTACGACGATTCCACCCGGGACGGTGCAGTTCACATTTGAGCCAAAGGTTCATCGCGCCCTTGCCAAAACCGTTTTTCCGCTGTATCGCGAATTGGCACGCAATGAATGCTTTGCTTCTGCCCTAGCCAAAGCGATCAACAGGCAAGACCAGCGTGCAGTTCATGTAATGATCCGTAGTTTAATTCCATCCTCGGCGCTAAAATCTGTAGACATTGAGGATGGTGGATTTGCACTGCTTTTTAAGTATCCCTTTAGTAAATATCCCTATCGCAATCTACTCTTTCGGGAGTTCACTTAAAAAGGTCGCTACAAGCGCACTTGCTTAAGTTCTTCAATGAGCTCTTTTCCCATTTGTATAGCCATGTCTGTCAGCACTCGGATTTCGTCCTTGGTTGCATGATCCAAATGCGTCCCGCAGCAAATGGCGAAGTTACCCGCAAACTCTTTACGCAAGCGAACTGCAATTTCTTCAGTAATATAAAATTCCTTGTGGTTTTGCAATTGCACGGTTTGAATCGGCTCAAGCCTAGCCCCCGCAGTAATCGTCCCCAAGTGAGGCTGATCACCGCCTGATATGAGCAAAACGATATCTTCCCCCATAAAATAGGCATCCAGCACAAGACGGATACGTCCGCTTTCTTTTTCCAAATGAATCATATGATCCTCTCCTGCTAAAAAAATATTATTGTGAAACAATTCACTTCATAGAGTACCATTCATTGTATCGCTTCCTGAACTGTTGGACAAATTTAAAAAGGCCCACAGCAGCCTCTATTAACAGTGGCTTGCTGTAGACCTTTATTGTATTTTAAAAAAACTCCCATCCTCTTACTTGCTGTTAACGGATTGTGATGGTATGCACTGCCTTACCCGTTGCGCCGTCATTATCCGTTACTGTTAGCTCCACGGTATACGTTCCGGCTGTGGTGAATTTATGCTTCACCTTGGAACCAACTGCCGTATCGCCATCACCAAAATTCCAACTGTAGCTGACGATCTCACCATCTGTATCGCGGGAAGCTTTGGCGTTAAATTGTACATTTTTGTTCTTCTTGGCTGCGTCATTCGCCTGGATAATAGCTACCGGCTTTTCATTCGATGTAGGTGGATTCGGACCTGGGCCCTCTCCTCCACCATGGGTTACATACAACCTCCCCGGCGCCTCCGTCTCCACTTCATTCCCCGCTGCATCCCTTACCCGGATCACGATGACTCCGCCTTCCAGGTTCAGAGAAGATGAAGTGAGATAAGTACCTTCATAGTGGCCTGACGAAGTTTCATTTAATGGAATTTCATTACGGGCCAAAGTGGACAGGTTAAAGGGCAGCTCCACATGGAAGGATGCCTCCAAACCGGATGCACTGTCAAAAGCTACTCGTACCGGCTGTCCTGGAGTAATACGTACATCCTCAGCAGGGCTAATATTTTCAAGCTTCGGCAGCGCTGTATCGACATACACCGAGCGTGTAACAGTCGTTTCGTTTTCGGCAAGATCTTTGGCCGTTACCGTAATTTGATTTTCACCTTCATTGATAAGCAGCCGTTTATTAAAGCTACCGTCACTTCCGAATTCAGCGGGCTCGCCGTTAATCGTCAATTCGGTGAGGAACTCGTCATACACCGTACCGGTTACACTGACCACACCCGCATTTGTACGAGCTCCTTCATCAGGTGAAGTCAGGATCAGACCCGGTTTAGTCTGATCGAGCGTTACAACCACCGGCTCGGAACGATCTGTTACTTTGCCGTATACCGCCGCTTGAACACTTAGCGGATTAGCACCTGGCTGAAGATCGACCGACAAACTGAATTGACGATCCTTCACTTTCGTTGTGCCAGTCAGCTCCTTACCGTTAAAGAGCTGAATATCAGCTCCTTCTGCCGGAGAAGTTCCTGTTACGGTAATCGTTTCCTCCTGCGTATACGTAGCCTTCGTAGGAGTCGTAATCGTTGGAGCATTCACCGGATATCTGACGATAGCCCGGATCATGTAGTTCCCTTCCTCTTCAGGTGATTGGCTCCATGTGCCGCTTACACCTTGCCAACTGCGGAGCGCATTTGGGCTGTTTTCATCTGTAGCCAGACCTGGTGACTGTGTGCCTACCGCAGACTGTGTATATACGATGTAGAAATCACCTTGAACCGTCACCGGCTCTGGAAGCTGCACCGTCGTCCATTGTGTCTCATCCCGGACAGCAGTCCCGTCGAATGGACCAGCCACTAGTCGTCCAGGTGCTCCTGCTGCACCGGAGGCGTCATAGATAGAATATTGGAATGCCGTTCCCCCCGGATTCGGGAAAGCAGAGTTCCAGAACAAAAGGGATGCTCCTGTCACTTGTGCCACTTCCGACTCAGGTGTCATTCTCACTGCCCATGAATTGCCTGCCGCGTTAAAGGCTCTGGCATTTTCTCCTGTACCGTCATCATAGGCAATGCCTCCTTGGAAACCGATGAAAGGCTTCAACGTGACATTCGCTTCAACACTGCCGTTTGGAGGAGCAGTCACGGAAACACTGTCACTGTAATAATTTTCGGCTGCAATGGACAATGTGTATGTTCCTTCCAGCACGTCCAACGTAAATTCTCCAGCCTCATTCGTCTCTACAGGAGCAATACGTGCATCTTCCAGCACCAATACTTTCGCTTTTTGGATCGGTTCACCGGATTGCTTGTCGGTAATAACTCCGTGAATCGTACCGTGAGGGACAGCCTGGAGACTAAAGTTTGCTCTGATGACTTTGTTATTTTCAATCGTGACTGCTTTCGTCTGAGGCACGTAACCGTAGGCTTCGGCCTTCAGCGTATAGTCACCTGCTACATGAGTGAAGCTGTATTTGCCCGTGGTTGGGTCTGTTTTCACCGAACGTCCGGTTTCCAGTACCGTAACGGTAGCACTGGCTGGAAGACTGTCAAGACCGACACGTCCACGCTCCACGGATGCATCTGCCGGCTTCACTTTTTCCTGGAATTCACTCTTTTCAGTACTTGTAATTTTATACAGCGGGAATTGTTCTTCCGCTTTTTCCAGCTTGATATTGGACTCAGGTACGATATCCTTGGTCACTGTCGAAGCTGGAACACCCAGCACACGAAAATCGTCAATGTACCAGCCATTTTTATTCACACTGTTATCCGATTTCAAGCGGAAACGAACTTGAATCTCATTGCCGGTATAGCTATCCAGATTGTAATAAACAGGTGCCCAGTTTTTACCACTTGTATTATGTGAGAACTTACCCAGCTCACTCCACGTTTCGCCATTGTTTTTGGACACTTCTACATATCCGTAATCATAGCCGCCCTCAATTTCAAACCAGTGGTTGAAGGTCAGTGTTGCGTTGCGTATACCATTCAAATTAATTTTTGGAGAAACCAGTGAAAAATCAGCACCGTTCTCATAGTTGCTATCGAGATCGGTGGCCCACACATTCGGCTTGGACACTGCGCTCCCCGGTCCTACTTCTTTAGGAATGCCGCGTTCCCATTCATCCTTGGTCCCGGAATGAGTCCAACCATTGTCTGAGCTGCCATCAAAATGATCGCTATACAGCGTATCCGGCACATCCACTCTTAGTGAAGCCTCGTTCGACTTGACACCTTCGTTACCGCTATAATCCTCGGCTGCCACTGCATAATGATAAGTCGCACCACCGACGGTGATCGTATCCGTGTAGGTCAGCCCAGAAGTTGTACCGATGGAAGTATAATTTTTGCCGGACTGGGTTGAACGATACACCTTGTACTGCTTCACATCTTCATCAGAGGAAGCACCCCAGGCGAGTGTAACATTGCCCACATTATCTGCTTCAGCAGTCAAATGGCCAGGGGCAGCAGGTGCAACGGCGTCTGGTTCCTGAATGGACAGATCGTCAATATACCAGCCATCTTTCACGATCGTATTGTCACTAGTAAAGTTGAACAGGAGGTATACCTTTTGACCCGCAAATGCTCGCAAATCAAGATATTGTGTTTTCCAGCCATTGCTGGTTCCAGTAAACGATAATACCTGCTCAAACGCATTCTGATTGTTGGTGGTCGCTACATACACTTTGCCGAAATCAGAATTGTTTTCAAGATCGTACCAATGCTTGAAGCTGACCAGTGCCCCCTTGGAACTCTCGGTCAGATCAATAGGAGGAGCCATAAAATAACTGTTGGTGTTGGTCTGGTATTGGCCTTCGAGATTGGTCGCGATGACCTTTGTACCCGAATGTGCGCTTTTAGGGCCGCTTGTCGGGGTTCCCCATTTCCAAACACTACCCTGACCACCGATATTAATACCGGCGATGTCTTTTTCAAAGTCTTGTGTGTAGCCTGGTTTAACACCTTTGGAGACATTCACCTTATATACTTCCGTTTCAAAACCATTATTGCCGAAATCATTTACACGGATATAGTATTCCAAACCTGCGCTATCCACCAAAAAGGTCGGAATGGACGCTTGATAAGTACCGTCTTTGCTGTCTCCGGAGGTCCGCTCCAACGGAATGTATACATAGTTTGACGAACCCGCTGTTTTGGCAAATGCCTCAACGGCTGTTACGCCAACATCATCCGTAACATGAGCCGTCAAAGGTATATCAAGACCCTCAAATGCAGCTGCAGGCGGTGTATGCTCAAGAACAGGCGCTTCCAGATCGTCGCCACCTGTTACGACTTTACCGGATACAGAGCCCAGACCCTGCATGACAGATCCGACTGCATCGAGTGCATTAATGACACCATGTCCATATCCATTGTTTGGCGAAGTAGGATATGTGCTGTCTGTCCGAGGGGTAGCCGTGTTTTCCAAAATTTCCTCCAGCTGGTCCACGGTAAGAGAATGATTCGCTTGCAGCAGCAGAGCAGCCAGACCCGCAACATGAGGACCGGCCATGGAAGTACCGTTATAGCCACCTTTATAACCGCCACCAGCCACGGTTGAACGAATATTTACACCCGGCGCGGAAACTTCGGGCTTGATCTCACCGTAAGGTGAGGGTCCCAGCAATGAAAAGCTTCCCAGTTTATCATTGATATCGGTTGCCCCAGTGGCAAAGGATTCCGGATAGTTGGCCGGATTGGCTACCGATCCAGGTCCGCCCGGATTGGAGAGAGAGGTGTTCCCTGCGGAGAATTCGGGAAAGATTTGAGCATCCCGCCATGCCTGAACTACAGGCCGGAACCATTCATCAAGACCCGGTCCGCCTCCCCACGAGTTGTTCACTACATCTGGAGCAAGTTCGGGATGAAGATTACCTTGGGCATCTTTTGGCGCAAGCAGCCATTGACCGCCGTCCAGTATAATTGCATCCGTCGTTTCTGGATTAAAAATCCGAACCGCAATCCACTTTGCACCAGGGGCAACGCCCACTCGGTTCGTTCCATTTTCCTCGGATCCGACCATCGTGCCCATCGTATGCGTACCATGGGAATCGTCTTCCTGATCGACCGGAAGCGCCGCATGACTATGCGGATCATACCAGCTCAGTTCTGGATTTACGACATTGCCTGCCGCATCCAGACCACGCCATTTGCGATGCAGGGCCGGATGCGTGTAGTCTACGCCTGTATCGAGATTGGCGACCACGATTCCGGTTCCGTCAATTCCTTTTTCCCACACTTGTGGTGCGTTAATATGGGATATATTCCATTCCACCGTAGATGGATCCACAGCGTTCTTGCCTGTATTGCCGGGCAATGCCGATGTTTTGCTATCGTCCTTTTCCGGTTCTACAGCCTTCTGTGCTGTGTCAGACTTTGCTGTTGCTGCCGTTGCTGTTCCTGCCGCTTTGTTACCTGTGTCCTCTGGCTGCTTATCAACCGTTACCTTTTGCAGATAACGTGTTTCATTCGGCAAAATTTTATCGACCTCGGGCAGCTTCGAAATATGGTCCAGCACCTCCTTGGTGCTCGTGACAGCCAAAGCATTGACAATAAAATAGCTTTTATATTCTTTTACTCCGCCGCTCCCTGATTCCTTATCCAAATAACTTTCAAGCCCATATTGAGTTCTGGAAGCCGTTTCACGCAAAGAGCTGATCACATGGCTGCGCACAGCCATTTTGGCAGCGGAAGGTGTTATTTTCTCAAGTGAAGCCTTTTGGAGAGCATTTTTGGAAACCTTGTTGGTATCTACCTGTTCTTTTAATTTGACCAAATAAGTAACATAGTTGTTCTCCTCAAACTGTTTGGTCAGTTTCGGGGACACCTTCGCGGTTGTGACCTTGTGTGAGGCTGATTTCAGCTCCAGCTTGGAGCCATCCGGTGTGTTTTTCGCTAAAGCGGGTTGAACAAATGAAAAGGCCATAAGCAAAGAGAGTCCAATAGATAACGATTTCTTGAAACGTCTAGGTTTAATCAATTACTTCTCCACTCCTTTTACTAGGTTTAATGATTCCGAAATAACCTGTACAGAGTCAGACCTCATGCCTTGCACATCAAACACGCGGCTTGCGCAATACGATGTGTTGGCGACCACCTCCTTCATAGATTATAGAAAGATATAAAAGTATTGGGCTGTTCATAGATGGCAGTACTTCATAGGTGAGTTTATAATCCAATAGAAAAGCGATGAAATCCAGTAGATACCTAGGAGAAAAAGCAGGAGCATTTCGAAGAAAAAAACATGATATACCATTACATGTTATATCATTACATTTTATATTAAAAATTGATATAAAATCATATATTATGGATAGTATAAAGTTACCAAAACAGATATACAAGTCATTTTTTTGCATTTTTCTTGAAATTCTATGACTTTTATGTTCATTTATGTACGAAAACCCCTTTTTAGCGGCTACGTCATGAGTGCAACACACGGTTAGCAGGTGCATGCATCCTTGTACGAGCCACCCAAAGGGATTTTCGGGGATCTTTTTTTAAACCTGTCTGATATTCTTAGTTAAGTACGGAGTTCACCGCAGCAAGCGCATCAATCAGACCATATCCATAACCATTGTTGGGTGAGGTCCGATACTGACTGTCTGTCAGCGGTGTCGCTGTTTTCGAAATAACATCCTCTAATTGATCCACGGTCAAAGAGGGTTTAGCCTGAAGCAGCAATGCCGCTAATCCAGCAGTATGCGGGCCTGCCATAGAGGTACCGTTCCATCCACCCTCATAAACCCCGCCCGGTACAGAAGAACGGATGTTCACGCCAGGAGCCGAGATTTCTGGCTTCACTTCGCCATAAGGAGAAGGACCACGCAACGAGAAGCTGGCCAGCTTGTTATTGATATCGGTGGCTCCCGTGGCGTAGGCTTCAGGCAGATTTGCCGGATTAGCCACAGACCCAGGTCCGCCCGGGTTCGATAGTGTTGTGTTGCCTGCGGAGAACTCAGGGAAGATTTGAGCCGCTCTCCACGCCTTGGTCACTGGGCGATACCATTCGTCCAGACCAGGTCCACCACCCCAAGAATTATTCACCACATCCGGTGCAAGCTCAGGGTGTTTTTTGCCGTTTTTATCTACAGGCGCAAGAATCCACTGCCCTCCGTCCAGCAAGATGGAGTCTGTGGTATCTGGATTGAATACTCGAACGGCAATCCACTTGGCCCCCGGAGCAACACCGATTTCATTCGTACCGTTGCTGTCTGAGCCAACGCTTGTCCCCATCGTATGTGTACCATGTCCATTGGAATCTGTGGGCAGCGATGCTCCATTAACCGCATCATACCAGCTCAGCTCAGGATTCACGACTTGACCAGAAGCATTCAGCCCCCGCCATTTTCTTTTCAGTGCTGGATGAGTATATTCAACACCTGTATCTAGATTGGCAACGACAATGCCTTTGCCGTCAATACCTTTGGCCCAAACCTGCGGTGCTTTGATTTTAGAAATATTCCACTCGACACGACTTGGCGTTACCGCATCTTTATATACGGATTCTTGCACCGATTTTTGTGCATTCTCTTCCGTCACAGCCGGGTCGACAGCAGTTTGATCTGCAACTGCTTGGTCTGCTGTTGATTGCTCCCCTACCGGCTGGGCATCCTTATCTATTTCTACCTTTTGCAGCTCCCGCTTTTCATCTGGTAAAATTTTGTCGATCTCAGGTAGGGTTGCGAGATTATCCATGACCTCTTTGGTACTGGTTACCGCAAATGCATTCACGATAAAGTAACTCTTGTATTTTTTTACGTTTCCGTTATTGACTTCCTTCTTTAAGTATTCTTCCACAGATTGTTGAGTTTTTTCTGCGGTATCCATCAAAGAGTTGACAACCGTTTTACGTACAGAAAGCTTAGCAGCAGCGGGGGAAATCTGCTCGGCGGAAGCCTTCTGAAATGCGTGTTTAGCAACAGATTCTGTATCTACCTGATCTTTTAATTTAACCAGATAGGTGACATACTCGCTGGTGCTGAATTGCTGGTTCAGCTTGGCTGAAACCTTGGCGGAAATCGTCGATGCTCCTGCTGAGGAGGTTGTGCTGGAATCTCCATACACCGGAGAAATCAGAGAAAAAGCAAGAATAGCGGTAAAACCGACCGACAGCGTCTTTTTGATATTTTTTGACTTAATTAATACTTTTCATCTCCATTTACTTGGTTTTTTTGATTCTCAAAGACAACCTTCCGATAGCAGCGTCAAAAGCTCACAAATAGCCTCTGGTACTCACCTCCTTTAAAAAAATAGATTTTGGGGTGAAATCCATAGGTCATATTCTAAGGTGAATAACCTTTGGTGCAGACCGCAAGGAACGACATTCAATTAAGAACTGTGGACAAGTCTGGAAGAAAGTAAGTGAAAAAAATGAAGAAAAAGGTAGGGTAAGATACTAGAAGTGATCGAGGAGGTTGATATAACATATATATATTAAAATACAATTTAAAACAAAAGAATGAAACATATGGTATCTTTTGAATCTAGTATAGTGTCATAAAATCAGATATTCAAGCATTTTTTTGAATTTTATTCCTTTTTTTCTTGAAAAATTGAAAAACCTCTTCCATTTTCAAAACAAATGCGGGTCTTCTTCGTGCATTTTGTTTCGGATCATAGAAGAGGTTTTTCGGCATTCAGCAGCAAAAGTAGAAAAGCGCTATCTGCCGCTATTTACAGGTATGGGAACCGAAACGGCTCCTTCTGGAAAGGAAGATTTGGTTTCCTGGGTTCTACGACACAGGCTCGTACATTCTCGAAAAGCCATTTGTCTGCACCCACTGCACCGATCCTGATTTACCATTGCAAGAGCTGCTGTTAAGGCCTCTCCTGTATGTTCAAAAAAATGATTTTGTCCGATCATGTCGTAGCATCCGGTTTTATGCAGTAATTCCAGCGGTTGAGGCTGGAGTCCGGACACAAGCACTGTTCCACCAGACTTTCGGTATTTTTGTATTAATGCAGTAAAGTTAGCTTCTCCCGTCATATCCATAAAAGGGACCTTTCCCATACGCAACAACAAAATCCCTTGCTGGAGACCAGTCTGTCCCCCTACACCTGAGTTTTCCAACGCTGAAGCTGCACCGAAAAATAGGGGGCCTTCCACATTATAAATAGCCACCTGCGGGCAATCATGCTGCTCTGTGACCATATGTGCGCCTACCTTTTCATGCTTTACAGAAGGATCAGGAAGCACCTTATCTACTGAAAGTGTATTGCTCATACGTTTGACAAACAATACAACTGCCAGAATCAGGCCGACCTCCACAGCCGTTGTCAGCGTCGTAAAAACCGTCAGCAAAAAGGTGACGACCAGCACAATAGAATCTGCTGTCCGTGTTTTGAGGATGTGCGCAAAATGCTTGCGCTCACTCATATTCCAGGCCACTACCATCAACACCGGTGCCATACTAGCTAACGGAATATTAGATGCATAAGGTGCAAAAAGCATCAGAATGAGGAGTACAACGACCCCATGCACAATACCTGACATAGGAGAAACCGCGTTGTTGCGGATATTGGTGGCCGTACGGGCAATGGCACCTGTCGCAGGAATACCGCCGAATAGTGGTGTCAGCAAATTGGCAATCCCTTGTCCAACCAGTTCGCGATTGCTGTTATGGCGGTCTCCCGTCATCCCGTCAGCTACCACCGCTGAAAGCAGTGATTCAATAGCCCCCAGCATCGCTATAACAAGTGCTGGCGGCAAGAGCTTCACGATTAATTCCCACGTCATTGCAGGAATATGCAGCTCAGGCAAAGATGCCGGAATTGCGCCATAAGCAGAGCCAATCGTAGCCACCTGCCCTGGAAAAAACAAAGCTGCCACCAGCGTTGACAAGAGTAGGCCGACCAGTGAGCCAGGTATCTTGGGCCATTTTTTAGGCACCACAATAAGTCCAGCAAGACAGATACAAGCTGTCAGGATGCTGTACACATTGAGTGAAGGAAGCCGATGGATGATCTCTGCCATCGAAGGCAGAAAAGTTTCATGTCGCTCTACCCCGCGCAAGCCGAGAAAGTTAGCAATCTGACCACTGAAGATCGTCACGGCAATCCCGGCTGTAAAGCCAATGGTTACGGGCTTGGGAATAAATTTGATCAACGCCCCCAGCCTTAGAACACCCATTAAAATGAGCATAATGCCTGCCATAAAACCAGCTATAAGTAAATTCTCATAGCCGTACTGCATGACTATAGCCAGCAAAATCGGAATAAACGCACCTGTAGGTCCTCCGATCTGAAATTTGGACCCACCCAGTAGTGAAATCAAAATTCCCGCTATGATGGTTGTGTACAGACCATATTCCGGCTTTACCCCCGATGCAATGGCAAACGCCATACCGAGCGGGATAGCCACAATCGCCACAATGCTTCCAGAAATTAAATCCTTTCGTAAAGCCCCTGCGTTATAGCCTTCAAACCTTCCTCTCCACTTCATCCTGTAACCCTTCTTTTCTGTAGTAGCATTACTTCTCGTTACGTATGCCTTCCAGCAACGAGATCGCTTCGACTAAATGATTGTCAAAAATTCGCCGCGCCACCGCTAGCAGCTCCGTTAAGAGCGGATCACGTAGTGAATACACGACCGTTGTGCCTTCCTTGAAGCTGTTCACCAAATTTTTAGCCCGTAAAACAGCCAATTGCTGCGATACGGCAGAACCTTCGGAACCAAGCGCAGTCTGCAGCTCGTTCACATTCCGTTCCCCTTCACTCAGCACCTCCAAAATGCGGATGCGCAGAGGGTGAGCCAATGCTTTGAAAAAGTCAGCCTTAAACTTCTGGAGATCTCCTTCCATTCCTGCGCCGTCCCCCTCACAGAATTGTTTCATAACGATCAACAATATCTGAATATTTGAATATTCAGTACAATAACAGCTTTGGGTCAATTGAACTATGATGTTACTCACACTTCACCATGCGTATAGTCACATTTTTCCACACTTTTATCTTTCAGGGTTGACAGCTTCCACAGGTTTCCATTAACATAACAATTAACTTTAAGAAAAGGGGGCCGACAGACATGACCAAGCTTTACACGATAATGACAATCAGTCAGCATGATACAATCACATATTCGAAATTTCGTCTCATCGGCCCCGTTCGGGCAACATGATGGGGGTATCACGCTGTCTGACGGCGTGATATGCCAGGCTTTTTTTATTTTGTATGCTATTGAAAGAACAGGTTATTTATGTTTTTATGATGTACTGATCATAAAATGTAATGACACTTTCGGTGCAGGAAGCCGTAGACGACAAGTCTGCGGCTTTTTTGTTTTTTTCAAATCTTTTTATACGATGTTATGAATTTACATGAAGAAGGGAACTACCCATTTATTATGAATATACAACCTACGACCAATTCATCTTTTCATGAAGGACCATACAGCCACCTGATGAAGCTTCCGGCAGGGGATCTGACCGTGTACGCTTCGCAGCAACTCTTTTCCTCACTGGATTACAAAGTGTTCGAGATGGCTAATAACAATTTACAAATTCCAGGTATCCGCTATATGGGATACACACCGGATGTACATGTAGGCGTCGGAACCTGCATCGGTACAACTGCGGTATGGGGAATGGAAGACGGCTATGTATCTCCCTCCATCGTCGGTAGCGATATCGGCTGTGGCATGCGCGTACACCTGACCAATCTGCACAAGGATGCCTTGAAGGAAATCAAGCTGCGCCGCAAGCTGGTTAAGACGATCGACAAATACTTGCCGATGGAAGCTCACCAACGCGGACATTATTCGGATATACGGCTGGAGCATATTGTACGCAAAGGCCTGCATGGCTTACCTAATAAATATATCCCGGATAGCTACACTCCTAAGAAATCCACCTCACTGACCCATGTAGAGCACAGTAAGTTCTCCTTTGACGAGGAAGTGCTGAATCTCGTCGAAGACCGTACTTGGCACCGGGCTCATCGGCAGCTTGGCACGTTGGGTGGAGGCAATCATTTTGTCGAAATTCAGGCGATTGAAATTGCAGAAGAAAATAGAGAAGTCGCTGAAGCTTGGGGGATGTTCGACGGTCAGGTGGCTGTGATGATTCATTCCGGATCACGTGCTTGGGGGGGAGCAGTCAGTCAGACCAGTTCATCTGCCATTGCAAAAGCGATGAGCCGTCTCGGTCTCGGCACCTCCGATCCGAGACTGGTATTCGCACCGCTTAATCATCCCGAGGCAGCACATTATGTGGATATGATGTACTCAGCGCTGAATTATGCTGTGGTGAACCGACATCTGATTGCATACTCCGTGCGAGAAGCCTTCCGCGATGTCTTTGGTACAAAGTGCGAGTTGCGTACTCTGTACGATCTGATGCACAATTATGCTTGGGAGGAATCCCATTCAGATCACGGTAGCGTGTTTGTACATCGTAAAGGTGCGACGCGCGCTCTTCCAGCAGGACACCCCGACAATCCGCGACCTTATCAGTCGACTGGGCATCCGGCCCTGATCCCCGGTTCTATGGGGACTGCCTCTTATATTATGGTAGGTTTACCAGGCGGTCAGGATAACTTTCACTCCATCTGTCATGGAGCGGGCCGTATTCGCTCGCGATCTGCAACCAAACGGCTCGTGAGTGTGGACGATTTTGCAGGCGCTCTGGGTGTAGGGAGAGACGACGAAATTGTGGTCAACCAGGCATCTCTGGAAAGTATTATCGACGAATCTCCACAAGCCTACAAAAATGTAGATGATATTATTGAAAGTGTTACCGGGGCAGGACTTGCAGCCGTTGTAGCCAAATGTAGACCGCTGGCCGCCCTGAAAGGAGCAAAATAATGTTGAGTATAGACACCCCAGCTATTTATGAATTTGACGAACGTACAGATGGACGCATTACCGGTTATGCTGCTTATGCCCGTCTGATCGATGGTATTAGTGAAGCACTCTATAACCGCTATGGCGTAAAATACGAGCTGTACGCCAGTGATGATCCCAATATTGAGTATTGGGATTTGCTGGAGGAGGATATTCGTTCAGGCAGCCCTGAGCTGGAGCATGTGGCACGGGTGTTCGATCGTTTGGAGGAACGCACCATCCAGTATGACGATGACGGGCCAACTCCTGAATACGGTGTGCATCTGTCGATGCGTAACAATGTATTTGCCTATCCCAAATGGGGGATTGCACTGGCACGAGTTCCCTTTTTCCGTGATAATGGCGTATATAATGAAGATTATGTGTTTGCCATAGGCGACCAGGAGCTGCAAAGCTTCCTCGCAGGAGTACGCGGTCGTGAACGCAAGCAAAATATGAAGCGTGTCACCGTCTTTACCGATACAAGCCGTGGACTCTCCCGGCAAGCAGAACCGATAACCCGCGCAATTACGCGGGATGACGTGATTTTGAAAGCGGAAATCAAGCGGGATATCTTCCGATCACTTGATCAATTTTTTGAAGCAGATCGCACCTTCTATCAGACTTATAACATTCCTTACAAGCGTGGGATTCTGCTATACGGCCATCCAGGCAACGGTAAAACAACCCTAGTGAAATCTATTGCCAATAGCGTGCCAGGTCCGGCCGCTTACTGGCAAATTACAGAATATACAACCAGTGAATCGGTCAAAGAGGTGTTCGAGGCAGCTACTCGCCTGGCGCCGATGGTGCTGGTCATTGAAGACATCGATTCCATGCCTCAGGAGGTGCGTTCCTTTTTCCTGAATACGCTCGACGGCGCTACATCCAAGGAGGGCATCTTCCTGATCGGAACGACCAATTATCCAGAAAAAATCGACCCAGGTCTGATGAACCGGGCGGGCCGCTTCGACCGGGCTTATGAAATCAGTTTGCCTGACGAAGCGCTGCGACTCGCGTATCTCAAGCTGCGTAACTTCCTTGTTTTTGCAGGTGAGACAGGTACACAGAAGGCCGCAGCGATGACAGATGGCTTCTCCCTGGCTCAGCTCGGAGAACTGTATGTCAGTACGGCTCTAGAATGGCATGAGCAAGGAAAAGCCGATATTGAGCTGATTATTAAAGGCATGCGAGGCGAGCTTGATAAAAGCCGCAAGCAGGACTGGTTAAAAAATGTATCCGAAGGACGAGTCGGCTTCTTCTGATTCATCCTTTTATTGCCTCATTATGAAATTTATGTTACATTGATAAACAATAAAGTACCGAAAGGGTGACCTTAAGCCAATGATCTACTAATCCTATTTCCAAAGAAAAATACGTAATCTTACGAATTTTCTGGATAGGATTAGTGTAGGCTTTTGGGTATTAACGATAAGAGCATTGCTTCTTTGACGGGAGCAGTGTATCTTCTTGTTCGTATGTCTGCCTCCTATCCAGAAACCAATGGATAAGGAGGTTTTTTTGTATGAAAAGAATACTCGCAATTCTCATGATCAATATATTCATTGTGATGGTCGGCGTGGGTTTGATCACCCCTATTCTGCCGGAACTGATCATTGAATTTGGTGCCAGTGGGCGGGCCATCGGTTTATTGGTGGCAGCCTATGGCATAACGCAATTCCTGCTCTCGCCCATGACCGGGCAGCTGTCTGATCGATACGGAAGAAAAGTTTTTATCGTCGTAGGTGTTATTGTTTTTGCTGTAGCTAAATTGATCTTTGCTATTGGAGATGACCTGTGGATGCTGTATACCTCAAGACTTCTGGAAGGAGTTGCAGCAGCCCTGATTATTCCACCCATGATGGCATATGTAGCTGATATTACAACAACCGAAGAACGTGGCAAAGGAAATAGTCTACTAGCGGCAGCGATGTCATTTGGATTTGTCATTGGTCCAGGACTTGGAGGCCTTCTTGCAGGATATGGAACGAGAGTGCCACTGTATACAGCAACAGGTGCAGCTATGATTGCAGTTATTTTTTCAATCGTTTGTTTACCTGAAAGTTTATCGAAAGAACAAATGAAGGCAGCACGAGCAAGAATTAATCATCAAAGAGAGTCTATTTTCAAACAGTATGCAAGGTCATTGAAATCAAAATATGCGATGTTCTTTGTCATTGTCCTGGTGATGACTTTTGGACTTGCTAATTTTGAATCCGTTCTTGGTTTATATGTAACGAATCGCTTCCAATTTTCACCGCAAAATATTTCAATCCTTCTAACTGCAGGTGCTGTGATCGGCGTCGGTATGCAGGCATTAGTTGTTGCTAAAATGATCCATCAGTTTGGTGAAAAAAGGTTGATCAAAGGCTCGCTTCTCTTCACCTCTGCTGCTTATATTTTATTTCTCTTCGCCAAAGATTTTTGGAGTATCTTTCTTGTGACTTCCCTTATTTTCTTTGCTACAGCTACGCTTCGTCCAGCTCTTAATACACAATTGTCGAAGATGGCAGGAAATGAGCAAGGATATGTAGCTGGTATGAATAATGCCTATATGAGTGTTGGGAATATTTTAGGTCCTACTCTAGCGGGATTTTTATTTGATGCGAATATGTTCGCTCCATTTTTAACAGGCTGTTGCATTCTTTTGATTACCTTCTTGATTACATTAAAAATGAAATAAAAGAGGACAACTGATGAGCAAAAGGCAGCTACGGGTGCGAGGCTTTATTTTTCAAATGCCCAGCTGTAGCTGCCTGTCTGTTCAGTTTATTCCGTTTCCCCACTCAGTCGGTTCAAAAACTGGATGGCCCGTGGGCTGGTTGGCTGCTCCAGCACCTGATATGGCGTACCCTGCTCAATGATTACGCCCTGATCCATTAAGATTACATGGTCAGCAACCTCTGCCGCGAACTTCATTTCATGGGTGACAATAACCATCGTCATCCCTTCGGCAGCCAACTGCTTCATGACCTTGAGCACCTCACCTACCAACTCGGGATCAAGAGCAGAGGTCGGCTCGTCAAACAAAAGCACCTCAGGTTCGACCGCCATTGCCCGGGCAATACCGACCCGTTGCTGCTGTCCTCCCGACAATTGATGTGGATAGGATTCCGCTTTATCAGCCAATCCCACCTTCTTAAGCAGCTCCAATGCATGTTTGCGCGCTTCGTCCTTGCTTTTTTTCTGAACCGTGACTTGCCCCTCCATCACATTTTGCACAGCGGTCATATGGGGGAAAAGGTTGTAGGATTGAAATACCATCCCTGTCCGCTTACGCAGTGCCAAAATGTTTTCTTGTCGAAGCTTCGTTCCTTTCGCAAAACTCAGTGCAATATCACCTACCTGAATTTCTCCCTGGCCGGGAACCTCCAGCAAATTCAAGCAGCGTAAAAGCGTTGTTTTACCAGAACCGGAAGGACCGATAATTACAAGCACTTTCCCCTTATCCAACGTCACGTCAATCCCCTTAAGCACTTCCAGCGAGCCGAACGACTTGTGTATATTACGAATTTGGATCACCGGTACAATCTCCTTTATCTAACGGAAAAACGACTCAGACGCTTTTCCAAATAATTTTGCAGCACAGTCAATATCGTACTAAACAGCAGGTAAATAACCCCAGCCTCGGTATACACTAATAACGGTTCGTATGTGGTAGCTACAATCTGATTAGCCGTTCTGAACATTTCCACATAGGTGATAGTGGCAGCCAGTGAGGTATCCTTTACCAAGCTGATGAATGAATTGGCAAGCGGAGGCACCGACACACGGGAAGCTTGGGGGAGCACGATCCGCCGCAACACTTGCCAGCGTGTCATCCCCAAGGAGTATCCTGCCTCCCATTGACCCTCCTGAATGGAAATAATAGCCGCACGCATAATTTCAGAGCTATAGGCCCCCACGCTGAGCGTAAAGCCGATCACTGAAGCAATAAATGGGTCCAGTGTAATACCCACCGAAGGTAAACCATAGAAAATAATATACAATTGCACCAGCAAAGGAGTTCCTCGAATCACCCATACATAAAAGCCGAAAATCAGCTTGAGTATTCTCCATTTGGACAACCGGGCGAGTGCAGTGATCAGCGCCAGTAGGAGTCCCAGAGCAAATGAGATCAGGGTGAGCGGAATCGTAAAAGAAACCCCTGCTTTTAGCAGAGGTAATAATGAATCCATAATAATTTGTATTTGGCGATCATCCATTGTACAGACATCCTTTATTATTTGGACACATCGGCTCCAAAATATTTTTCAGAAATTTTCAGATACGTACCGTCAGCCTTCATATCAGCCAACGCTTTGTTGACTGCCTTGATCAAATCTTCGCTGCCTTTATTAAATACAGCTGCACTGTGTGAAGCATCCGCAGATTCGTCCACCTTTTTGATCGGAGCATCAGGCTTTTGCTTTTTCAGATCCAGATAAGACAATCCGTCGTTGACGGTCGCATCTACCCGTTTGGAAGTGAGGAGATCAATAGCTTGGTTGAATCCTTCGGTTGCTACAATTTCCGCACCGTTGCTTTTTGCGATTTGAGTCAGGTTGCTAGTCAGGGATTGCCCTGCCTTTTTACCTTTTAGATCCGAAAATTTCTGGATGTCCGTATTATCTTCACTCACGATCAGAACTGCCTTAGAGACAATGTACGGATCGGAGAAATCATATTTTTGCTTGCGCTCATCTGTAATAGACACTTCATTGAATACTGCGTCAAACCGCTTGGAGTTCAAGCCTGCAAATATTCCGTCCCATTGCGTCTCGATAAATTCCGGTTGCACACCCAGGCGCTTACTTACTTCAGTTGCAATATCGACGTCAAAGCCTGTCAGTTTGCCAGCAGCATCATGGTAAGTAAACGGAGCATAGGTACCTTCCGTACCGATTCTCAGCTTGCCACTGGCTTTGACAGATTCAAGAGTAGCTGCAGCCGTTGTATCTGCTTTTCCATTATTAGAACCGTTTTCTCCAGTAGATGCATTATTCGTGCCCGCGCCTTTATCATTGTTGCCGCAAGCCGAAACCAGCAATGCCATCACGATGAATACAATCGGCAAAAAACTAAATTTTCTCATGTTATCCACACTCTTTCCCTTTTTCTTGATCACCTAGCGCAGGCTAGTCATTGAATAGTACATCATTCATTTTCGCGCGTCAATGCTTTTATCCAATAATCCCTATCCAAAAGGTAAGTTATATTTTTTTATCATCTAAGGCTATTCTAGGTTGACTCAATCATAGGCAGGCTATTCATTTTCACTCCCCTCGCAGCAACTTTTTGTGTACCATTACATAAGAGATTTCGTATAATAGGTTTTAAAATACAGATTAGAAATATTTACCGGAGTGTGATCATGGATACCCATAATACAACTTTATCCCCTGAAGGAAGGCACTCAGCCTGGGCTACCTTTACTTCACCTTTAAAGCAATCCAAAGCGTTCACCCTCTTGTGGCTTGGACATTGGATCGCTATGTTAGGAAGTTCTGTTACGACAGTCATTTTGCCACTGGTTATCTATTCTCTGACAGGCTCGACCACCATCATGGGATTGGCGATGACGGTTTATATGCTGCCAAACGTACTTATTCTTCCTTTCGCAGGAATGATTGTGGACAGAATTGACCGAATTCGCCTCCTTCTGTTCACGAATGTCGCCCGCTTTGGTCTGATGCTCGTTGCATCGGTGTTGATGTTTACGGACGGGATGAAGTTGCCGTTCCTATTCGTTGGCCTTGCGTTGTACGGATTGATGGATGGTATCTTTAATCCGGCTTATTCGGCCTTACGTGCACAAGTGTTCACACCGGACATCCGCAATGCTGCCAATGCACTAAGTCAAATCAGTATACAAGCCGTTCGTCTACTCGGTCCTCCGCTAGGAGGCTTTATTGTATCCTTTTCCTCCCCGGGTGTCGGCTTTGGACTGGATTCTATCGCTTATCTGGTATCCTTTGCCTGTTTTTGGATGCTAAGTGCTCATTTGGCCTCCATCATCGGTAAACGTCAGGCCGATTCAGAACAGGAAGATCAGGGTGGACAACATTTTCTCAAGGATTTTATAGCAGGCTTTGCTATTCTCAGAAGTCATCCTTGGCTATGGATTACGATTCTCGCCTTTTCTTTCATTAATATCTGTTATTCAGGTATTATCGCTGTGCTCATCCCGTGGCTGTTCAAGGTTCATCATGGCTATAATCCAGTCGTATACGGCATTGCAATGGCAAGTAGTGGCATTGGTGCCATGCTGGGAGCCTTTGTGTATGGATCACGCAAGCATTGGAAACACCGCGGTCTGCTCGCTTACTTAGGAGCTTTTGTCAGCGGTCTCGCCTTACTGCTGTTGTCTATAGTCACCTGGATGCCAGGATTGATTATGAGCATGATGCTCGAAGGATTTGGCATTATGATTTTTGCAATTATCTGGGAGACAAGCCTGCAGGAATTAGTCCCCGCTGAATCCTTTGGACGTGTAGCCAGTCTGGATTTGATGTTTTCCTTTGCACTGCTTCCTGTCGGCTATCTGGCCGTAGGTGCCGTGGCGGATAAGCTTGGTGGCATCCTCACCATTGGTATGTTTGCAACCATCGGCATGTGTATCGTGCTGGGCGTGCTAATTGTTCCTCATATCAGACGGTTTCAATAGGGGAATATGTAACCTTTTCTCAAAAAAAGCTGCTCCCACAGGTTCATTTGTGAACCTTGCGGAAGCAGCTTTTTTCCATTTTGACTCGCGTCCCATAGGACGAGTCTATTCAATAATTCGTAAAGTTAACCTCTGCTCCGTCCAACGGAACGGAAGATCAAGCTCACAATCACGACTAGCACAATCGCACCAATTAATGCAGGAACGATGTAGAACGATCCGATTTCAGGACCCCAGTCTCCCAGAATCAAGCTACCCAACCATCCACCGATAAAACCAGCGATGATGTTACCAATCACGCCACCCGGAACATCACGACCTGCGATAATTCCTGCCAACCAACCAATAATACCGCCAACAATCAATGCCCATAACCAACTCATTTTGCGTCACCTCGTTTAAGTTTTTATCGTTGTGTTCTATTATTAACCACTCGAACTCCTTTTGAACACACAGAGACCAATTGGTTAATATTACCACACAATGGAACGCTGATTTGGGGGCTTGATATCATCCTACGTGCCTCCCAGATTATTTATGCTCTTTGTGTGAAAAGTGTGTCTCCTATTCGTTTATCCTTGTATTCCTGCTTTTTTTGTGCCATCCTCACATTATGGCTTCACTGAAGTCACTTCATGCATAAGTTACAAAAATAACAAATTATTAAGGAGTGACCCCCACTGGAGTGTCGAGTAGGATGTGCTGCATGTTGCATTGCCATTACGATTTCTTCCCCTATTCCCGGCATGCCAGACGGAAAACCTGCTGGTGTTCCATGCCCTCAGCTCACGCCTGATTACCGTTGCCAATTATTTGGAAAACCCGAGCGTCCTGCCGTATGCAGTGGCTTTCATGCGGATAAGGATACATGCGGAGAAACTAATGAAAGAGCATTTGAGCTGCTGAGAGAGCTGGAGAAGTCCACTTTACCAAGTAAAACTTAAGGCGAACTCATTCGATATGAAGGAGAATTTTTGATTATGAATGTTATTGAAAAAAGAATTGCCGAATTGAAGCAGTACGGTCCCGATCTTACCACCCCCAAAGATATGGATTTATTTTGGGACAAAACACTGAGAGAAGTTCACGTCAAACCTGTACATGCATTCAAAACACCCGTAGAAACCCCGTATCCTCATATGATGGCCTATCGGGTCACTTTTGAGGGGGTCGATGATACGCCTCTGCATGCCTGGTATGTACGCCCCCGATATGCTGGAGATCAAAAACTTCCATGCATCGTTCTGTTTCATGGCTACACCGGCGGAAAGGGCTATCCTGAAGATTATTCATCTTGGCTAATGCTTGGTTTTGCTGTATTGGCGGTAGATGTTCGTGGTCAGGGAGGAGAAACGGGAGATCGTCGGAATGATCCACACGGAACCGTTAAAGGCTGGGTTACGAAAGGAATATTGGACAAGGATACCTGCTACTACAAAACGATTACAACCGATGCCCTTAGAGCCGTAGATTGGGCGGCGGAGCAGTCCGATGTCGATGCAGATAAAATCGCAATCAGTGGCGCCAGCCAGGGTGGTGGACTTGCATTAATGGTGGGCGCGCTCAGCGATAAAGCTGCTACTATAGTAGCGGATATTCCTAATATGTGTCATATGGATTTTGGCATGATGAATTCTACCAGTTCACTGACAGAAGCTGCCGAATTCGCAAACCGCTTCCCCGAGCATTTGGAGCAGGTACTACATACATTGAGTTATTTTGACGTGATGAATTTAGCTCATCGCATTCGTATCCCGGTCATGTTATCTGTAGGGTTGAAGGATACGGTGTGCATGCCAGAGACGATTTTTGCTGCTTATAACCGCATTGAATCACCAAAAACAATTGAAGTTTATCCGTTCACCGGACATTGGGTAGAAGGTTTCCATAGACGCAAGACGGCTGAATTTTTAGTTCAAATCTTAGCATTAGATTGAGTTAACAGTTTCCTCCGGTTCCGGTGCATAAAAAAAGAACACCACGCATCTATCTGCGTAATGTTCTTTCAACTGCATCGGAGCCAGTCCTGCTTACTCTGACAAGCTCCTCGACACTTCACAGCAAAGCATCTCTGCAAAGTTTACGATGCAGTTCGCTGTTCTGCTGCCGAATCCCCTGTCCATTTTCGCACCCAAACAAAATCCATAATCATCAGGCCAAACGGAATGAAGGATGCAAACATAATGAAAAGAGGCCGCCGTATAGACCAATGCAATGCGGTTTTTCCATAGATCAGAGCAACGAGGAGCAACAGAAAGCTCACCCGGTATATGTTACCAATCACCATAACCGCTTGGGTCATGCCCGCAGCTTGCAGCGGCTGGTGGGTGAATAGTATCGCCAAATACGCTATAGCTTGAATCCAGAGCATGAGCCGGACACGCCCCAAAGGTGTTCTTAACACAAATTCAATCCCCTCTCCATGAGCAGGAATGTTCTCTCATCCCTTATGCATCTTTTATTATAACGAAAAGATCCACAAACTCCAACCTATCCATTTTTGAATTTTGACCAAATGAGTTGTGTTTGATACAGTTGTGTAAGAGGTGATTATAAATGCTTAAACTGGGTATACTGGACCAATCTCATATTCCTGAAGGCGGTTCCGCTCAAGATGCATTGTCTAATACAACAGATTTAGCGCGTGAAGCTGATCAACTGGGGTACAGCCGCTATTGGGTATCCGAGCATCATGCGTCCAAAACACTAGCACACTCCAGTCCCGAGGTATTGATTGCCCATTTGGCCGCTCATACATCGCGTATTCGTGTGGGTTCAGGCGGTATTATGCTACCACACTACAGCGCATATAAAGTAGCTGAAAACTTCCGTCTGCTGGAGGCGCTCCACCCAGGACGCATTGACTTGGGGATTGGGCGTGCTCCAGGCGGCTTGCCGCTGGCTACTCGCGCTTTGCAGGAAGGGAAATACCAAGCTGTCGAACAATATCCACAGCAGATTCTAGATTTAATTGACTACTTCCATGATTCGGTGCCTGACAATCATCGGTTTGCTGGTCTTCACGCCTCCCCGATGATATCGACCGTTCCTGAATTATGGTTGCTTGGCTCCAGCGGGGAGAGCGCCAGATTGGCCGCGATGATGGGTGCCTCCTATGCCTTTGCCCAATTTTTCGGTACTCCGGGCGGCGTAGAAGCTACCGCGCGTTACCACGAGCAATTCATGCCTTCGATTTTAGGAGATAAGCCCCGCTCTATGGCGGCAGTTACGGTAGCCTGCGCTGAAACTGAAGAGGAAGCTGAGCAGCTGGCGTCCAGTGCTAGTTTGTATTTCCTTTTACTCATGCAGGGTAAAGAAATGAATTCTCTTCCATCGGTGAAAACAGCCATGTCCTATCCCTATACAGAATTTGATCGTGAGCGGCTACGTCAGTCCGCAGCATGGCGTGTTGTTGGCACTCCTGAACAGTGCAAGGAACAGCTGCTGAGACTGGCTGAGCAGTATCGCACCGATGAGTTACTGGTCGTTTCATCCATTCATGACTTTGATAAACGTGTTCAGTCCTACCGACTGCTGGCCAAAGCTTTTAATTTAGTATAAACAGACGGTTGAACTGAGGCTAATTTTCAGAAACATTAAAACCCCCGCCTGCCTATAATGGCAACAGCGGGGGTTTGTTGTAGAGGATCGGTTCATTAGAACCAACTCATCTGTACTATAGAAGTAGTGTAGATACCACAAAAGTTGAATGTCATATGGTACTTTGGTAGTATATCCAACGGAACGAAAGTATGAGTTGTTTACTTCTAAAGTTCCATCATCCATATACCAAAGGCTCATACGCTATACTTCATATCTTCAAAAGAGTGCAACCAAAAGTCCCATAGCTTTTACTCGTCCAAAGTTGTAAAAGCTACGGAAAATTCTAGGGCTCTATGCCCCATACCAGCTTACCCTGTTGATATACGGTGCCATGGTCCCAGTCTGCGAATACTGTTTGGGCAGCTCCATAGGAGTAATCGTTAGTCTCATCAAAATTGCTCCAATTCGCTGCGTGAATACGAGATTGAATTTCTCCGGTTTCGCCGCCGGGCTGAATCGTTCCCGCTCCATCTGTGAAGGAAATCTCCACATATTTATCAGCCTTGGACTTCGGATTTGGCAAAGTTACAAAAGTTGCTTTTACCTTTTCATTACCAATCTTGGCCCAATCTACAAAAAACTGCTGAGCTTGTTTGCTCTCATCTGTGTAATAGTAGCGAATTTTCAGGTCACTCAACTTCACAGCTGTTTTTCCGGTATTTTTGATATTAAATTGAGGCCGGATTGCATTATCCTTGGCGTTCGTGTCATCAGTGCGATATTGAAGCACAATCCCTTCATTATTACCGCCTGGTGTACTTCCACTGTGATCGCCACCGTTGTTTCCACCATTGTTATTACTACCATTGTTGCCATCTCCGCCGCTATTCCCGCCGTTGCTTCCTCCACCATGATTGCTGGAGCCTTCCAGAATCGCCTGTTTTACAAATTTGCCGGAAGCCGTTAATTGTGAATCAGGCCATCCACCCTTGCGGTCAGCACCAGGCAACAGGGCAGCAGAGGTCTCATTTTTGTCGGAAAGCGACCAATTGGCCCAACTGATTTTGCGACTGGCCATAAAATCAGTCCATACTTTGGATTCATTCAGGAACGGACCACCGTTACCCGAAGCGTCACTTGTACCCCACTCGGTAGCAAAAATGCCTACACCTTTGTTCAGGGCATAATCAATCCGATCACGTAAAGATTGTCCATGCGTACCCGCATAGAAATGCACGGTATACATTGTATTTTTATCTAGAAGCGGATGGTCTGCTGCATCATGTACATCCTGACTCCAAGTACCTGTTCCTACAATAATAATATTATCCGGGTCTTTAGCTCGAATAACCTGAGATACCTCAGATGCATAAGGTCGGATTTGATTGTTCCAGTTTACATTCCCATTCGGCTCATTAGCAAGTTCATAGATTACGTTAGGCAAATGACCGTACTTCGTGGAAAATTCATTAAAGAAAGCTTTGGCTTCATTTTTATGAGTGTTCGGATCGCCATCTGAGAGAATGTGCCAGTCAATAATGACGTACAGGCCCAGTTTCTGTGCTGCCTCAATTGCTTCCTTCACTTTATTTTTCAATGAAGGGTTGGCAATATAACCATTTTCTTCAGTGTACAACGCAACTCGAAACACGGAAATGCCCCAATCGTCCCGTAACCATTTCATAGTGTCCTGATTCACCAGATCCCCAAACCACTGAACGCCATGAGAACTAATGCCCTTGAGCTGTACAGGTTGTCCATTTTTATCCACCAGTTTACCGTTCTTTACTGAAAGTTGTCCGTAACGTTCCACAGGGGTCGTCCCGGCCGCCTCTGCTGTCGGCGCATTCCAGTTGAACCCATTCGTTAACGTCAATAGCAACACTGCTGTTAACATTACTGCTACTCTTTTTACGATCCTTGGCAGGACCCATTGCCCGTTCATCATTTACACATTCCTTCCTTTTAATAAAGTAGATAAGACTTATCAGTACGTTGTTCTCCGCTTTTTCGCCCCCTCTTTTATACAATAAAAGGATCAGGCCCAACATTCGATGTCACTTACCTGTATATGGATGCTACTACTATTATAGTTAGTTTCATGTTACGTTTCGACTTTATCCCAGAAAATGAACAAGAAGTCACGGTTTTAGGATATGTACCCCTTAGTTGGCTACTATAGAGTACTGAAGGGACAAAAGTCTCATTTACTTATTAAGTTTAACCTAAAAAAAGACTGCTTCCCGATGCCTAGGCTCGGTACAGCAGTCTTATCATGATCTTATATGTGATCAGATAATATTAACAATTCGTCTTAATGTATGATGTCCCTATTACCCCTTAGCGGCAGCTTGAGGTTCTTGGGTTGCCTGATCTTCGTTCATATCGCCGCCATCCGTCGCTTGATCTGTCAGTACAGTCTCAGATGAGTTACCCATTACCTTGTCTATAAGTTGTAGCCAAGGTTCTTCACTGCCTCCACAACTCTCAATATCACCGAGCAGGGACTCTAGCGTGGTTCCTTCTTCTGGCAAATCAATAACTAAACTGTCTTCGTCAACTTGGATGGTGCAGCAGGTTTTCATTGTAAATCCCTCGCTTAATTCTTATTTGAGCATGCAGTATGCTTGCTCAGATGGGATGAACTCCCACGGATCCAGGGATAAGCCTTTTGAATCCGTCTGAAATTATAAACCTAATGCATCCCAATTGCAATGAACAAACCTTGAATTTTTAAGAATTAGCGAATCAATTCAAACATTCAGCAAGCTCTGTAAAAATTACTCCAAGCGCATAAGCCCCCGCATCTGGATAACCAAGGCTTCTCTCTCCGACCGCTCCGGCACGTCCCATACGCGCCACAATGTTTTCTGTCTTTTTGGCCCCTAGTACAGCGGCCTGAGCACCTCGTACAAAGGCTGCCTTCACATCAACATTTGATTTCGCGCTCTCTACCCAGCTATCCGCACATGGCACTAATGCATCAATAAGCGTTTTATCACCAACGACGGCTCCTCTGCCGAAAGAACGTTCGCCTGTCGACTGTATGCCTTGCACCGCAGCCTGCATCAGATCTGCGAATTCGGTAACGGTGAGCTCGTTTCTTTCGCCCGCAGAGCGTGCTGCTGCGCGAAATGCCGAGCCCCAGATCGGGCCCGAAGCACCGCCGCAGTGTTCCATGATGACGAGCGAGCATGAATGTAGAAAGGTTCCCATCGTCAAAGAATCTTGGTTTAGGATGTCGCTCCATTCCCGTTTCAGCTGACGAAACCCCTTCGCAACACTCATGCCAAAGTCGCCATCGCCTGCATGAGAATCAAGATCGCAGAAAGGCACTTCATTCTTGATGATAACCTCACTCATTTTATCAACCAGGTAGATCAGATTGTTCAACGTAATCTTGTTATCCTCAATAACTGCAAAAGCAGGAGCGGTTTCCACCTCGAAAGATACTTGCCGATTTTCGTCTGCTACAGTTGAAAGCTCCGTGAATTCAACATGATCAACAGGTCCAGACACCTTGAACGCCGGCGCGTTGCTTTCATGGGAAAGTAGCGTTTTCAACTCGCCGTCCAGCTTCATGATCGAAACTGAGATGCCCGCCATATCGATACTCGTCATAAAATTGTTAACGAAAGCTCGATTGATCTTGATCCCCTTCGCTGCCAGTTCGCGAGTGACCGCATAATTGAAAAGGTACAGTTCTTGTAGAGGCGTACCGCCAAAACCATTGATCAGCAGAGCGATTTCTCCGCTAAATCCGTTTTCGATCTGCATGTCCCGAAGGAGGTCGGTTACCATTCTACGTGCCATCGTATCCGCATCTGTCAGCTTCTCGCGTCTGATTCCAGGCTCGCCGTGAATGCCAACGCCGTATTCCATTTCATCAGGCCCGAGCTCAAACGTTGGCGAGCCCTTCGCCGGCACGGTGCACGACGTCAATGCGAATCCGATACTGCGTACATTCGCAGCGGCTTTCTCCGCCACTGCTTTGACTTCCGCCAGACGACGGCCCTCTTCTGCAGCTGCACCCGCGATCTTATGCACAAGTACCGTGCCCGCTACACCGCGTCGTCCGACCGTATATAGACTGTCTTCTACAGCGATGTCGTCTTCGACCTTTACATAGTCCACTTCCAGACCATCTTCAGCAGCCAAATGGGCACCGTTTCTAAAGTTCATGATATCGCCGCTGTAGTTTTTGATAATCAGCAGTGTGCCTTTTTTCCCAGCGGTTGCTCGAATGGCCTGATACACTTGAATTTGCGAAGGAGAGGCAAAAACATCACCACAGACCGCCGCATCGAGCATCCCTTTGCCGACAAAGCCGGCGTGAGCGGGCTCATGCCCACTGCCGCCGCCGCTGATGAGCGTTACTTTCTCCGTGTTCAGTTCCTTTTTCTTGAGCACTTTATATTTTGGTAGAAATTCCAACTCGGGATGCGCGAGCGCAATACCGCTGCACATCTCAAGAACCAAGTTTTCCGTACGGTTGATGACCTTTTTCATGCTATTTTACCTCCGCTTTGTACTGGCTGCCGATCCGGTCGGCCGCAGCAATTGCCGCTGCAACCTGCTCCACCGTGATCGGAAACGGCATGGCATGAATCGATTCCTCCTCAATGCAGGCTTTAGCAGCTACTTCCATGAGTTCTTCCCGGCTGATATGATCGACACCGATATCGGCCAAGCAGACCGGCAAACCGATGGTTAAACAGAAATCCAGTACCTGATGTAATTCTTCCGTCGGTGCGTTTTCGAGCACCAGCTGTGCGATCGTACCGAATGCGACTTTTTCTCCATGATAATAATGATGCGTGCCTTCCAAAATGGTGAGTCCATCATGAATCGCATGGGCCGCAGCAAGTCCGCCGCTTTCGAAGCCAAGACCTGAGAGTAAAATATTAGTTTCAATGATATTTTCGAGTGCTTGTGTAACTTGATTTTCATCGCATGCCGCTTTTGCTTTGGCACCGTCTTTTAAGAGCATTTCATAGCATAACGTTGCAAGTGCCAACGCCGCATTCGTACCTACGGCTGGCGCACACTGTCCCTCGCGTACTCCGTTAGGCAGTCCAGCGTTGACCCTGGAGTAAGAGCGGGAGGTCGCACGGGCTTCAAAGTATGTCGACAGTGCATCACCCATACCTGATACGAGGAATCGGGTTGGTGCATTGGCAATTACAGTGGTGTCGACTAATACGACACTCGGGCTTTGTTTAAAATAGGCGTAATCGTCGAAGGCGCCTTCTGGAGTATAAAGAACGGCCGAGTGACTTGTCGGCGCATCCGTCGCAGCAATCGTCGGACAGATGATAAGCGCTTCCCCTTGTGCCACACATTTTGCCGCGTCAATCGCTTTGCCGCCGCCGAGACCAACGATGCAATCACATCTATTCGCAGTGGCGATTTCTTGGAGTCTAGACACTTCCTGTCTGGAGCACTCACCCATAAAACCGCTTTCAATAAAGGTCACGTTATATTTTTCCGTAGTGGAATCAAGCTTATCTTTCACCCGCTCCACATCGGCTGGATGCGCGATCAGTAAGGCAGATTTGCCGAAGGTGCTCACATAGTAACCCAAATTCAACAATTCGTTTTCACCTTGTACATATTTGCTTGGGCTGATAAAAGCTTTTCTCATCTATAATTCCTCCCTTTAATGGTGTTGGTTTCGTTCTGATTAAAACTATAAACGAACCATGTGAACTTTACATTGGAGGAATCAAGGAATATATTATAATTTGCAATCGTATTTTTTTGCACTGAAGCATGTGAATTGTACTTTTTTGTTGTTGCTTACAGGATAATTTACCATTAAGGGATGAGAATCTTGATACGTGAACATTTGAGCATCCAGAAAATCTTTGATTTGGAAAAGTGGGAGCAGTTGCAGGATTCATTGGCATCCGTTACCAAATTAGCCATTCTCACCGTCGATTATAGAGGGAATCCCGTAACTAGCCACAGCCAATGCCAATCGTTCTGCAAGAAGGTTCGCCAAGATGAGAATCTCCTTCCCTATTGCCAAAAATGTGACTCTCGTGGTGGACTTGAGGCCGTACGTTCTAACAAACCTTACATTTATCTCTGTCATTATGACATCGTTGACATCGCGGTACCGATCATTATCGACGATAAGTACATCGGCGCCGTCATGGCAGGCCAGGTTCGCCTAGCTGATCCTTCGAGCGCTTTACAGCTGGAACAGATCCTCACTTCAAAAAATGAAAAGCTGTACAGTTCCAAATGGGAGGAACTTAAGGGCTACTATGCCGATCTGCCGACGATGACTTATCAGGAAATTCAGATGATCTCCAACATGTTATCCTTATTGTGTAATTATATTGTTGAAGAAGCGATGAACAAAAATCTTCTCGCGGAAATGTTCGAAAAGGCTTCGGCCATAGAGTCCACTCCGCAGTTGTCCGAGATCCTTCCTGGCTACTCGCTGAAGCATATCGAAAGCCTTAAGAAAGAAATGAATAATATCTTAGCAGATGCCTATCTGAACTCCTCAGGGGATGAGGATATTCCGTGCGGAAATCCTGTACTCAAACCCGCTTTTGAATATATTTATGAGCACAAGGGTGAAACTTTCTCTCTAAAAGCCATGGCTGACTTGTGTCACATTAGTCCGAGTTATTTTAGTCGGCTGTTTGCGAAAGAAACGGGTGAGAACTTTTCCAGCTATCTGTCCCGCTTAAAGATGAAATGGGCGAAGCAGCTGCTCGAAGCCACAGATATTCCGGTATCCCAGATCAGTAGCGAGCTTGGCTTCAATGAGCCGGGGTATTTTATTAAAATATTCAAAAAATATGAAGGCACAACACCTGCGGTGTACCGAAAGTATTACAAGGGATAAATAAACGAAAAAACAGATGATTCATGGGTATATTGTTACCATGATCATCTGTTCATAATGTTCTTGCCTAAGCTACATAATCTGTGTGTGCTGATCAGGCTGCCTGTGATTGTGATTTGCGCTTAATCACCAGTTTAGTGCTTGGTTTGATTGCTCTTTTGACGACCATCATTAAGGAAATCAATACAATTACCCCCATAAAGATAGCGACCGGCATATATCCCGTATACGAAATCAGCTCTACAACCGGATACAGGATGGCAGGCACCCTGAACGAATACTCATCAGCCGTCTCCATATAATACGCTAGCCAGGAGAGAAAGCCCCCGATCAATAATGTGTATAGAAAAAAGACGATCGACGGTTTCATAGATGCCCAAGCTGTATTCGTAGATTGCTCATAAGTATAATCCTTTTTCATATAGCTGTACAAATGCTGTACGAACGCGTCCTTTTCGTCACTGGCAAATTCCATTTTCACTTTTTCAGCTGTGGAGCTCCCTGCTTTTGTATAGGTAAGAAGCAATGTATCATCAAATTTGGTCAAATTTGTTTGCACGCTTTCTATTGCATGTAATGGAATACAATAATCATAATGCTCCATTTCTTCCATCGTCACAGTTCCTTCGGAAAGCTGCACACTGATTGCTTCTGCCTGAGCCTGAGCCAAATCGGTAAGAATGGCATGAGGATGAAGAATAGCAAAACGTTTATTATCCAATTTATAAATTTTCGTTTTCTCATCATCATGAACGGACATACAAATCCCCCTTTTTATCAGCAATTTTATTATGGTGTGTTTCTTTAGAGCTACCGTGATGTTTCTGACTGATCCTGAGCATTCGTTTCATTGTGCAAGGATTCTGATTTTTTCTTGCGAAATAATTTGGCAAAAAACTTGCCTATCACACCAAACACACCTGCACAAGCAGCACCAATGAGGACGAGCACCTTAATTCCCGCGCCCTTAAAAAAAGCAATGATTAATGCCAACAAGCCTACCTTTTTAGCTACTGCCAAGCCAGCTCCTCCCAAGATCAGTCCAGTCAGGCCATACTCAGAAATTTTGTCTGTTGAAGCATTAAAATCCTCGTATCGCTCACCTGATTTGACGGTCAACTTGGGTAATATTTTCTCATTCAAAAACTTCTTATCCGCCTCCAAATGTGCAGGATCGGACACTAATATGGCAGAGATATAACCCTGACGAGTGAGCACGCGAACATTATAATTAATCAGCTTTTCCTTGTTCCCATCCTCCGCCAGCATAGACCAAGTTAGATTATGGGTCGCTTCATTATAAAAAGGCTCCACATCCCAGCCTGTAACATACAGGCGATCACTTTCCGCCTTTTCCTTGTTACTCTCTTCCGTACCTTCTTTATAACTATCTAGAATGGCATCTGCATCGATATCTTCTTTTTCATCATCCTTGATATGTCCAAGTTCATAGTATTCAAAAACAACTTCCCAATTTTGATTTTCATCCTTCGGAAATATACTCCCAATTTCCTTGCCAGATGGCTTTTCGTGATTCATCTCGCTTACCTTTGCAGTGTTAGCCGCATCCAAAAAAAGAAGAGATGAGTCTAAATCAACCGTAGCCACCTTTCCCAGGTCTACCTTTCGGCCACCTTCAACCCATTTTAATTGTTCACTGGATGAAGCCCACGCGTTTCCTCCACTGAGTAACACCAGACTAAGCGCCAACAGCGCTCCCAAAATCGTTTGGCTCCATCTCATTTTGTTGTTACATTTGTTATCTAGTCTCTTATTCAAAACTCATTACTCCTTTATAAATTCCAATATCTCCCGTGTCCCCAACCATATTAGCCACTGCTTTATATTTTGTCAATTCACAGTAGCAAAGGGCGTTTCCAAGACTTAATACTCATTTTTATACATATGTATGCAAATTTCTACTCTAATCGGACTGGTTTTACAAGGTATAGAGGAGCGATATGAAAAGACTCATCATGGACAAGCACAATTGCGTTAATGGCTGCAACTTATCCGTTCAAGTCTCATCTAGCATATAAAATGTCGAATTTCAGCAGAATAAGAAATGTACACTTCACTAAACAAGCGACTATAGTCTTAGTGACTTTATTCCTGTTTTTTATACATATGTCATCTTTTTTATTTAAAAGAATGTATAGGCTTACACCGGATTGATTTATCAAATGCCGGGACATAGAAGTAAAGATAGAGGGGATGCACACTCCACTCCTCTATCAGTTATTTTAATCCACAATCATCCGTCCGGCTCCGCCGCCCTGCCAGCGGCCTGCTGTGCGCTTCCCCCGTCCGGCTCCTTCCAAAATCAACACTAGCTGCCTATGGAGCTGAGCATGTGAAAATTCCTTATATTCCGCACCACTTCGGTTCGCAATATAATGCTGGATAGATTCTCTGTCCACAGCCTCCAGGTTCAGACACATCAGTGCAAACATACAATCCATCGGATCGTTTGTACCGCTTTTGAGCAGTTCGGATGCAAAGTAGCGCATCGTTTCCGGGCGCAATGTGCTTTGATACAAGCCCGCAAACGGGACATGGATATCACTCCATGTATTAAATTCAGTAGCCATATCAGCAAAATCCTGATAATTGGAGCGAAGCACGGCTCCATCTTTGAGTTTGAACCGGCCCAGCTCCAGTTCATCCAATCCGATCTCAGCCTCGGCCTCCAGCACAATATCTGCATGATGCATGGTGAAATCCGGGCGATCTGTTTGTTCCAAAAAAAGCAGCTTCAACACCGACAGCCGCCCCGTGGCTGCATACGGCACTTCCTGTTCCTGCTCTAGCAGGTATAATCTATTCTTGTGCTTTACAATGCCTCTGCCTACGGTCAGCGCATGTTCCCCAACGGTCACGTTCATTCCGGTAATAATGCCATCCGAATAATCCTGATATCGGATATCCAGAAAGCTACGTGGGTAATCCCGCAGATTTTCCAGCATCTCGGTTTTGAGAATACGACCTTTTTCAAACTTTGGAACGATATGCGTTAACATGGGGTTCCCTCCTTTCTCTATTCTTCTTTATTTAGGGGAACAGATAGCCGATTCACACCGGGCGCAGGCGGCGGAACTGTAACTCCATCATCGGTGGTGGGTGGAGCTTTACTTACTCCAAGTAATCCAATAAATAGACGAAAATTCTTTTCTATACATCTGCGTAAATCCATCGTGCTCCCCCTGATTGAAGACTGAGGTTCATTATGATCTCAGAATTTATTACCTACCTTTACATCCCGGCTCCGCGCCCAGCCTGCTCGCGAAGTATATAATTCAGCTCACGCTTGTCCACAACATAGGTACGGGCGATCAGATCGTGAAGAGCCTGTTTTCTAGCTGTAAAGCCTGCCATGATAAAACCGATCCACAAAATGATACTCGATACAATTTTACTCCAGTAGCGGGCACTCGCACGTCCAAAGCTCAGCTTTTGGTTAAATTCATCTACTACAACGATACCAAGAGCCAGTTTGCCCACCGTAGCTCTGCATTTGGACGATTCCATGATCGCAAAATACAGCCATGAAGCCCCCAAATTCATCAAAGTTTGTCCCAATAATTGCATGGTAAAAATAGCAGTCGGCCCGTTTGTCAGCATAGAGGTTTCTGCCGGAGATGGCACCCAATCTCCAATGGCCTGAATGATGATCCAGACCAGTCCGATTATCATAAATACAAATCCTAAAATAAGGATGTCAATGATATAGGCTAAAGTTCGTTTCCAAAAACCTGCATACAGCATGTTATTCCCTCCAAGTGTTGTGTGCTTTTCTGATTTCTGCATTTGAATAATTCTTAATTTATTATTTCGTGCCGTCAAAGAAATCCAGCTCGGAGAGATCATTTTCGAAGGCAAAAAAGCGCTTGGGACCCAGATACAGCAATTCATCACGGCGGGTAATCGGTACTACATAAAAGCCCCAACGACTATCCCCGACAAAAACAAAATATTTCGTTTCCTCATTGCGGATGGAGTCCGTATCATCCTGCGGGATATCCCGACCGTACAGCTCTGCGATTTCCTCATACGGCATGGGTTCAAAAGCATCTGGCCGACTGCGGTACACATGGCGCTGACGCAGCTTACCCCCGTTGGCCGTCAGGAAGAATTCCACTTCGACCGCTTGAGACGGCCGGGAAATCGAACCGCGTACCCGGCTGCTTTCCAAACTCGCAATCAGCTCCTTCTCACGCCCCGTATGCGTCCATGCGCTGACCGTATACGGAATAGCTGGAATATGATTGGTAATGACAGGCTCAATGGTCCCCATTTTTTTAGCGTTCAGGTAACGGATAGCCCCGCGCAGACAGGCCATTTTCAACTCAGGTACCCGGCTTAGATCTTCTGCCTTTTGTCGGAACTCAATACTGCGCCCTGGCACAAATTCCTTAAGTGCTTCGCGGAACACGTCTATCCGGCAGGACTGCCCGGTCAGTTTGATAATCGAATAATCCTGCAAGCGCCCCTCCAAATAAAAATCATCCAGAAACTTGCGCACAATATTGTAGATATCTGCCTTAAGTAGCTGCTGTACTTCACGAATATTAAACACCACATCAGGCAAACCATATTCATCACGGAACCGTCCGTTCTCAATCACCGAAACCAGCCAACGATCCATTACGGCAATGTTCAGGTCGCTTTCAGCAGATAATACCTGCTCGGATTCAAAGCGACTGCGCAAGATCCCCGTACGTAGGAAAAATTCCTTTTTCATATTTTCTGCCGCACTCCACAACAGATGAAAATTACTCAGTACCCGTTGATATTCATCCCGTGTAGCATGCTCATACCGTTTGAACGCGGTAGGCAAGATCGCCTCTGCGTCACGATAGTGTTCCTCCAGCCCTGCATATACAGCATCTACACCAAACTCATCCACATGACGGTACAAATCTCCCGAAGGAATGCCGATCAGAGCATCAATATCGGTGTCTGGCAAACGCGTCTCGGCAGCATAATAACCTGCAAATACAATTTTCATAAACTGCATAATCCGGTACGTCAGATTGTTGCCGCCAAAGTTGGTATCCCCATTTTCATACGTTGTGTGAATATCCAGCTTGTAAGCAATTCGTCCATCTTCTATCCGAAAGCGGCAGGAAGACAGATCTGTCGTGCCCCCACCACAATCAATGACAAGTGCCTGATACTCCTCACCGTCTGCAAAAGTTCCTCGTTCCATCTGGTCTGCCAACGTGTTGTAGAGCACTGCCAGCCCTTCGTCCAGCGCATCCTCTGCTTCAATCCGGTAATCAGGCAAAATATCGCTAAACATCTCAATAAACTGGGGCTGCAGCTTGACAGGAGCAGAAAAGTGTAAATTGCGAAACCGACACTTAAATTGTTGCTCGGCTGTAGCAATCACATAACGGATAAAAGCCGCTAAAATATCGCTGCGGGAAGCGGTTGCTGTATTCCCCTCAGAATCCATTAATTCTTCGATTCGCTTATAGTCATTGACCCAACGTTTAATCCCCCGTAATACCGTGGCACGGCTGCCTGCCACGTCGCTTCCACGTAGTGCCTCCTCCCCAAATGCATAAACGATATGCTCAGGATTAGAGCAGTCCGCGACGCGAATGACGGTCGGCAACACTTCGATCCAGTCGCCTTCCGTACCTTCTGGGCCAGGGAATGATACATAATTGATGGCATCCAGCCTTACCGTGCTGCTCATACCTGTATCAGGGGCCGTAACGTAGGAACTATCCAAATAAGCACCTGCTGTGGTGTTCGAGGTGCCAAAGTCAATCGCCAGTACCGCATCGGTTGTTTCCGTGCCCCGAATGATCAGCTCTGCCACCGGGATTCGGTGACCTTGAAGTTTCAGCGGTAGCATCGGCTTGTCTCCATAGTAGAGGTTATAAAAATATTCTGATTCCTGTCTTCGCAAAAACAGCAAGCTATAGCTATGATTGGATGTCTCTCGCAGTTCAGCATCGCGGTGACGAGAAAGATAATATACGCCTGTTCGTCCCTCGTCCTTCACCAAATTTAAAACACCACACAATTCTCCTGTCGCATTCACCAGCAGCACATTAGATGAGCTCAGCCAAGGCAAATCGGATTCGATCCGATAGTTGTCCATGCGACCTGTGCGCACACCCTGATACAGCGTGATTTTGGCGGGAACCCGGATACCACCGCTCTCCTGCCGGCGGTCGTTCCAGTTGCGCTGTAATGCCGATTGCATACGCTCAAAGCCGCCAGGATTGGGTCTGGTGATGAGTAGATGCTCCTCCGCGCTTCGAAATCGCAAAATTACGCGAATTAATTCTTCACGTGCCAGACGATTCGCAAAGCCCTCGACCAGTCGCTCCTTATCACATATCCCGCGCAACTGAAAGGTCGTCATTTGCTCCAATTCCGCCCGCGTGTATTTGGTCGTGAAACGAGCGTTTTTTCGATCGGTGAGCGGGTCTAGCAACCTGTATGTATAGGGTCCGTTCATCGTTCACATGTCCTTTCTTAGCCATTTAGCTTTAATAGAGGGCGATAGCGTCAATTTTCATTGTAGGTTCTTCCTCCAAAATGCCGAAATGACTGGTCCAATACAATTCCGTCGTAAACCGTGCTGGAAGAAATAAATCGAGAATCAAATCGACTTTGATTCGTGAGAGCATCGTTTCCTCCTGACCAATATATATGAGCAGTTCGTCTTTTTCCTCACAGTTGGTGTAAATGATCGAGCGATGAAAGACGCGACGCATCGTTTGTTTTAGCAGATGTACGGCTTCCCCCGTCTCATACAGGCGCAGCAGGCCTTCAGCAATTGCGTCCTGTTCCTCACGGTTTAATTGTCCAAAAGCTTCCTTTACCTTCGGGCCAAAAATGCCATCCGCAATATCACGCTGAACAAACCGGATATGATACTCTCGCCGATTCATTCCTTGATACAAATCGATCTCCGCCAGAAAATGCATCATAATATCAAATAGCGACTCTCTCAGCTCTAGATCCTCTGCTGCATCCGGTGGAAACAGATCCCGAAAAATAGAATAAAAGCGGTAGTACGGATTAATCTCCACTACCTGCTCCAAATGGGAAGTATTCAGCTCAGCCAAGCTAAGCTCCATATACGGAGAGTAGCTGACAGCGGGTACAAAACGGATTTTATCTACATCCAGCCCCTGTTTCCTTGCGCGCATGAGCAGATCCCAAACATAATTCACACCCATTCTCCTTCACACTTGTACTCTGGAAAATACATCTGCACTTCCGACACCAGAAAGCTCATTAAATCGGATAAAATGTAAGCAGGTGCAGTTGGCAAAACATCCTCGGAACCACGTCTGAACCCCAAACGCATGATCTGCTTGCCATCCTCTGTCCGTACATTATCGCTGACAAACGGATTTAACAGATACGTCTGAGTTTTGGTTACAAGGTTGCTTATATCATTTCTCCCTGCACCTCCCCAGATGTCCACACGCTCTAGCTCCAGCCCCTGTGCCGCTTCAAACGAATTGACGATGCGCGTGATCTCTGCTTTGGCCCGGACAATCACGGCCTGTTTCCCTGCATAGCGACCCAAAAAGCTGTCTTGCCGCCGATTGGACAATACCGGATAGGTCTGACGACTAAGCTTGGTTGTAGCTGGTTTCGTAACCTTCAACACATTCCACTCGCCAGATTTATCACGGGGTGTGACAATCGTCAGTTCCTCTTCTGTCCGCTTGATATAGCGGATATCGCTTTCAGTCCCGTCAATCAGGTAACCATGCTCTGGTCCTGTTTTACGCAAAGGCAGCACATGCTCATAGTTCACACGATCCATAGCTGGTATAGGAAAACCGCTGTTCTTTAAAGCCAGTCTTTCAATGTTCCATAGCGGAAAAACATCGGCTTTCTTAAAAATGTCGAACTCCTCCAACGAAATCGTGATTTCATGGATTTCTTCATGAGCGGCCGGTTCGCCGTCTCCACCAATCAATACACAGTCCACAAATTTATAAGCGTACGGGTGATTAATCGTTTTCCACGGCATACCATTTTGCATAAACGTATGATACAACTGCTCAATCTCCAAAATATAAGAACGGTTATGCTCCAAACGAAAACGAATCGGATAGTTTCCGGTTTCCGTGACCAGCATTCCTGAGAAAATTCGTTTGCTGCGTACCAGTGCCGAGATTCGTTCGGTCTCCATTTCGAGAAAAAGCGTAAACAGCGGCATCTCCCCGCCTTCGCCCACCACCTCTGCCACACGGCTGATGTCTACCTGTTTTTCTTCTGCATCGGAGGGCAACACAGGATATAAAAATTCATGAATCGGGTCATAGTCCTCACGCGATGTCAATGACACATACACATCAAACTTTTCTTCCGTATTCTCAATTTCCTCAAATACCCGCCGTTCTAGCTGGCGGGTCATTTCTTCCTGATATTCGACGAGGTTCATAAATACCCCGGCCATCATATTTTTCAGTAAACGTCTCTGCTCTAAATCGTCCATCTTGCTCAAACGATCCTGTACCAGCTCTTTCACGACGCCTCACTCCTTTCCGACTCCAGCATTCAATGAACATTAAAAACTTATTTCCCGTTCGCAGCAGCCTGATCTAAGCTCTCTGAATTAGACGCCCCGGCTGCTTTAGAAGCAGAATCAGCAGTTCCTTGCTCTTTGCTGGTGTCCGCCTTGATCGAAGCGGCATTGCCATCCCCCGTACCACTGCTCTTTGCAGCCGGAGAGGCTTCCTTCTTCGCGGACGTAGTGCCCGTTGAAGCCGTCGGCGCAACCTTCGTTTGCAATGCTGTGGCAGAGGTTGCCTTAGCAGAAGATGAAGCTTCACTCGCTGCGTCCCCGGTATCTGTGTCATTCATCGCTCCGTCAGACAATCCCAATCCAGCAGGAAGCTGACCATTTTGCTGCTGCTCCGCGCTCTGCTTTTCCTCCGCCTTGGCTATGCTCCGCTCCAGCGCCAGAACACTTTCGAGCTTATCGATCTCCTGATAAATCTCTTGTGCCCCGCTATAAGCATCAATGGCTCCTTCATAATCGAGATCTTTCATCAGCCGATCCCCTTTGGCCTGAAGTTTGCCAGCTTGAATCTCCTTGAGCTGCTGCTGGATGGATGTCAATTTATCATTGGTCTCAGTAATTTTCTTCTCCAACTCTTTTTGCGCGGACGTATAGCCGGATTCCATCGCAGCCTTATTTGCCTTTTTGTACAGCTTGAGTGCATTTGTGTAATCGCCACCCTGGAATTTTAAATCTCCGTCCTTCATCCAGCTCGCCGTCTCAGCATAGCTGTCCAGTTGGTCGATTTTTTTTTCAATATCCTTCACATTAAATGGCGGATATAGTCCGGCGCTTTTCCGTGCTTTATCGTAGCTGGCTTCAGCTTTGGTAAAATCGGCCTTTTCCACATAGCCGTCCCCGTCAACCATCAATTGAGATACTTTCTGTTCAGCTGTATACAATCGCTTGTGAATTTTATCGTTAATCTTAACTGCCGCGTTTTTCGCTTCACTGTAGGATTTGAGCGCTTTTGCATAATCGCCAGCTCTTGCATAATCATCCGCGGCCTGAGCCGATTCGATCATCGTTTCCAGCGCAGCCGCTTTGTTCGCAGCCATACGCGCCAGCGTAATCCACGCTCCCCCGCCCACGATTACAAAGGCGAGCAACGCAATCAAGATCCGTTTGATCAGCTTACGACGGTTTTTAGGTTTTTCCTGAAAAACTTTGTTTACATAAATGGCGGCAGCCGTGTAATTATTCACCGTCCGGCGCTGTTTGCTCAGCAGAACCTCTTCCAACGTATCCGTCAGCATACCCGGGTCCTTCGCTTCCTCCAGCGCACCCAGCATTTCCGCCAGTTCAACATCCTCCCACATCCCAGATGTAGCGAGCAGCATTACATCTCCATCTGCAAGCTGTGTCTTTTTGGCGAAATGGGCATGAACCCCATTCGGATTCCCGAGGTATTCCAGCAGATTGCCCCGTTCCTCGTGTGTACTGGTCGCTTCGTCTGGAATACGTCCATCATCCGCCAATGACTGAGCCAGGCTGTGATCCTTACTGCGAAAATTAAGCCTTCCATTGCGAAAATGATACAGCCGCACATTACCGCACGAAACGTACACCATTTTGTTATAGTTGGTCACTACCATCAGTAGACTGGCCTTGAGCCGGACACGACGGCTTTCAAATTGCAGCCATTCCTGCGCTTCACGCAGATCTCTCATCAAGCGCCGCTTGGACATGGAAGGTTTCTCCATGAAGTTTTCCAGCACCGTTTTGACAACCATTTCTGCGCTGCGCAGCTCCTGATCTGAATCCAGACCATCTGCGAGGACATAACAGGCCATGTCGTCCGTCTCCATGAATGCAAAATAGTCCCGGTTGTCTATGTAAGAGCCCGCTTCCGACACAAAGGCGGTACTAAAATCGCTGTTGTCCTTGCGCATCGCTACCCCCGTCTTTCTTGTTTCATCCTATCGCCAAAATAAGCACTGTCGCATTATCCTGACTTTTAAACCCTTTATCGTTGATGGTGTCGATCATGGCATCCGCCATTTCCTGCGGAGTTCCGCCCTTGCGCATGATCTCTTCCTGCTCAATCTCCGTCAGCGCCTCCTGAATGCCATCACTGCACAGCAGCACATAATCACCCGAATACAGACGAATCGGTGCATTCCCCAGTTCCATGCTCTCAAAGCCTTCATAGCCCAGGTAGTTGACCAGTTGATTGCGTACAGGACTCGTTTTAGCTTCCTCCGAGGTCATTTGTCCAGCAAGCACTCGTTCCTCCAGCAGTGTTTCCGCTGTATGCTTGGAATTGACTGTCTGAAAGTGACCATTGCGGTAAATTGTAATCAAGCTGTCGCCCACCGCTCCGTAATACAGCTGATAGCCGCACACAATGACCGCCGCGAGCGTCGTTCCCCCGCCCTGCCCATTCAAATTTTGCAAAATGCCGCGATTGCTTTGGGTTGCGGCCTCTGCAAAATATCCGTTCAAATTCGTTGTATCTTCTAACTTGGCAAATGCCTTCGTAAAAGTCGTCACAGCTAAGGTACTGGACATACGCCCATTGGCCAGCCCACTGATCCCGTCCGCAACAACCGCCAGCGTACCGACAGGGGTGGTCATACTGGAGAAATAATCATCCTGCTCACTCCGGCTCCCGATCGTTTGACCATTTCCAATCTCAATTCCACTCACGGTACGGCTGCCGGAACTTCGCGTCAGTCGTATACGGATGATGAGAAGAACAGCGAATAGCACCGCAGCTCCACATACAACAAAATAAGGCTGCATATCGTTACCTCCCTGCACCATTGCCCACTTCCGTTCTAATTTTCGTTATCCCACTCGAAATGAGCGCCGCACAGCGGAATAAAGATAAATTTGCTGCGCCCGAGCTGAATCACGTCATAAGCAGCCAGCTCCACTGGTGAATATACCGCCTCGTTATTGTGATACGCCAAGCCTGACGAATCGCCTGGCAGCAAGTAAAAGTTGCGTTTCTTCGGATCATACACAATGACCGCATGATTTTTGCGGGAAATCGTGTTGTCTCCGATAATACGGACATGCATTTCCTCTGCGCGCCCGATAAAGTTTTTCTCTGCCATAATGCGATAGTCCTGACCCACCTGTGCTCCTTCGATACATACCAGCCATCCGGTTACTGGGTGAATCCCCACGGTTTCGCCTAAATACGGCATAGTTTTGTCATTGTCTCCTGCAACGTTTGTTTTCGCTGCTGGTTCGGCGTTCTTGGGTGCGGCTATATTTACTACTGTATTACAATAAGGACACGTATTTCCGTGCTTTCGTGTACTGAACATGTGTCCGTTCGGGCATCTTGTCAAACTCATAGTCGGTTCCTTCCCCCAATGTCTTGATTGTCTTTACAGTAATCTAAGGATTGTGCAACTTCTTCTATTTAACGAGCAGCCTGGTATTGGCAATATATAATAAATCACCTGAGTAAATTCGGTAAGGCTCGCCACTTTCCAGCTTCTTGGTTACACTTTCGTTCGCAGACCGTAGCCCGGTCCCATTGCCGGAATCCACATCCTCCACAAACCAGTCACTGTTTACCCGGTTGAGTACCGCATGCTCCACACTTACCAAGGAAGCATAATCTGTACCTGCCAAATCAATATCCGCCTCAGAGCGTGACGTTGTTTTGCCGATTAACAATGATGTTTCGCCTTCGATATACCATTCTTTAATAGATTCACCTTCTTCATCAATTAACACCAGCTTGGCAATCCGTTTACGATCTGCCTTTGGCCTTGGCACAGGGACCACGGAAACCAGATTGCGCAGTATGTATACAAGCACGCTAATCCCAATACCTATTGCGACCACAGTCTTCAAACCGCTGTAGCCTGGACGGTTAAACACATAAAAGGCGATCGCCAGCATCAGCCCGAACATGGCAACATCTATGATGAAAACCCATCTGCTCTGCGCCGTTTTCACTGCTTGCTTCCCCCGTTTCTATCCTGAAATCATCACTTTTTACGAATACCAAAAAATTGGTTGAACATGGCTGAGGTATCCGTCGGATCACCGGATTTTTTCATTTTTTTCCCTGGTGAGCCTTCCTTCGTTTTCGGATGAAAGCCGAAAAATTGCTCAAAATCAGTGCCTATGTCAGCCGGATTGAATCCTTTGGCTGCCCTACGTGTACCCTCTGAAGGTGCTGCTGCCCCTCTTGCTTTTTCTTGCTGTTCTCCGCTAGTTCCCGTTGCTTTTCGGATGAGCTCAGCATCGTATGCCTGCCGCAATGCTTCGTCACGCAAGGTATTGTAAGCCTCGTGAATCAGCTTGAACTTGCGCGTTGCTTCCTCGCTTCCCTGGTTGGTATCAGGATGATACTTTTTGGCCAGTTTACGGTAAGCTTGCTTAATCTCTGCCTCCGAAGCATCCCGGCCGACACCGAGCAGCTCATAGTAGTTGGTCATTGTCTGGTGTTCCCCTCTCCGAAAAAAATAAATATTAAGAGACCCGTAGGCCTCTTAATATTTATCCACCCTTCACGTATGCGCCGGGTGAGTGTGTGTTTAAGCTGCACTTAACGTTAAGACGTTAAGCTTAAACCGGATATCCGCCGTCGATGGTAGCCAGCTCGGTTTTGTCTTTCTTTTGTTTGATGTAGAGTGTAAATGCACCTACACCTTCTGTGTCGCCGAAGTGCTCGTTGTAGTCTACAACGAAAGCATTCGGGAAGTAGATTTTACGCACAACTTGATCAGCTGCAATAACTTCCAGTGTTACTTTACGGTAGCTGTCTGCTTTTTCAGCAGGAACCAGAGACCACAAAGCCAGTTTCAGCGTGTCATCCGCGCTGTCACCGTCTACTGCTGTGATGATTTTACCGCTGATGCGCAGCGTGGAGCCTACGTCAGTGGAGCGTGCATTGGAATCGTCCGGTGTATCGGTGTCATAAATAACCGTTTGGATGTTATCCAAGCCCAGCTCAATTGTTTCTTGTCCTTCTACTTTCAATCTGAATCCCATGTGTGTTGCCTCCTTGATATTAGGTAAAATGATGGCGGAAGAAGCAGTGCTTCTCCGCGATTTATGTATAAAGGCGGTTCTGGATAGAAACGCCTCTAACATCTTTCGTAGTGCTCGGATCATGATTTGACCGAGCTGGTTCCCTTAGTGATCATGACTTCCAGGTTCTTCACATTACCATTGAAGACCAGATCGATATGGCACATATTGCTTTTCTCATCAATAATGAAACTCATATCGTCTCCGTCCTGAATGATCGAGTTCACAGATCCTCTGCTGCTCAGCCACTTGCTCTTCTGACTGCTCGGATTGTTACTAAAGAAGCGGACGATATTTTCGTGCTTGAAGTCTCCTGTTTGGTAGCGCAAAATACGTTCAATGTACGTGCTGACCAGCGTTTTGTAGATGGAGTCAAAGCCGTCCTCGGACATCGCCATGCTTCTTGCCTTGTAGACAGTAATCCGGCGGATATCCTTATCCTGAATCTGAGCATTCTCAGACGAGAATACAAAGCCAAAGTTTTTACGGTTGATGGCATCCTTGATCGTGTTGGTGAACCCAGTGATTTCCTTGGCCATCGTCGTCACTGTGCGCAGACTGTTGTCCCCAGCTTCAATGTCGAAGCGTACACCAGGGAAGTTTTTATTGACCGTTTTGAACGTCTCACGCAGGTATTCAGGACATTGATAAGAAGCGACCAAGCCAGCAGCCACGTAGGCAGCGCCTACATATACGCCCTCGATCCACAGTTTGAGAATATCTTCTTTTTCCTTTGAAAGTTGCACACCGTCTTCGGTCTGTAGCATTTTGCTATCAATAATGACACCCGATTTATCCTTCGGAATAATGGTAAAGTTCGGTACACAAGGAATTGCAAATTCGCTATATTCTCTGCGCACAAGACTGGCGCATTTATCGACATACTTGTCGATGCCTGCTGTCGCCATACTGTTGAAGGTCGTCTCTTCACCGGATTCAAAGTTAAAGAACATTTGAATTTTGTAATCCTTCACGACTTGCAGCAGCATCGAGAGCGATTCCATTGAATTTCCGCCCTGCTTTACGACCTTCTCGTTGCCCTTAAAGCGTTCACGAGACACCTTCACCTTACCGGCTGCTTCCAGTTCAATAGATGGAACGATCCCGAACCAGATGGTGTCGCTGAATTCATTTTTGGCATTTACGGTATTCAGGTACGTTTCCAGACGTGGAATATTGCTGCTTTTCACCAGCATGTCCAGCTTGTTATTCGCCACCAGCATTGTCGGCAGCATTCCTTTGCTCTTCGTCGCATATTGGTCGAAGAACATTTTGACACCGAGGATTTTTTCTACCAGCGGCTTAACCGCCTTTACGAAATCATCCTTGGCATTTTTATAGAACTCCAAATACGTGTTGTAGTTTTGAACTTCAACCGCTGTGTCAACCTTGGTCTGAACAGCTGGAAGTGGCACAAACGTGCGAACCACCAAGTCCTTCACATAGTCAGAAGGCGTATCTGTGATAGAGTTATAATCTTCTTCGAATACTTGGGAGAGATCGCCAGTGCTGTTCTCATCCAACAGCATCAGCTCAGTACTTTCGCTCTTCGGCGCTTCAATAATTTTCAGTTCGCCGCTTTCCCCAATGGAGAGCATACCCACCTGGATCAACTCACCGGCGTTTTCCTCTTGGGCTCCACCGAGCAAAAGACGGGTTTTGATGTCCTCAATTGCCAGAGGCAGCATAGCCATAACGTTGTTATAGTTCTGGCTCGCTTCCTCGAACATGGCATTCAGCTTGTCACCCATGTCGAGTTTCTTCGGATCGCCATCATCCAGCTTGTCGTATTCACCGTACATATAGTGAATTTCTTTGCGGACTTGACGAATATCGTCCATAACCTTTTTCGGTGAAATCATATCCAGCAGATTTTCAAATTTGAAATCTACATTGGTGATTCCTTGACTGCGCTTAGTATCAATGAGCGTAAACAACATTTTCAGAAAATCATTACTTTGATTGATACGAATTTCAGAAATGCTATCCTCATCAATTCCCTCAGGCTTTTTAAGGGTGTAGACGACCTTTTGATTGGCCGCGTTAAAAAATGAATATACGGTCGGTGAAAACTTATCCAAAAATTCGTCAAAGCTACGCACCAGAAGGTGCTGATTAATTTCCTTGATCTTCTCATCGCTCAAGCTGTCGATACCCTTCACATCACCTACTATGGTGATCAGGTCCAGCTTTTCCGGGTTAATCTCTTCAAAAAGCATTGTCCGGTTGGTTTGATAAATGATTTCCATCGCTGTCGGCAAATGAATAAAGTATGAGTTATAGGTCCATTGCTCCATATACGGACACGGGATGTCCAATTTGAAACGGACGAATATTCATTTTTAGTTCATTTGCCTCCTCCCCCCCTACTTAACATTTAAATTCGTCAAAGGATTGAGCTTATACCACATTTACGGTACAGGCATATAACCTCAAAAATCGGTCCGAAGCGCTATTCGGCTTTTAACGGCAAGGCATTCAAATGAGAGAAAATTCAAAATCAAAAGTCATATAACACAGAAATTTCAAATTTATGATTTCGTATTCCTAACTTCAATCCCAATTTTTGCCGTTGATACGAAAGCTATCATACAAAGCACCCTTCAGTTTTGTCAATTTCTGTAGTCTCAGATTGAAACAGGGCATTTTGACTCATTTTATGCGTAAGTATGTAATTTTTATGATATGTTAGACCTGTTTCTTCAGGGAAATATTCACAAATGGAATCCAATGACCGATAGAAGTTCATTGGATATTTCTGAGAAGCGTAAAAGTATCAAATTCATGGCTAATGTGAGGTTTTTCAGCTGTTTTGATCCTTTATCCCTTATATCCCAAGGATTAGGAGAGTTGGTACGCCCACATTGGTCTCGCCGATGGAGGAGCTTATGTTCAGAATAAGGAAACTAGGAATTATCACTTTCATGACTTTTGTACTATTTTTTCAAACGGGCTTAAGCGGGGTCATTTGCACTGTAAATCAGGCTAATGCAGCATCTTTGGGGACTGCTTCGATCGAGGGTTACGATGCTGTTTTTGTACTGGATACCAGCTATTCCATGAGAGACACGGATCCCGAGGGTATTGCCGCCGAAGTCATCAGTATGTTTATGGACTTGAGTGATGCAGACCGTACACGTGTGGGTTTCGTCGCCTACAACCATCACGTTGTCGCCTCAAAACCACTGACTTCGATTGGCGTGGCAGCGCAAAAATCGCAAATCCAGCAGGAAATCAGAATGTTGAACCGTTCTGGCTATACAGATTTGGGACTGGGACTGCGTAAAGGCTCAGAACTGCTAGCCGCAGGAGCATCCCAAGGGCGTCAGCCTTTTATGATTTTATTGTCAGATGGAGAGACTGATTTTGGTGTCTCTTCTGGTTCTCGGTCCAAGGGTGACTCGAATAACGATGTATCCTCTGTCATCAAATCTGCACAGACCAAGGGATACCCGGTGTATACGATTGGTCTGAATCATGATGGCACGGTAAACCGGCAAGAACTCGAACGGATCGCTTCTCAAACGGGAGGAGCTTCTTTTATTACCAGTAGTGCTGAGGATCTGCCCGAAATTCTGAACCGTATTTTTGCCAGTCAAATTCGCTCCAAGCTCGTTCCAGTTGCTGCAATTACGACCACTGGCGAGATGCAAGAATTAACGGTGACTCTACCGGACTCTAGTATGGAGGAAGCCAATCTGGTGCTTTTGTCGGAGCATCCCCTGCTGGAAACCCAGCTATACTCCAATTCAGAAAATGTCCGCAGGTACAAGTCGAGCCGATATGCAATTTTGAAAATTGAGCATCCACAAGCAGGTAAAGTGAAGTTAAAATTACGGGGCATACGCGGAGATTTGGTTAAAATCAATTTACTTGGCAGCTACCGACTGGAAGCTGAAGCTACTACAGGGGGAACGCAAACAACAGCAACTCATGGCGACAAGCCTATGCAATTGCTGAAGGGTCAAGCGACATCGTTTCAAGCTCGGCTCGTGTTACCGGATGGCCAAAAGCTTACAGATGAAGCTGTATACACATCTCTCCAAGCCCATATTATAGTTACCCCTGTAAAGGGCGGTACAGCTAAAAAGGTGCCTATGACCTATAAGTCAGGAGCCTTTTATACCGAATATGCGTTCCCCCAAACGGGTGATTATACATGGCAGCTATCTCTGGATAGTCCGCAGTGGTACCGTAAGGGAACTGTACATAAGGTTCACGCCACCAATGCAGCACCACAAGCTTTAAAAGACCTGACGATTCGCCTGGTTAAAGAAGACGGTGATTCCCGTCGAAGTTTATCAGACTTTATTGTTGATCCCAATCATGACAAGCTGAACTATAAGCTGGATTCAGGAGCTTCTGACGATACGATTAATGCCGAGATTAACGGTAATGATCTGCTGCTATCCGAGCTTCACACAGGTGACACGAAGCTAAAGATTACCGCTACCGACCCAGAAGGTGCATCCAGCAGCGCTACACTGACCGTTTCAGTCCAATCCCGGTATACAGCCATTAAATGGACGGTAGCCATCAGTATTGTGATAGCTGCTCTTCTGTATTGGTTCTTGCGACCGAAGCCTCAGTTTGCTGGAAGAATCGAAGGATATTTTCTCGCTACAGCGAGTGGGCAGGAGATTCCGGTAAAATCTTGGCCGCTTACCTCCTTTCCGGGTCATAAGGTCAGCTTGCAGGAGTTATTCCGTACGCTTGACGTTCACGAACCATTACCAGAAGCGGAACGAATCCTATTTTCCGCAGGTAAAAAAGGGACTCTGATCGTGAAACATGATACACGCTGCGCCCTGCAGCATGGAAAAATCAGATTGATCCGCAACAAAAAAGCGGTCATGGAGTATGGTGACAAACTGTATATCACATTTGAGGATGGTGTCACTGAAATTGAGCTGCGCTACAAAGCGATTAAGCCGAATACTTCAGTCTACACCGACCATATCCAAGCTCCGACAGGATAACATCGTCGGAATAAAAAAAGAGAAGCGCCGTCTCTTACGGTTAACGAACCGTAAGAGTAGGGCGCTTCCCTTTTTTTATCCAATATTCCGCACGTAGGGCGGCTTTAAACCATCGAAGTGAGCGGCAACGCTTGGTAGCCTGTACTTCCAGACCGCGCCTAATAACATATGGCAGTAGTGAAATCCCTGCATTTTCGATCCGAATCCGTTCGGTCCGATCTGCAAATAATCTGCCTGGCACATCCGGTGGAGGTGATCCTTTTTGGCAATAATACAGCGTGGCGGCCAAGCTATAAATATCCGACACAGGCCCCTGCCGCGAACGATTAGAGTAAAATTCCAGTGGAGAATAGCCTGCCGTGGTGAAGATCGGATGCTCCTTGCCTTCAAAATGCACAGCAGAGCCAAAATCAATCAGCTTGATGTTGCCATGTTCCCCAATCATAATATTGCCTGGCTTAATGTCCCGATGAATAATTCCTTTGTTGTGAATATACTCCAAGGCATCAATTAAAGGCAGCAACGTTTGGTACAGAAAAGCAGGATCAGACGTTGGCACAGCCTCTTCTTGCATCATTCGATCCAGCGTTTTGCCTGCACAGTATTCCATGACCAGATAAGCAGTTCCATTTTCCTCAAAATGATCTATATAACCGACAATTCCCGGATGACTTAACTCCTTTAACATTTGCCCTTCACGCAAAAAATAATGCATAAATTCCACGTATTTGTATTGCATCGTAGCGCTACAAGTGACCGTTTTTCGATCTGTCCCCCGTAAAGCCAGTGCATTCGGAAAAAATTCCTTCACAATGACCTTTTCTCGGTTATCCAACAGCCTTGCCGTATACACGATGGCCAGCTCACTGCGGGACAAGGCGCTTCGAATTTGATATGTATTTCGCAGCTTCGTATTGCGGGCAAGCAGATTCCCGCTTGTATCCACGATCATGACTCGTCCTCCTGTCAGGTTCTTAGCTAATGTCTTTTGTATATATCGGCTTATTACACATCTTTTTATTATAGCGTAAAATAGGTTATTGGAAAAACAAATAACCTGCCATAATCTCCCTTAGAGAAATGATGACAGGTCTTTTGGCATTCATCTGGTCCTATTTTCTCAAATCGTTTAACCTAATTTTGTACCTGGCTTCATGCTGCGTACACCGTTGGCATTTTTCTTCCGTTCACTGCGCAGTTTGCCTTTACCTTGTTCTGGGGTGCGAATGGTGAGGGCAATCAGGAACGATACGACGCATAGCACAGCAATTGTGGTAAATGTTGGGATGAATCCGCCGAGCAAGGCAGCGATAAATGACCCCGCCAGCGCACCAAGGCCAAAGCCCTGATACACAATACCATAGTTTTTGCTTTGGTTCTTCAGACCAAAGAAATCAGCTACGATGGCAGGAAAGACTGTAATATTGCCGCCGAAGCAAAAAGCAATCCCTGCTACACAGGCAAAGAACAAACCAAAATTCAGGGGTATCACACTCAGTACTGTAACTGCAATTGCTGTTGTTAAAAGTGCACCTGCTACCACTTTCAGACGACCCACCTTATCGGATAGCGCACCTAATATAATCCGACCCGCCGTGTTAAAAATAGCGACCATAGCGACCGCATTAGCCGCTGTTGCTACATCCAAATCAGCCATCCGTACGCCGATATCTTTGACCACTCCGATCAAGTAGAGACCACTCATACAAGCGGTAAAGAACATGACGAACAGTAGGTATGCCTGCTTGGTGCGCAGCATTTCTTTAACGGTGTAGTCCCGCTGTACAGCCCCATTTTGTACCGAAGGCTTATTCATGACTACTGCTTCTTTCACCAAGAAAGAACCACCGACGATCATGATCAGCACGATCATTCCCCAATACAGAAATGCCTGTGATACGCCAACAGACTGAATCAGCGAACCGTTGATATACTTGAATATCAGACTGCCTGTTCCGTAGGCCCCAACTGAAATACCGGAAATAAGTCCTTTTTTCTCAGGAAACCATTTAATCAGATTCGACAGTGATGTAATATATGCCGTTCCATCCGCAAAACCTACGATAATACCCGCCAAAATGTACAGTAAGGATAACGAAGTTACCTGTGAACTGAGCATGAGCCCTGCCCCTAACACGACACCTGCACACAAAATCAGACGACGTAGTCCCCATTTATCCTGTAGCTTGCCTGCAAATAACGTAGCAAACGCCAGTGCAAAACTGGTAATTGAAAATGTAATAGCGACCGAACTGAGGTTCCAGCCAAAGCGGTCCACCAATGGTTGATTAAATAAACTCCATGTGTAAATGGTACCTAAGCCCATCTGGACAATAATCGTTCCAAGTACGACCAGCAGGCGATTTCCGCTGTTTGATTTCATATTGATCTCCTCTTTTCATTCCGGCTCTACAGCATCCATTTGTTATGATGATAACCGTGAATCCAGTACGCTTTGCGTCTGTGAAAGAGCAAGTCTGTAAGGATCCTGTCTACACGGTTATTATAACCCTGCATGTCAGCCAGAAATCGTTTGAGGAATGAAATGCACATATAGCGGAATGAAATGCCTTTAAAGTCGCATAATTTGCCGGAATTCCTTGGCCTTACTGCGACTCACCGGAATTTCTGCTTCTAGTCCACGCAAGCGCAGGAGATACGTATGATTGAACCAAGGTACAATCTCACGGATCTGCGACAGATTCACCGTGTACGATCGGTGACAACGGAAAAAGTCCTGCTGCGGCAGCCGGGCATGAAATTCCGAAATGCTCATCGGCATCGTATATTCTTCGTGCCTTGTAAAGACACGAGTTACCTTTTCCTGCGCACACGCATAGTAAATATCGTTCGCATCCGTTACGATAATTTTGTCATTTTTCAGCAGATTAATACGTCCTGGAGCAGCAACGGTGCTGGTTTCAGCAGCTCGGGGTTGCCCAGCCTGAACAGGCTCCTGTATTTGAGCGTTTCGCTGCTCATAAGCATTTTCGAGCTTATGTAGCATGGATGCGATCCGTTTTTCATCATATGGCTTGAGAATGTAGTCGAACGCCTCCAGTTCAAAAGCCTGCGCCGCATGTTCTTTATAGGCGGTCGTAAAAATAATATAGGGCTTTTTAGCAAATTTGCTAATGTTCTGTGCCAACAGCATCCCGTCCAATGAAGGAATGTTAATGTCCAGAAAGATCGCATCCGTTTCCTGATCTTGCAGAAACCGGAATACATCCAGCCCATCCTCAAAACTATCGGTCACCTCAATGCTGCTATGAGTCTGAATAAGATACTCCAGCTCTTCACGCGCTGGAAGTTCGTCTTCTACGATTATGGCCTTCATGACTTCTCCTTTGGTATGTCAAAATAAACTTCGGTGCCTGGATCATGTTTAAGAATAATTACTCCTTCACCGTACATAAGCTTGAGTCTTCTGTGCACATTGTACAAGCCGATCTGTTTAGCTGGAACTTGATCATGATATAGGTTATCCACAACATCGTCCCGTATACCCACCCCGGTATCAGCCACAGAAATACGCACTTTTTCGCCACGATCCTTTACAGAAATGGTTACTGTACCTGGTCCCTTTTTCTTGAGGATTCCATGATTAATTGCATTCTCAACCAGGGGTTGGATAATTAGGCTCGGAATACGCACTGACACCTCATCCATTACATACTCCACCTGAAGCCGATTGCCGAAGCGCGCTTTTTCAATTTCTACGTAATCCGACACCTGCTGAAGCTCCTTGTGAATTTCGATCAAATCATCATTCAACTCCAAATTATAACGCAGATAGCCTGACAAATTAATGATCAGTTCTCGCGCCTTATCCGGTTTGGTGCGCGTCGTTGAGGCAATGGCGTTCAATGCGTTGAATAGAAAATGAGGATTGATCTTCGTCTGGAGTGCCTTTAACTCGGCCTTATTCGCCGCTTCCTTAATTTGCTCCACACGCGACACTTCCATTAACGTGGAAATGATCTGAGACAAGCCAATCGCCATCGTCTGCAGCGGATACGTGATTTTATAAGCTTTTCGGTAGTAAATCTTCAGAGTTCCGGTTACTTCTCCCCGCTCCTCTAACGGGATAATGAGCAGAGACTGGATTTGGGGCGTTTTGTCGTCAGCGATATGGTTGCGGATCGTGATTTTACCGCTACGGATCGTCGATTTAGTCACATCGCTAATGATTTCATCCCCGATATGATAGCGTTCTTCGCCAAAACCGACGTAAGCCAGCACATCTCTGGTATCCGTAATCGCCACCGCATCTGCCTTGATGTCTTCTTTTATAATTGAGCAAATCGTATGCAAGGATTCCGCATTAATGGAACGAAAATAAGGCAACGTCTTGTTGGCAATATCCAATGCCAGCTTGGCCTGTCTGGCCGCGATATTCTCCTTTTCCCCTTCCACACTCTGGATTAATAGAACGATTAAACCAATACTGACTTCTCCGATAATCATGGGTAGACCGATCTTGGAAACGATGTCGACACCAAGACCATGAGGTTGGGCCATCACCAGAATAAGCAGCATCGTCAACGCTTCACAGACCATACCTGCGGCGATACCGACCAGCCATCTCTTGGAACGATTAACCCGGCGACCGATATATCCTGACACCACACCTGCCAGAATACTTGTAATCAGACACGGAATCGAGGTGATTCCCCCGATATCAATCAGATAACGATGAATCCCCGATACAATACCTGTAATGATCCCAACCCAGGGTCCAAACAAAATTCCGCCCGCCATAATTGCGATGATCCGAACGTTAACCAGCGAGCCTTCGACTTCAATCCCGGTGTAGGTACCAAACAGTGCAAACATACAGAAAATCAATGTTAGTAACGTCAGCTCTGCCGGAGAATGACTGTTCTTCTGCAAGGTTTCCTTAAACCGGGGGATACGTGTAATAAAAAACAAACAAATCAGCAACAATGCTGCGCGCTCAAATAGCTGCATCAGCATTTCCAACAAGGCGTTCACATGCGTTCCTCCCAAATAAAAACGGATATGCCTACATAGGTTGTGTTATCGTGTACGTCGTTCGTACACACCATACCCGAGTATCATCAAGCCACATACGAATAAAATAATAACAAATATATTGTCAATAAAACTCGGCATATCAGGTTCTGAATTAGATATACCTGAACTATTCAATTTAACAGGGACGGAATTCGCAGCCCATTGAATGACGGATATAAAGCGCTCCATCGTATATATCACTCCACTACCCAATAGGCTTAACACGCCGATTAACAAATATTTAAGCTCCATAGGAATTTCTCCCCCAGTTCGATAAATTCTATCACTCTATCATTATTCACATATTTCAATCCTCACCCTGCCATTACGGGCACGAATAAGCGCCTTTCCGCCAATCGGATATGTAAACTGCGGCGTGGTGTGGCCAAAATCGGCATCTGCAATCACCGGTATAGAGGCCAATTCTCTTTTCGAGCGAATGATTTGCCGCAGCAATTCTTCTGTCATATGAGACGCCTTCTGAAATCGTCCTATGATGATTCCTTTAACCTGATCAAATCCGGGCTGGTGCAACAATGATTGCAAATCCCGGTCAAATGTAGCGGGAGAGCTTTCGTAATCATCCTCAACAAACACTATGGTTCCTTTTAGACTTGGCATGTATGGGGTTCCCTGTAACAAATTCAGGGTACACAAGTTTCCACCCACAATCGTACCCTCTGCTTCTCCTTCATGAATCGCATATGGACCCGCATTATGGTGAAAGCTTCTTTTATCCTGATCCAGATACCAAGTATCGTCACTCCACTCCGATGAAGATTGGATTTGAATGCTGCCCTCTTCCAACATTAACCTTTGAAAATAAGTCATCGTATACTCATTTCCTCGCAACATGGCGAACGTCAAAAAATGAGGGCCTGCATACGTGATAAGCCCCGTCTTAGCATAAATCGCATGGCTTAACGCCGTTATATCCGAATAACCACATAATCGTTTAGGATGAGCGCTGATCAGATCATAATCCAGATGGGCAAGGAGCTGATTGGCATTATAGCCCCCAATTGAGGTCAGGATGCCCTTTACCTTCGGATCGATAAAAGCTTCGTGCAAGTCAGCTACTCTAGACTCTATCGAAGAAGATGCAAAATCATCGTTTTCCAGCACATGCTGTGAAAAGCTCACTTTAAACCCAAGCGCCTCCAGTCTATGCTGGGCAATCAGGCGATTTTCCTCAGAAACAATAGACAAGCTTCTGGATGGCGAAAGAATGCGTATCTCGTCTCCAGCTTTTAATTTAGGTGCTTGCTTTCCCATCATCATAGCCACTCCCCCTTGTTACAAAGCATTTAAACTGCCACAAATTATACCATCAACTTCCATCTAATTATAGCTTCTAAAACTTCCCACTTCATTTCCCTTCTTCTTAAACACAGTAAAAAACCGGGGATACCGCTTGTTAGCGATAAGCCCCGGATCTCTAGTCCGCTGATGAAGCTTTTCGGTTATTTACTTTTGCTGATTTTGCTAGAACTGCCGCCCTCATTCTGATCATGCACTAGCTCTTTCAACTGAATAATCAATGCCTCCAGCTCACTAAATCCCGCCACCATATTGGAGGTTATATTTTGCTGCTCCTCTACTCCAGCCAAAATTTGCTCTGACGCTGCACTTGCTTGTTCTGTCACACTGGAAAATTCCATCATCTCTTGAACGACCTGAGACGAAAATTGCTGCATACTATTCGTACTGGACTCTACCTCCACGGCCTGCACCAATACTTTATTGGCATTTTGCAGGATATCCTCCAGTACAATTTCGGTCGAATGTGCCGACTCCATACTTTGCTGTAATCTTTCCTGTCCCATGTCAAATTGACTTACAACAGAATCCATCTGAGTTCTCAGCTGCTCCAAAATACCTTCCATCGCCACTGAGGTGTTTCCAACCATTTCAGCCAAATTACGCACTTCTCCAGCCACAATCGCAAATCCTTTCCCATGCTCTCCCGCTCTGGCAGCCTCAATGGATGCATTCAAGGACAGCAAATTGGTTTGCTTTGAGATTTGAGTAATATCTTTAAGCATGGAAGACATATTGTCACTCTGCACTTTAAACTCATCTAATTCTTCTTTGGTACGACTCATCACCCGACCCAAATCCTTAATTTGAGATGTTAGTGCAAGTAGTTGACTGCTCCCTCTACCCCCGGCATTTTTCGTATCCTCGGAGAGCTGCTTCAGCTCTCGGGAATGATCGGCAACCTCGCGCACGTGCCGATCAGACTGAGCCAAGTTATCGGTTACCTCAGTGATATTCGAAGCTTGCATTTCTACGCCTTTAGCAACCTCCTGAAACCCGATAGCGACTTCATTCGTCACGTTGCCTGTAGCATCCACTTGATTCCTGAATCGTTCTGTAAAGCTATGCAATCCAGCTACAGCTTGTCTAACTTGCTCAAACAGGAATTCAATCCGTTGCCTTGTGGCCTCCATATCTTTATTTTGCTCTTCCGTTTTCTGAAACTGCTTTTGATTTAACACCGATACCACTAACAGTAGCAAACCAATCAGTAAAACAATGATAAACTCATGCACATAACGCAAAGAACCGGTAGCCTGGGGAGTTGCGGGCGTACCGATCGTAATTTGTACAAAAATATTACACAGATTTAAGGTCATGGTTACCAGAAAATATCGGTAAGATGGGTAGAGCAACAACAATGAGCAGATAAAGATCGAAACTACTACATCCACGCTAGACAAGTTCACAAATATACATATTAATGCACTATAAAATGTAATAATCCAAGGAATAAGACGGATTCCTTTCTTTTTCATATTCAGAATTGTCAAAACTGCCGCGACTACAAATCCTACACCACTAGATACCCACATCGAGGGATTAGATACTGCCGGGATGATGCTGCTCAAAGTCATAATCCAAAAAATAATGATCACCAATTTGTTTCTTTGCCACAACAATTCATTCGTTCTGTCCATGATTGCGTACGCGCTCCTTAGATATATATTAGGTATTTATAAAATAAAAATGTAAATGCCATACTATATATATCGTCATATCAGAACGCGTATTGAATGATGGTCGTGCTTTAAAGAGAAAAACCGCCCCCTAACAGGGAACGGTTTTTAGCTCACGGTTTGATCATCTTCTTTAATCAGCCAACGTTCAATATGCCTGCTGACTTCATTAAGATTCCTTGTTTTCGGAAGCCTCTTCAGCGCCTTCAGTTGCCGCTGCATCACCTTCCACAGCAGCATTCTCTACCTCGACTGCACGCGGCACGATCACGGATGCCAGCAGCTCCTCTTCAGAGACATGCAGCGTCACACCTTTAGGAAGCTTTAAGTCGCTTGCGCTCAGCTTGTCGCCAATATCCAGTGCGGATACATCCACTTCAATTGTGGACGGCAAGTCAGAAGGCAAACCTTCAACTTCGACTTCTGTTTCTTGAACTTGCAGGATACCGCCTGTTTTTGTACCTACAGGGGTTCCCTGATAATCAATAGAAACACGCACGCGAAGCGGTTTGTTTTTGGAAATTTTTAAAAAATCGGCATGCAACCATTGGTTGTCACGCTGTTGATAATCTTTAATAATTACTGGGATCGTTTCTCCGCCTTCTACTGTGAGATTAAAAACCTCTGAACGTCCGGTTCTGACTACTTTATTAAATTCCTTGGCATCGACATGTACAGGGGTTCCCTCGATTTCAGAGCCGTAAACCACAGCTGGAATCCGTCCTTTTAACCTTAATCCACGAATGGCCGAACCCTTCTTCTCTGTTCTCGGCTGGGCGGTTAGTTGAATACTTCCTCCATTAGAACTCATGATATACAACCTCCTTCAGGTTACCTTACAAATGATTTTCCTCCAAGAATCTTGCTTGGTTTACCAGTCGTACTACAGAATATGAGCCAGCAAGCTGGCAAAACTAAACAAGTCCATAATTTTATTTTACCCCTTTTTTCTGAAAGTGACGCACACTTGCATAAAAAAATAGCATTTCTCGAAATGATCGAAAAATGCTATTTTCTCGTGTATATATGACAACCAGGCATACAAGTCTATCCCGCTCGGTTATCGTTAACCAGTAATAAATATTCCTCTCTGCCACTATGAATCAATACCTGCATCACAGACCGGGTCAGATCTACAACAATATAACGATCTGCCTCCACATCCTTGGCATCCCAGTGATTCAGGCGGACAATGTAGCCAATTCGCTGTACATCAGGAGCCACCCGAATGCGGGCTACTGCCCGGCCGTCATCTAAATCTTGAAATTCAACATGTCCGTCACGGTACCCAGTGCCCCATACCCACACATTCCAGCCAGAGTATTGCCGGTCTGCACGCTCATAGATCAGTTCAATCGTACGAAACGGAATAACCTCTCTATCGTTTCCTAGCTGAGCATCTGTCATTGCTGTACCTGCAATCTCTTGATTTGTCCCCTCATCCAAGCCTTTCGTTTTGTTATCCACTTGCTCGTTAGCTTGATGATCATGCTCTGTCAAAAAGGAGGCTTGGGGAGGTCCATCCTGATCGTACAACACCATCATCGACCAGCGCGATACCGTCACACGATGACCTACCACTTCATACCGTGTCTCATTCCCGGCCCCGTGTGCATCCACGACTACATGCCATCGATCCGATTCCGCAGGCAATAATATGGTCTGTTCTGTATCCGAACCGTTATAAATCACTACAATATGATTCCAGGCATCGCCGTTAGCATGGTGTCTCAAAGCAAAAGCGACCACATGCCCACTGCTTTGTAGGACTTCCATATGCTGCTCCACCAGCTCACGCTGATCCATACGGAATGCCGGGTGACTGCGTCGCAAAGCAATTAAGCCCTGGTAGTAATCAAACACAGGTCGAAACCTCGCCTTGTTATTCCAACGGATGGCGTTCACCACATCAGAGCTTCGGTAGCTGTTATGGTCTCCATATTTGGAACGCAGCAGTTCATCCCCTGCATGGATAAAAGGAATGCCTTGCGATGTCAGAACCATTCCGTTAGCTAACAGGGACTTACGTACAGTTTCGTTTTCAAGTAGGTTACTTTCATCCATCTCCTGATACGGGTCTGCTTCGGCTACGGCTTGTTCGGCTGTTCTTCCATCTTTGGGGTTCCCCTGCTCCCATTGCGGAAAACGACAGTTCTCCAGTGCATGTCTCACCGTCAAAATTTTATCCCACAAATTGAGATTATCGTGGGCCGTTACATAATTGACGGTCTCTGATGGCTGAGCTGTGAAATCATAAATAGCTCCAAAAGCACCTTGAAGTACCCGTTCCTCCTGATTTTCCGCACCCGTAGCAAACCCGCTTCCTGTACCGTCGCTATCTCCCTTAATGGCAGAACGGTAATTGTCGTTAAAAACGGCAAAACCCTTATCCCGCTGCGTTCCTTTTAATGTAAGCAAAGGCTGAGGGGACTCTCCTCCTGTCCAAGGCTCACCATAGATCAGCAGATCGGGACGTATCTCAGAGCGAAGTTCTCGAGTAAGCTGCTCTACAGTCGGTGTATCAATCAACGCCATCAAATCAAACCGGAAGCCATCTATGTGATATTCCTCTGCCCAATAGCGCAGTGAATCCTTGATATACTTGCGCACCATCGGACGTTCGGTTGCCATCTCATTACCTACACCTGATCCATTGGTGAGCTTCCCTTGCTCATCTGTACGGTAATAATATCCTGGTACAACTGGCTCAAACGGACCCTTTTCCACCGAATACGTATGATTGTACACGACGTCCATAATGACACCGATGCCGGCCGCATGCAGAGACTGTACCAGCAATTTCAACTCGCGTATACGCGCCTCCGGATCAGCTGGATTGGAAGAGTAGGACCCCTCCGGCACATTATAGTGCTGCGGATCATAGCCCCAGTTATATTCAGTTCCTAATTCCGAAAAGTCATTCACCGTATGAAAGTCAGCCACGGGAAGCAAATGAACATGTGTAATGCCCAGCTCCAGCAAATGATCCAGTCCGATACGGTTACCCTCGGAATCCGTTAATCCCGTATACGTAAAGGCTGCAAACCGCCCCTGAGCGGCAGATAAATCTTTTATACCCGTATTAAAATGGGGGTCCATCGAAAAATCACGCACATGAAGCTCATAGATAATGGCATCTGTCGCACGCTCAAGTACAGGCCCCTCATCCTGTTCCCATCCATCCGGGTTGGTTTGATCCAAATCAATGATAGCCGTACGTTGCCCGTTGGCTGATACCGCTCTGGCATATGGATCGGCAGCATAATGAATGGTGTGGTCCACCCACTCCAGCCTGTACATGTAATAATATCTGTTCCAGTCGCCTTCCAGTTCGATAGACCATACACCTTGATCATCACGGCTCATTAGAAATTCCTGACCACCACCGTGCTCCTGAACGATTCCTTCCTGATCGTACACCCCTGCGTCGCTATACAACGCTATATGAACCTGCTGTGCAGTCGGTGCCCATACCTTAAATTTGCTGCCCGCAGGCGTATAAGTAAGACCCAAATCATAGCCTTCATATATGGGATATGCTGTGTGCTCAAGTCCCTTGAGCTGATTGAAATCAGACATTCCTGTTCACCACCCATTTTTATACATCGGCTTATAGCCTCTGTTCATCCATCATTTATGATGTTTATGACTTGTCAATATACCTCAGGATTTGCAAAATCCTCACCTCATAGGCTATCAAAATAAGACAAGCTTGAAAAGCTGGATGAATTAAATAAGGATGACACTCTCATTTCAACACGCACACTCCATTTTATGACAAAACGATGAACAGGCTACAGCTTTCGCCTCCAAAGCATCACATTTATTTTCTAGCTTTTATCACTTATAGACTAGACTGAAAAAAAGCATGCTAAACCATGTACCATTTTCAGGAGAGTCGGCGGTTATCCATTTGAAAAATTTTATCAGCCATTCGCATGGTAGAGCTTCGATGCGATACAAGGATAATTGTTTTATCTTGCTGCTGTTCTTTTAACGATTTTAAAATAATCGCTTCGTTCAAACTGTCCAAATTGCTAGTTGGTTCGTCCAGCAGTAAGAGGGGCGCATCATGAACAAAGGCTCTGGCCAGTCCCAAGCGCTGACGTTCTCCACCAGACAGCCTGTCCCCCAACTCTCCAACTCGGCTGTCATATCCTTGAGGCAATGTCATAATAAAATCGTGCACTGATGCCTTACGGGCTGCTTCTACAACCTGTTGATGTGTAGCATCAGGCTTTCCAATTTTGATATTAGCTGCAATGGAATCATCAAACAGGAATGTATGCTGATCGACATAGCTTTGCAAGCTTCTTAAATGTCGGGTCTCAATGTCCTTTAAATCGTGTTCAGATAGCAAAATTCCACCTTGTTGCGGGTCCCTGAATCGCATCAGCAACTTCAACAACGTTGACTTGCCGGAGCCGCTTTTACCCTGAATACCTATAATTCGTTTGGGCGGTATCGTGAGACTTACGTCCTTCAGCACCGTTTGACCATCGTATGCAAAAGTCACCTTATCTATCTGCGCTCCAGTAAAGCCAACAGTCATTCCATCCATATTTTCTTCTACCTCCGGGGTCTCCTCCAGCAGACTCAGCACTCGTTCCCCGCTTGCCAGCGTCTGAAGCAAATTGTTAGACAAATTGCTCAGCGCGACCACCGGACCAAATGAACTAAACAGGGCAATGACTGAAATCAGCATACTTGTAAAATCCATCTGCCCCTTAGACATGCCATACAATCCAGCTAGCAGCATCAAGAATGAAAATCCGATTACAGCCGCATCTGTGATCGCTCTTGTGATGCCTTCGTGATGCTTCAAGTCCTTCTGCTTGGCATCCAACTGATCCGTACGACGGTTAATTTCATTTAATCGTTGTTCCCCTTGCCCATATTGAACAATTTCCTTCATCCCGCGTAAGCTGTCCAAAAAATAACTACTCAGCTGGCCGAAGCTGCTCCGGTATTCCATCCCTTGGCGCTTGCCCATACGTGACGTAAGCAGAGGAATGAACAAACCGACGGTTATGTAAGCAAGCGCAGCGATCCCGCCTAGTAAAGGCTCATAAGAGCCTATAAAAAACACCATAATCAGTGAAGTAATAATGCCGATCATAACAGGCGCTATCGTATGCGCATAAAATACTTCCAATAGCTCAATATCACTTGTAATCAGCGAAATCAGATTCCCTTTGTCTTTGCCTTCAAGCTTGGCTGGAGCCAATCTGCGCAAGGCTAGAAGCACCTTGTCACGCAGCACGGCCAGCAGCTTGAAGGCGAGATAATGACCGCTCATTTGCTCGCCATAACGAAATACGCCGCGTAATACAGCACATAGCACGATGGCAGTCAGCAAAAATGTCATGCTGTAGCCTGTCGTGATGCCCGTTGCTGTCAGTAGGGCAAGGGCCCCATACACAATAATGCCAATAGCACATACAAAACCAAGCACTCCTGTAACAATCGTTATGAGCAGCACAGGTAAAAGAGGCCCTGCCAAGACCAACAATTGACCCATAATCCGTAAACCGTGTCTACGCATATACAGCACCTCCTTTCACAAACTGTTCCATCCTATGCTGACTGAGATACATCTCCGCATAATGTCCCTGCTGGCTCAACAGCTCCTGATGCGTTCCGGATTCTGCCACTAAGCCATTTTGCAGCACAACAATGCAGTCAGATTGGATCACGTTTTCCAGTCTGTGAGAGATGAGAATCACTGTTTTTTGACCTGCCAGTGCATGTATGACTTCCATGATGCCTTCCTCACTCTCAACGTCAATGTTAGAGGTAGCCTCATCAAAAATATACACATGACTATCGTGCAGCAACGCTCTGGCCAGTGCTAGCCGTTGGCGCTGTCCTCCTGACAGATTCGCTCCCTGCTCTTCTATCTCTGCTTCCAGTCCCCCTTCGGAGAGAATAAAATCATACAGCTTCACTTGCCGCAACGCTTCCAGCATTTGTTGCTCATCCGCGTGCTCATTCCCCATTCTCAAATTCGCTTCTACAGTGCCTTTAAAAATGTAACTGTTAAAACCGATCCAGGTCATATGACGCATGCGGCTTTCTTCCGTAATGGAGGTCAGTTCGGTTCCTCCGATCTTCAGGCTTCCTTGATAGCCCTCATGATGTCCAACGATCAATCCGGCTACCGTACTTTTACCTGAACCTGATTCTCCAACAATGGAAACAAAGCTCCCTTGAGGGATATTCATGGATATATTTCGTAAGGTATCTCTTTCATCGTAAGCAAAATTTACCCGTTCCAGTTGAATGTCTGTGGCTTCTATGCTTTGTTGTCCTTGTATAAAATCCTCTGTACTCAACATTTGGAATATTTTATCACTTGCTGCCATTCCGTTCATGGCGATATGAAAGTAGGAACCGAGCAGACGCAGCGGAATGAAAAACTCTGCCGACAGCAAAACAATGATGAGCGCTCCCGCCAAGCCAATATGACCTGAAGAATATTCGCTTACCGCGACCAGCACACCTGCGGCGGCACCACCAAATGCGATAAGATCCATGACAGCCACGGAGTTTAACTGCATAGTCAGGACTTTCATCGCCATTTTGCGAAAATCCTCAGCCGCTGTGTTCATCTCCTGATGTTTATCCTGGTCTGTCCCGTAAATTTTGAGCGTGGTCAGACCTTGTACATTTTCCAAAAAGCTGTGACCCAAATTGACATAGCTGCCCCAATATTTCCGAAACAGCTTTTTAGCCATCCTCATAATGACAATAATGGACACTGGAATTAAGGGAACACAGATTAATAGAATAATAGCCGCTTTGAAGCTGACAAAAGAGAGGGTGATGAACAACGTTACAGGCGCAAGCAGACTATAGAATAGCTGAGGCATATATCTTCCAAAATAGGTCTCAAGCTGCTCCACCCCTTCTACAGCAACCTGAATAACCCCCGAAGTGGAAGTATGATCTGTATAAGAGGGCCCCAGCTTTAGCAGCTTGCCGTAAATCTGTGAGCGCAGCGTTTTTTTAGCATTGATTGAAGCCCGATAGGACAACATACTGGCTGCATAATTACTCAGAAAGCGAACTGCAATGGCAGCCATAACAATGACCGTCATGAATAGAATCAGCTTGCGACTCACTTGTCCCTCCCATGCTTGCTGCATCACAAAGGCCATAGACAAAACAGCGGCTATACTCCCTAAAAGACCGATCCACTGTACAAGCACACCCAAGATGATATATTTTCGAGAATGCTCCACCAGGCCTAACAGACGACTGTCGACCATTTTAGATTTTTTTTTTGGAGTAGGAACGGCTTCAGTTGAAGTCAGAGTTTCCGCCTCAGCTTCTCTCACAGTTCCGACTCGGAATATAAAGTAATAATATTTAAAAAGGATGACTAAGACGATGAGCGTTTTGCCCCATATATTAGGGGTAAAGATAAATCCTGTAATCAGCATAGCTGACGCTAAGCCCAATGACGTAATTTTTGTGGACAGCTTCAACGACCTGGTTTGAACAAAACTTTCCAGATATTTTTGATACAGAGACGTATTTGAAAACCACCGATGAATCCTTTCAGACCCCCGCATAAAGAAAAAGGTTGCCAGCAGCAGAAACGGTGTAGTCGGCAGCAACGGCACCACTACACCAATAACTCCAAGTGCCAAAAATAAAAACCCTAAGGTAATATAAATCGGTTTCACTATAATCCCCCTAATATATATACTATTAATGATATTTTATGGATAATGATAATCATTATCAATATATATAATTTAATCAGGTTGTTATGTGATGTAAATCACGCATATAAAAATCCTCTTGAAGCTCAACTCCACAGAACATTTTTGTGCTCATGTAGATGTTTGGTCTTCAAGAGGATGATTGAAATAAGTGCGTGTTATTACGTTGTTTTACGAACTTATAATATCATATTGCTCCAATACCTGCCGATGTAACGGGTCATCTGCAGGTATGGACGTATAACGTGTCAGCGCTACACTCACCCCTTGGCTGCGAATCACCTGCTGAAGCTCAACTGCTTCGGGGTCTTCCGTAATATCAAATTTGCAGGCAGCAGCCATTCCTAACGCCAGATGATCGGTCCGGATACCATACTCCTGTGCTTGCAGCGCGGGACGTACAAGACGGTCATTGGGAGACAGCTTGCGAAGCGGTGAACGTCCGACCCGAGTAACCTCGTCTGTCAGATTAGGATTGCGGAAGCGATCCAGAATCTTAGAGATGTACTTCTTATGCTCCCCTTGATTCAAGCCGAATCGCTTTACAAGCACCGCTCCTGTTTCCTCCAGCGCCCCTTGGATTGAATCTACCACCTTGGTATCCTTCATGGCCTCCTGGATCGTGGCATAACCTGCGGTATAACCAATATAGGCCGCCACGCAATGCCCCGTATTCACCGTAAACAACTTGCGTTCAATGTAAGGCTCCAGATCCTGCACGTAAAGAATGCCTTCGATTTCTTCATGGTCAGCTGCCATCTGCGAGCGATCCACCACCCACTCGTAAAAAGGCTCTACCTGCACATGCAATGGATCCTCATGATGCTGGATCGGCACAATCCGGTCTACAGCAGCATTAGGGAAATATACCGAAGCCTCTGCCTTGGCACGAGTCGCCTCATTCAGTAGCGCAAAAACATGCTCTTTCAGTTGGGCGCTGCCTCCAATTGCATTTTCGCAAGCAATCACATGCAGCGGGCCTGCTCCACGCTCTACCCGCCGTGCTATCCCCTCGGCAATACCTGCTGCAATATGCCTGAGGATGCTAACCCCGACTGCGGTCGTTACCAGATCAGCATGATTTACTGCATCCGCTACAGCGGATGCATCTCTGCCGTCAATCGCGGTTACATTCGTTACCGTCTCCGTATCCTTCGTATCATTCGCCAACTCAACAGTATATTGCTTGCGGCGTCGTAACTCAGATACAAGTGTCTCGTTGACATCTGAAAAAACAACCTCATAGCCTGCACGCGACAGAATCAGCCCAATAAAGCCGCGACCGATATTTCCTGCTCCAAAGTGGACGGCTCTCATAGCTCCAGCTCACTTTCGAACAGATCTATAATTTCCTGTGGGATCACCGCGTTGCGAAGTTTGTCCATGTTTTCTTCCTCCGCACATACCACAGCGATACTTGTCAAAATCTCCATATGATCGCCGCCTTGGGCTGCAATGCCGATCACCATGTATGCTTTTTCTTCCCCGAAATCTACGCCTTGCGGGAACTGAACGATGGAGATGCCAGTGGATTGAACAAGTGTCTTAGATTCCTTGGTACCATGTGGAATAGCCAACCCGTTCCCGATATAGGTGGATACAATCTCCTCGCGTTCAAGCATCTTGTCAATGTACTCAGTTGTAATATGTCCTGCATCCAGCAGGATTTGTCCTGCCATACGAATCGCCTCATATTTGTCTTTGGCGGTTGCGTTCATTTTTATTTTGTCTATCGTCATAATACTCACGGTAGGTTCCTCCCTGTCCCTAATTTACTGTGAAAAAATTCAGCCAGCTCAGTCGATATATAATTGGCAATCTGATCTCTACTACCGTGTTCCAGTAGTGTAATCATGTCTTCCTGCAGCAGTAATGCACTAATCTCGCTCAATACCTCCAAGCTTTCTTTCGGTAACTCACGAGGTCCCAACATCAGCAGAACGCATTCCACTTGTTCGTCTACATCCGCCAACAGCGGCTCAGCCAGCCTATACAAGGTCAGCAAAGGCTGGCGAATATAGGGACTGCGTGTATGAATTAAAGCAACGGAGGTATCAGTAATCACCTGACTACCTTGGCGCTCTCTTTCCATAAGCTGTTCAGCAACAACAGAAGGCTCTGTGACATTTCCCCGCCCTGCCTCCAACATGCATATAGCCTCTATGGTAGCTGGCATATCCATCCCTTGATTTTCCAGTGGATACACTTGAAATTGCTGTACAATGTGCACAATCTCCTCAAGACTTTTCCGTAGACCAGTAAGCCACTCCATGCCCTGGCCGGAGAGTACAGCCTGTTCCTGACGATGATCACTGAGTTGATTGAGTGTAATATGCTGAATGAAATGACGCAGGCGGTCACTCTCCTCTTGCGTCAGCAGCGGGCTGATTTTGAGATACCGATCCGGCTCAAGCGGTAGCTCCACTGTCGAAATGATCAGATCATAATCCTCCTTGGGAATCCGCGTTGCCTCGTACCATGAGGCCCTATCCACGATTTTGATCTGTGGCAGCTCCTTGGCCAGTCTTGTTGCCAGAAGTCTGGAAGACCCAATTCCGCTCGTGCAGACTACGATTGCTCGAACCTCCCGCTGCAATTGTCGCAGCCGCTCCAACGAAGCGCCAAAATGCATGACCAGAAATCCGATCTCTTCATCTGGTACTTCCATTTCCGTCATATCCGCCGCAGCCTTTTTGACCGAGTCGAACAAGCTGCCGTAATCCTTGCGAATTTGCTGAAGGAGAGGGTTGCGGATCGCTCTCCCTTCCCTCAAACGTTTGAATACTGGAGCCATATGGGCAATCAGCCCTTCACGCAGGACACGATCCTCTGCTAATGGTGTGCCTGTCTCTGCCTCTACACGACGAATCAACTCATGAACCGACTCCAGCAGTACAAGATCATCCAGTGGCAGCAAGCGGGTGGAATGATCCTCAGCATCACGGAACAGCAACCCGAAATAACATCGTTCCGGTTCTGGAAATTCAATATCCAGCGCCGCTGACAACTCTGCGCATATACGCTCCACCATAGCTGTGCGCAGCATGATATTCTCCTCTGAATCTGTTTTCGAATACGAGAGACGATGATCCACAACGTACCCAAGGCGCAGACGTGCCAGAGAAACGCAAATTTGAATCAGCAGTTCCATATATTTGCTTTCCACCATGTTTTTCAGCCATTGATCATGAGGCTGCCAGAGAACATTCTCCACGGTTAGCAGATTCTCTCTGCCAATCATCTCCAGCAATTTTTCTGTGACACGTGTTACGGGACGAAGCTCCTCTCGGCCGGAAAACAGATCCGATTCATCCAAATATTCGAGAGCAAGCTCAGAAATCGCCCGTCTTTTGTCTATCTCCCGTCCTGTAATCTCGACACCGTATCCCCGTCTGCGCACAAGCATGAGCCCTCGATCTTCGATCCAGCCTAGTAATTCGTCCAGATCATGACTGACCGTAGTTACTGTGACTTTCAAATCCGATGCTAGCGCCAGCAGCTTGATCGGCTCCTGTGTATCCAGCAGCATGCACAGAACTACAATTTTTCTCTCCTCAGCCGAGTATTCGTCTGACTTCGTATGCAGTAATTGCTCCCGCAGACTTGCAAGCTGAGTCGGGCCGGCATCCACATAGATACCGATCCCTGATTTTTTCTCCAGCTTTACCTCATGAGCCGCCAACCAACACTCAACTGCGCCAAGTTCCCGATGAACCGTCCTTGTGCTGACATTGATCTTCTCAGCAATTTCCCCGGCCGTAACCTCTTGAGGCTGCTCCAAAAGATACTCTACGATGTCAGATTGTCGTTTCGTAATATTCATAAGGGCATACCGTTCCTTCCCAAGCTCTCATCCCTTCCAGCAGGAAATACAAACTGTATACAGCCGGCCTGACTTTATGGGGATTAAGAATCGGATTTCAACCGTTCAACCAGCGCTTCGTATTCAGGGCTCTTCAGGAAATTGTCAATGGAAATGTGCTCAGCATTCGGGGCTACCGTTTTAGCCCGGTCTGTCAACGTTTTTTGTGTAATGACAATATCCGCATCCTGTGGAATTTCACTGATTGCCGTATTCGTTACCGTAACGCCCACGCCCGCCTGTTTCATTTTTTTGCGCAAAATTGAGGCTCCCATGGCGCTTGAACCCATACCTGCATCACAGGAAAAGACAATTTTATTCACCTCGGATTTATCCTTAAGCGTTCGATCTGCGGCAATCTCGGCAGCACGATCGGATGCGCGGTTATCTTCCATTACAGTGGCGTTAGCGCTTGCACCCTTGCTTTGATTTTTCATATCTTTCAGGCGGGATGCAGCTTCCTCCAGCCCCTCTTCCTTTTGCTTGCCTGTCTTGAGCAATACTGCAGCAACCGCAAAGGATACGACCGCAGCTGCGACCACACCGCTCAGCATCGGCAAATATCCGCCTTTGGGTGTCATCAGGAAATAAGCAATGATACTGCCTGGTGAAGGAGCAGCAACCAGTCCGGCACCTGTCAACATAAAACAGAAGGTTCCCACAACGCCCCCTGCTATAGCAGCGAGAATCAGAATCGGCTTCATCAAAATATAAGGGAAATAAATTTCATGAATCCCGCCGAAAAAATGAATAATGACTGCACCAGGAGCAGACGACTTCGCAGAGCCTTTACCGAACAGGCAATAGGCCAGCAAAATACCGAGTCCCGGGCCAGGATTGGATTCAAGCATGAACAAAACGGATTTTCCTGTTCTTGCAGCTTCCTCCAGCGCAATCGGACTCAATACTCCATGATTCAGTGCGTTGTTGAGAAATAATACTTTTCCGGGCTCAATAATGAGATTGACAAGCGGCAGTAGCCCTGCGTTCACGAGGAACTGTACCCCTGTCGACAACACTTGACTGATGGTTTGCACGACCGGGCCGATCGCCACATGCGCTAGTAATGCTAGAATGGCACCGATAATCCCAGCCGAGAAATTATTGACCAGCATTTCAAAACCTGATTTGACTTTGCCCTCAATGGCCTTATCGAACTTCTTCAATATCCATGCAGCCAGCGGACCAGCTACCATCGCGCCCAGGAACATCGGGATATCGGCCCCCACAATGACCCCCATCGTCATAATGGCACCGATCACACCTCCACGCTGTCCGTGAATCATCGTGCCTCCCGTGTAACCGATCAGCAGTGGCAGCAAATAATTTTTCATCGGATCAACCAGTTGTGCAAAACCCTCATTTGGGAACCACCCGGTCGGAATAAAAAGGGCCGTAATTAATCCCCATGCGATAAAGGCTCCCATATTGGGCATAACCATACCGCTGAGAAAGCGGCCAAAACGCTGTACGGCGACACGAGCGCCACCGTTTGAACTGGACTTTGTGTCCACTGTGCTCATATTCATATCCTCCTTGTGAGTAAATAGCATCACTACCTTTTCTTAAAATTCATACTAAATGACAGCGCTATCTTCATCAACGAAATGAAAACGTACTTTCGTCATGAACGTTGATGACAACATTTAAATTTAAAGTAACGACAAGGCATTATACCTGCATAATTCTTCTTAATATGGCCGATAACAATAGAAATTAGTCGAAAAAACACTGTTGTAAATCTGTGCAATTGTATAAAGAGGCTCTCTTCTAAGCCTGCGTAAGCAACGTAAATACGTCTTCTAAAAGACAACAAAAAAATAGCCGCTATGTCAGGCATAGCGACTATTTTATACAAAAACTGAGCGGACTAACGATGCTCTTATTTAATTCAATATCCATATAAAAACTCAGAATAAAGCGCTATTATTTCATGCTGTATTGCTCATTATTGCTCATCCGAAATCAACTGCTCGTACTGCTCCGCAGACAGCAACTTGCCCAGAGCTTCCTCGACATCATTGCTCATCTCTACTTCGATCATCCAACCCTCTTCATAGGGTGATTCATTCACCAGCTCAGGTGTACTTTCCAGAGCTTCATTTACTTTCAAAACGGTTCCCGTCACCGGAGCAAAAAGATCGGATACGGTCTTCACCGATTCAATTGTACCAATCTCCGTCCCCTGTCCAATCGTTGTTCCCGCCCCAGGTAATTCCACAAAAACAATATCACCCAATTGATGCTGTGCAAAGTCTGTAATGCCGATCCGCAACGTCCCATCCACTGTGTGCTGAACCCACTCATGTTCGTCTGTATACCAAAGTTGCTGTTTCACTTCACTCATCCTGCTTCGCCTCACTTCCACATGAATAAAATGCTTTTGATCACCTGTATTAGACAAGTTAAGATTATGACAACAAGAACATCCATGTCAATAATACTAACAAAAATACTCCATACCAACTCATATAGCGCAGTCTATAAAAAAATGATAACTTGTAACAAACGCTTACATATCCTTATTTATACAATAAATGTTTTTCATATTGTTTTATATGACATTTTTATTGACATTTTGAATGGATTTGCGTATTAATGGGTTATAGTAATTGCTTTTGAAAATACCTCGACAACTGCAAACGCGGATGAACGCGGAGGGAGAGACTACCAAAAATATTCGCATCGCTGTTGTCGTTTGTGAGACAGTTGGGCACGCGAATCGGATCAAGTTGTTATCTGCAAAACCGGGTAACATACCGTTGATCCAAAAGGTAGCGCCGAAGGAGTAAACTTGCATTGCAGGTGAATCTCTCAGGCAAAAGGACCTCTGCCGGACGCATCTCTGGAGAGCATCCGTGAAAAGAGCGGATCACCCAAGGGGAAACCTGGTTCACACCGGGGTAACTTTCTGGTATCAAGGACAGAGCTGAAAGAAGAGTATGGACTGCCGTCTATACGTTTCTTTTAGCCTGTCTTTTTTGTTTAGCCGATTACACTGGATAGGAGTGAAAAAATGTCTAATTTGCGAAGAACACCACTATATTCGTCCTACGGGACGCAGCCCGGGGTTCGTTGTATTGACTTTGGCGGGTGGGAACTCCCCGTTCAGTTTAGCGGCATTCAAAAGGAGCATGAGGCCGTCCGACAACGTGCAGGTTTATTCGATGTATCGCATATGGGCGAGTTCTTGGTTGAAGGCAAAGAAGCTGAGGCTTTTTTGCAACGGGTAACTACGAATGATGTCAGCCAGTTGGAACCAGGCCAGGCACAATATTCACTCCTGTGTTACCCCGATGGAGGAGTAGTGGATGACTTGCTTGTATATTGCAAAGGACCAGAGCGCTACATGCTCGTTGTGAATGCCTCCAACATCGACAAAGATTGGGATTGGCTCATACGCCACGTACCAGCATCGGTTCATCTGAAGAATGTGTCTGATGCGATAGCATTGCTGGCACTACAAGGACCGGAAGCAGCACGTATTGCCGCAGCCGTGACAGATACAGATATTACGAATCTGGCATCTTTCCGATTCCATGAGAACGTGCAATTGTTCGGAGCAAAAGCACTTGTCTCGCGAACTGGATATACCGGCGAAGACGGTTTTGAATTTTATATCCCTGCTGAGGAAGCACCCGCCGTGTGGGATGGTTTACTTCGTTGCGGTGAATCGTATGGACTGATTCCCGCTGGACTTGGTGCTCGCGATACGCTGCGCTTCGAGGCACGGCTACCATTGTACGGACAGGAGTTATCTGCCACAATTTCACCGCTTGAGGCTGGTTTAGGTTTCTTCGTCAAGTTGAACAAAGGAGATTTTATCGGCAGGGAAGCACTGCAACGTCAAAAAGAACAAGGAATTCCTCGCAAGTTGATCGGGCTGGAAATGATTGACCGCGGTATCCCGCGCGCTCATTATCCGGTGTTCGCTGAAGGTCAACACATCGGTGAGGTCACAACGGGTACTCAATCGCCCACCTTGAAGCGTAATCTGGGGCTGGCCCTGGTGGACAGTCGTTTTAGCACCCTATCGACACCGCTGGAGGTCGAAATTCGTGGTAAACGCCTGCGTGCGGAAGTGGTCCCAGCCCCCTTTTATAAACGGCTACGCTGATCTTAATCCTCTTCATTCTAAAAAAGCGATCATGTCAGATATAAAATTCTGGATTTTCCAATTAAGACTATGTATTAGCTAATTTACTATCTAAATTTTGCTTTTCGAAAGGAGCCAGAACCTATGAAGCAGCATCGCTATCTCCCCATGACCGAACAAGACCAAACCGAAATGCTGCGTGTGGTGGGCGTATCATCCATTGATGATTTATTCAGTGACATTCCAGAGGCTATTCGATACCAAGGGGAACTCCCTCTTTCCTCTCGGCTCGACGAAAGAGCCTTAACTCGCCACATGGCCGAGCTAGCCGGACACAACGCCAATGCAGATACACATGCCAGCTTTCTTGGTGCAGGTATTTATGATCATCATATTCCGTCCGTCATTCAGCACATCACCTCACGTTCCGAATTTTACACAGCCTACACCCCCTATCAGCCGGAAGTAAGCCAGGGCGAGCTGCAAGCCATTTTTGAATTCCAGTCGTATATTTGCGAATTGACAGGTATGGCGGTAGCGAATGCCAGCATGTACGATGGGGCTACAGCTCTGGCGGAAGCGGGCTCATTGGCCGCTTCCGCCACGCGTCGTAAACAGCTTATCGTATCAAGGTCTGTCCATCCAGAGGCACGTCAGGTATTGGCAGCCTATGCACGCGGATTGGATTTGGACATTGTGGAAATCGGCTGTTCGGATGGCGTAACGGATGTCGATGCGCTAGCCACGGCCGTATCGGAACAGACGGCGGCTGTTTTGATCCAAAATCCCAACTTTTTCGGAGCCGTGGAAAATCTGAAGCCGATGGCTGACCTCATCCATGCGCATCAAGGGCTTATGGTTGTTAGTGCCAATCCACTGGCACTAGGCTTGCTAGAGACCCCTGGTAAGCAAGGCGCGGATATTGTTGTAGGAGACGCGCAGCCACTTGGGATCTCATCCTCCCTCGGTGGTCCGACCTGCGGTTACTTTGCTGTTTCCCAGGCGCATATGCGCCGTATCCCTGGACGTATCGTAGGCCAAACTACAGACCGTAACGGCAAACGCGGCTTCGTACTGACCTTGCAAGCGCGGGAACAGCATATCCGCCGCGAAAAGGCCACGTCTAACATTTGCTCCAATCAAGCGTTGCTCGCTTTATCTGCATCTGTATATTTGTCTGTCATGGGTAGACAGGGGATCAAGGAAGTAGCCGAGCTAAATTTGCATAAAAGCCGTTATGCGTTAGAGCAATTGATGAGCTTGAAGGGCGTATCTACCTCGTTTAACGCACCAACCTTTAATGAGTTTGCCCTTAAACTGCCTGAGGGTACAGATATGAGCAAACTCCAGGCCGAGCTGCTAGCTGCCGGATTTATCGCTGGCTACGATTTGGGCCGGGACTATGAGGAACTTGCTGGTCACATGCTGATTGCCGTGACGGAGCAAAGAACCAAAGAAGAGATTGACCAATTTGTACACACCTTGGGGGAATTGCTATGACACACACCGGACAGGATCAGAAACAAGAACTGTTAAAGGAACACGATCAAACGCTCATTTTTGAATTGAGCCGTCCGGGTCGCATCGCTTATTCCCTTCCCGATTGCGACGTTCCCCGTCGCCCGGTGGCAGAGCTTTTGCCGGATTATGCGCTGCGCAGCGAACCTGCGGCATTACCCGAGGTATACGAAGTAGATGTTATTCGCCATTATACCGCCCTGTCCCAGCGCAATTTCGGCGTCGACAACGGATTTTATCCGCTTGGCTCGTGTACGATGAAATACAATCCGAAGGTGAATGAGGATGTTGCCCGTTACGCAGGCTTTGCTAAAATTCACCCATATCAGCCGGAGGATAGCATCCAGGGGGCTATGGAACTGCTGCATACGCTCCAAAATGATCTGGCTGCGTTGACCGGCATGGATGCCGTTACGCTTCAGCCCGCTGCTGGCGCCCATGGCGAATGGACCGGGCTGATGATGATCCGCTCGTACCACGAAGCACGTGGCGAGCGACGTACCAAGGTGCTCGTGCCGGATTCCTCGCATGGAACGAACCCCGCCAGTGCAACCGTCGCGGGTTTCGAAACAGTCACCCTTCCCTCCACCCCTGAGGGGCTGGTGGATCTGGATGCGCTGCGTCAAGCCGTAGGCAACGACACCGCTGCGCTCATGCTGACCAATCCGAACACGCTTGGTCTGTTCGAGAAGCAAATCACTGATATTGCCGCAATTGTGCATGACGCAGGTGGCCTGCTCTACTATGACGGCGCAAATTCCAATGCTATCATGGGGATTACCCGCCCTGGGGATATGGGCTTTGATGTGGTGCATCTCAATTTGCACAAAACGATGAGTACTCCGCACGGTGGAGGGGGCCCGGGCGCTGGACCTGTCGGCGTAAAGCAGCGACTGATTCCCTTTCTGCCCAAGCCGCTTGTCGTACGTGATCCGCAGGGTATGTACCGCTGGGATCGGGAGCAGGGAGATTCTATTGGGCGGGTCAAAGCCTTTTATGGCAACTTCGGCATTCTCGTCCGTGCCTATGCCTATATCCGCAGCTACGGTCCTGATGGCTTGAAGCGAGTGTCCGAATGTGCTGTACTCAATGCCAACTACATGATGCATCGGCTGGCTCCGTATTTTGATCTGCCTTATCCCGGGCATTGTAAACACGAATTTGTCATGTCGGGACGAGGCTTGAAGAAGTTTGGAGTGCGCACGCTTGATGTAGCCAAACGGTTGCTTGATTTCGGTTACCATCCACCTACCATTTATTTTCCGCTGAATGTAGAGGAATGCATCATGATCGAGCCGACGGAAACAGAAAGTAAAGAGACGCTGGATGCTTTTGTCGATACTATGATTCATATTGCGCGCGAAGCCGAGGAGAACCCTGAGCTGGTGCTCAATGCCCCCTATACCACTCCAGTCACGCGCCTGGATGAAACCACTGCAGCCCGTAAACCTGTGCTGAATTGCGCATGTAGTTAAGAATAAATTCAACCCAACAATCCAAAGCATACAAAAAAGCCGGTATCTGTTGAGATACCGGCTGCTGTATGTATACAGCAATTTTTGTTGGAAAAAGATATAACCTTTGAAAAATGTGATACCCTTCCTTATGCTTCGATGCTTTGAACCAATTCAACAACCTGCTCAGCTGTTTGCATATCCAGAGCTTTTGCAGCCAATTTCTCCATGTCCGCACGGGACAACTTAGAGATTTGACTACGTGCTGGCAGAATGGAAGTTGCGCTCATGCTGAACTCATCAAGTCCCAGACCCAGCAGCAACGGAATTGCTGTGGTGTCTCCTGCCATTTCACCACACATACCAACCCAACGTCCTTCACGGTGAGCGGCATCAATAACCATTTTCACCAGACGCAAAATAGATGGGTTATATGGTTGATACAGGTAAGAAACTCGTTCGTTCATACGATCTGCTGCCATGGTGTATTGAATCAGATCGTTAGTACCGATACTAAAGAAATCCACTTCTTTTGCGAATTGGTCAGCCAATACCGCTGTGGAAGGAATTTCTACCATGATGCCCAGCTGAATTTCTTCAGATACGGATACACCCTCGGCTACCAACTTTTCTTTTTCCTCCAACAAAACAGCTTTAGCTTCACGGAATTCGTTCAGCGTAGCAATCATTGGGAACATAATGCGCAGGTTACCGTGTACACTTGCACGCAACAAAGCACGCAATTGAGTGCGGAAGATATCCTGGCGATCCAGACACAGACGAATAGCACGGAATCCGAGGAACGGATTCATTTCTTTCGGCAGATCCAGATAAGGAAGTTCTTTATCTCCACCGATGTCCAAAGTACGGACTACAACCGGTTTGCTTTCCATTCTTTCCAGAACCGTTTTGTAAGCTGTGTACTGTACATCTTCGGATGGGAGCTTGTCGCGTCCCATGTACAAGAATTCCGTACGGTACAAGCCAACGCCTTCTCCACCGTTGTCCAGAACACCAGCTACATCGTTAGGCGTACCAATATTGGCTGCCAGTTCGACATGGACACCATCAACGGAAACCGTAGCTTCGCCACGCAGCTTACGCCACTCTTCGCGTTGCTTGTCATATGCCACCTGTTTAGCGCGGTATTCCGCAATGATTTCTTCGGTAGGATTCACGAATACATGACCATCCAGACCATCGACGATAATCAAATCGCCGCTTTTAGCTTGAGACAATATATTTTTCGTTCCTACAACAGCAGGAATTTCTAATGAACGAGCCATAATAGCCGAGTGCGAAGTGCGTCCACCGATGTTCGTTGCAAAGCCTTTAACAAATTCACGGTTCAGCTGAGCTGTGTCGGAAGGTGTCAAATCTTCTGCAAGTACAATCGTTTCTTCGGCAATTTCTGCAGGACTGACAAAATGAACACCAAGCAGATGATTAAGCACCCGTTTGGTTACATCACGCATGTCCGATGCGCGTTCTTGCAAATATGCACTTTTCATGTTTTCAAACATGGAAACAAATTGTGTAGCTACTTCATTCAAAGCATAGTCAGCATTGAGCTGCTCGTCTCTGATTTTAGCTTTAACCGGATCGATCAATTCAGGATCATTCAGGATGAGCAAGTGAGATGCAAAAATTTCTGCTTTTTTCTCACCCAGTTCCCGAAGCGTTTTCTCCTTAATCGATTCCAATTCGGTTTGAGATTCTGCCAAAGCCGCATCCAATCTTGCGATTTCAGCTTCAACATCACCAACCGCGCGTCTCTCTACAGCGTAATTCGGATGCTCCAAGATAAACGCCCGGGCAATGGCTATGCCTGCCGAAGCGGCAATCCCGGAAATTTTAAGCATGAACTTCGCCCAGCCCTTCGTTAACGATTACATTTTCAAGAGCTTTCAATGCTTCAGCAGCTTCAGCGCCTTCGCAGATAATGTTAATAGTATCCCCTTGTTCCAGACCCAGAGACAATACACCCAGAATGGATTTCAAAGTTACTTTTTTACCGTTAGCTTCGGCGAAAGACTCAGCACCGCTGAATTTGTTAGCTGTATTTACCAGCGCAGTTGCAGGACGTGCATGGATACCGTCTTCATCCGTGATTCTAAAAGTTGTTTGCATAATTTGTTCCTCCCACTTTCCTAAAGATAATATTTGTTTACACGCAGTATACCGGGCAGATGACCAGGCGGCTTAAGCCGCCTAATCAACTAATCCGAAACACATAGAGTTTATTTTATCGTAATTATACCATCTTCGCCAGCCTTCAATACTCCAGTTTTGTTTAAAGTTACCGAAGAACCTTCTGGAAGGTTGGTAAAAATGACAGGTGAGACGATGGATTTAGCGTTGGCTTTCACATATTCCAGGTCTACTTTCATGATCGGTTGGCCAGCTGACACAAGATCGCCTTCGTTCACCAAAACGTCAAATCCTTGACCTTTAAGCTTCACTGTATTCACCCCGATATGAACAAGCACTTCTTTACCACCATCGGATTGAATACCAACCGCATGCTTGCTTGGGAATACATTGAATACTTTACCATAGACAGGAGAAACAATTGTTCCATCATTAGGCACAACTGCAAAGCCATCACCTGTCATACGTTCTGCAAATACTGGATCGGGAACTGTCGAAATGTCAACCAATTCGCCGTTAACTGGCATCACGATATCTTCCACAACAATCGTTTGCTTTTGTTCTCCGGCTTCCTTTTCCTCTTGTGGAGCTGGTTCTGAAGGCGCAGGTGCAGGTGTACGACCTGCCATGATATCAGCCATTTGAGTTTTAATTGTATCGGAACGGGTACCGAAGATCGCCTGTACATTGTTACCCACTTCCAGGACACCTGAGGCGCCAAGTTGTTTCAGACGAGCTTTGTCAACGTTTGATTTCTCATTAACTTCAATCCGAAGGCGTGTAATACATGCATCCAGATGCTTGATATTCGATGAACCACCGAAAGCAGCCAAAATGTTATGTGGAAGCTCATCACTGCTACCGCTTGCTGCACCATCCACATTTTCTGTAGCTTCTTCACGTCCTGGTGTCTTCAAGTTGAATTTCCGTATAATGAATCGGAATCCGAAGTAGTAAATAACCGCCAAAATCAGACCGACGATAATTACATACCACCATGGCGTACGGGTTGGAATAATCCCGAAAATCAGGAAGTCAATAAATCCACCAGAGAACGTCATGCCGATTTTAACATTCAAAATTTGCATCGTCATGAATGACAAACCTGCAAATACACAGTGTACTGCAAACAGCAATGGAGCTACGAACAGGAAGGAAAATTCCAGTGGCTCCGTAATACCTGTCAGGAACGAAGTCAAGGCTGCTGAACCCATGATACCTGCTACATATTTTTTGTGTTCTGGTCTTGCTTCATGATACATCGCAAGTGCTGCAGCCGGTAATCCGAACATCATGAATGGGAATTTACCTACTTGGAACGTACTTGCTGTCAGTGCCACGCCGTCGCGAAGCTGACTAAAGAAGATTTGCTGGTCACCGTGAACGGTTTGACCTGCTTTGTTAACATATTCACCAAACTCAAACCAGAACGGTGAGTACCAGATGTGATGCAGACCAAATGGAATGAGCGCACGTTCGATAACCCCGAACAGGAACGCCGACAAGGTCGGGTTGGAATACACCATAAAGTGAGATACTGCGTTAAGCCCTTGCTGAACTGGAGGCCAGATCAGAACCAGTGCCAGTCCAACAATCAGTGAAGATACTGCCGTTGCAATTGGAACGAAGCGCTTACCCGCGAAAAAGCCCAGGTACGAAGGAAGCTCGATTTTGAAAAATCGGTTGTACATAGCAGCGGCCAGTATACCGATGATAATCCCGCCGAACACCCCGGTTTGCAGTGTAGGAATACCCAACACATTCGCATAACCCGGTATTTTTTGAGCAATCAGACCAGGTGTGACTCCCACAGCTGTACCCAGCGTAATGTTCATTACGAGGTAACCGATGATCGCAGCCAAACCTGCTACACCCTCGCCGCCCGCCAGACCGACGGCTACGCCGACTGCGAACAACAGCGCCAGATTATCAAAAACAATTTGTCCGGCATTCATCATGATGGTCGCTACCGATTGAACCCAGCCCGCATTTAATGCAGGGATGTACTGGAGAAAATCAGGGTTGACCAGCATGTTGCCGATACCCAATAAAAGCCCCGCAGCTGGCAAAATAGCTACTGGAAGCATTAACGCTTTACCGACACGCTGTAAAACGCCGAAAAGCTTTTTAAACATACCATCCACATCCTTCTCTGAAATTTAGAACAGAGGTAAAACAACAAAAAAGGCATGAGCCGATTTAAGTATGTTTGAACACAACCTTGGGATATAGCTTACCCCACTAGGCTGTAAACAATCATAACTTAAAACAACTCATGCCTGATCGAATCAGTAACACGTTAAAATGTTTAGTTGTTGTCTTCCTCATTGCAAAATTGATTATAGCACCACGCTAAATGCGAGGCAATACTTTTTTATTCGGGCTTTATCACGGTTTGTTGCTCTCCCTGCTTGCGTTGGGACAAACGCTGCAGATGCATCGTCAAATAGCTAACTTCAGCTGGATACACCGGTTTACGTAGCCTTTTCTCCATAATCTTCGTAAGTTTCCAGGCCAGCATATACATTTCTGGATATTCTTCATTCAAAAGCTTGTCCAATCGGTAAATCTCCTGCACAATCTCTCCTCGTCGTACACGTTCAATCGCAAATCTCAGATGAGTCAGCAGACGGGAATAATCAAGGGATTGGAGAGGAATTCGGTAATCGAGTGTCGTCTCGACGACCTGAACCATGTCAGCAATCAGACGAGAATCCTTCCTAACCTCGGAGATATGTTGGTTCGTCATAGCACTATAAATATGCAGAGCTACGAATCCGATTTCATCTTCTCCCAGATCCACGTCCATCTTATCCTTGATCAAAGCAACAGCCTGCTCAGCCATCTTGTATTCCTGAGGATATATTTCCCTAGTTTCATACAAGAACGGATTATGAATCGTAATCCCCTGTTTATGACGGTTGATGGAGAAGGCAATATGGTCAGTTAAAGCAATCAGTATATGCTCATTAAGAGGCTTTTTGGCTTGAAGCTGAACAAGATGAAGCACCTCACCGATGACCTCAATGAGCTTTTCATCCAGCTCAGGAAGCAATCGTTTGTATTGCTCCTGCTCTTCATGGCTTTTTAATATAAATAATTTTTCAACTGAATCCAACGGCATTAAATCGCCGGGTTTGCGATTGAAACCGATTCCTTTTCCAATCACGACAACCTCATCATGCTCGGGATGCATCCCTATAATCACATTGTTATTCAGCGCTTTGGCCACTTTTAGGCTGCTCACATCCGCACCTCTTTTATCAGAACCTTGATCCTAAGAATTATAGCATGAAGCTCAGAGGAATCCACGTTAAAGTACCAAATATTCCGCTAAAGGTCAATAAAAAGAAAACGCTTTTCATCACAATTTCCAGGAAATGCTGTGATGAAAAGCGGTCTTTTGGGGGCTAAGAATCTGTTCCCCAAAGGCTTATCGTTATTCTTTATCCGTTAGTGCCATCTCAACCGAGGCTGGATTGTGTAGCTTGTTCACATCACCGGAGGACGGTACGGAATGAAGACCATTTTTTCCAGTGGTTAGTCCCTTGATCAACTGCTCTACATCAATACCGGATACACTCTTAAGCATCTCGGGAGCCGTCGCCATCAGTTCGGTGACATAATTGCTGACACGCGTTGCTCCTTCCCCTTTACCCGTATCCACAACAGTTAGTTTATCAATGGATGCAATCGGTTCGGCAATGCGTCCTGCCAGATCCGGCAGCATTTTCACGATAATATCGAGCACGGCAGCCTCTCCAAACTTCTGGAACGCCTCCGCCAGTTTTTCCTTGGCCTCAGCTTCCGCGAGACCACGCAAACGGATGACATCTGCATCGGCTGTACCTTTGGCCCGTTCTGCATCCGCTTCTGCTTGCCCGTTTAGACGTTTTTGTTCAGCTGACGCTTTAGCCTGTGTTTCAATCGAGTATTGCAGCGATTCCGCCTCACGCATTTTACGCGATTTGTCGGCTTCCGCCGCTTGTTCTACTGCATACCGATCGGCTTCCGCCTTCTTTTTCACTTCCGCATCATATTGCTTTTCACGTACCTGTATTTCCTTGGCTTGAATATCAATCTCCCGTTCCTTACGTACCAACTCAACTTTCATCTGCTCCTCGACAGCAGTCTGCTTAGCACGGGCCTCCTGAATGTGATAAGCCTGATCGGCTTCTGCCCTGGCTGTATCCTGTTCTTTCTTAAACGAAGCCACCTTCAATTCCTTCTCCTTGGCCGCCTCGGCAATATTCGTATCCCGCAACAGTTCGGCCTTCTGTCCTTCCTGTTCTGCTCGTGCCTTCTGAATTCGGGCATCCCGCACTGCCTCGGCTTCTGCAATCTCTGCATCCCTTTTCACAGCAGCAATTCTCGGCTTACCGAGCGCATCCAGATACCCATGTTTATCGCGTACGTCTTTGATAGTGAATGAAACGATTTGCAAGCCCATCTTTTTCAGATCGCGCGCAGCCACGCCCTGTACTTCCTGCGCAAACCGATCCCGATTACGGTATACTTCCTCTACTGTCATAGAGCCGAGGATTGCCCGCAAATGTCCCTCCAGCACTTCTTGAGCCTCTCCCCTAAGAGCTTCCAGTGGCTTTCCGATAAACTGTTCCGCTGCTGTGGCTACATCCTCAATGGAACTGCCGACCTTAATAATCGCCACACCATCCGCAATCACGGGCACTCCTTGCTCTGTATATACTTCCGGTGTGGTTACGTCCAATTTGTGAGACAACAGAGAGATAAATTCGGACTGCTGGAAAATAGGCCAAATGAAGGCGCCCCCACCACGTACAATTTTAATCTTGCGACCAGATTCATCCTCGGAAATATTTTTATTTCCCAGAAAAGAACCTGTCACAATCATTCCTTCATCCGGTCCTACCGTTTTGTAACGGGCCCAAAAAGCAATCCCTAATATGACGATAACAATGACAACAATTCCAGGGACCAACACAATATCTTGCAAATTTGACACTCCCGATCACGCTCCCTTCAAGTTAAGCGAATGCGCCGTCTATGTGTCCAGGTACGCTACGCGGACGACGCCCTCTGCGACCTCAACCACGACAATACGGGTTCCCGCAGCTAGCGGTTTGTGATCAAAGCTAGATGCTGTATGTATGGTGTTGCCTGCACCCAAGCGGATCATAACTTCCCCGTAACCAACCTCAGGTACAGGAATGGTAACCTCACCGATTCTGCCAGTTAGTTCACGCATCGAGAAGCCGCTGGAAACCTCTGAATTCGCCATGGGCTTGATAAATGCAAAAAACACTAGCACTCCAATAACAAGTGCAATCCCTAAAGCTAGCACAACAACCCAGCCCATGGTCAGCCCAGTATACTTTGTCAGTAGTACTCCAGCCCCGCCAAAAGCAGTCATAGCCCCAAGTAGAACGACAGGTCTGAACCAATCAAGGCCCGGCAACTCTAACGCCCCATCCAGCCAGCTACCGAGTACATCCCCGATCAACACACTAACCACAGTAAAGATTGCGCCTCCTGCCAACAACCACCAAAATAAGGTTTCCATGCGACTCCTCCTTCCATGTACTTTTCAGTCTGGTTTCCAGTCTATAACTATGTTTACGTATTCAACCTTAAAAAGTTTCAAAATTTACCTCCAATATTCCAAATTAAACCCAAAAAAGCACGTTCGTACGTCTAATGACGCCAAACGTGCCTATTATGATCCAAATGCTGTTTACAGGGATGCTCTGTAAATTTCGACTACATCTTCGCGATTGAGCTTGTTAAAGCCTCCGAAAGGTCCGAATTTCACAGCTTTATCAGCCATTACATCAATTTTGGACGCATCAATATCGTAATCAGCCAGTCGGCTTGGCGCACCAATCGAGTTCCAGAAATCACGCAACGCTTGAATACCTTCCAGCGCTACTTCTTCGTCACTCTTGCCTTCTGGGTTCACATGAAACACATTCACAGCCAGCTGTTTGAAACGTTCAGGCTTCACATGCAAGTTATGTTTCATCCAGTTCGGGAACAGAATAGCCAGTCCTCCACCATGCGGAATATCATAAACAGCAGACACAGCATGCTCAATATTGTGAGTAGCCCAATCACCTGTCAGCCCCATGTTCAGGAAGCCGTTCAGTGCCATCGTACCACAATACATAATCGTTTCACGCAGCTCGTAGTTTTCCAGATCGTTAACCAGTCCTGGAGCCGCATCTATGACCGTACGCAAAATCGTTTCACACCAGCCCAGTTGAACCGGAGTATTGGATTCCAGATGGAAATAATGCTCGAGCGTATGTGACATCATATCCACAATTCCGTAAACCGTTTGATTTTGTGGCAGAGAGTATGTGTTTACCGGATCAAGAATGGAAAACGCAGGAAACGCATGTACACTGCCCCATCCCAATTTTTCCTGAGTTTTTTCGTTTGTAATAACAGAACCTGCGTTCATTTCAGAACCGGTTGCCGCCATGGTCAGAACCGTACCTAATGGCAAGGCTGCTTGTGGAGCCGATTTACGCTCTGCAAAATCCCACATGTCGCCATCATATTTTGCACCGACAGCAATAGCTTTGGAGCAATCCAGTACACTACCACCGCCTACAGCCAGTACAAGATCAATTTGATTTGTTTTACACAATTCAACGCCTTTATGTACCGTAGACAAACGAGGATTCGGTTCTACACCAGCCAGTTCTGTTACCTCTGCACCAATTTCACCAAGCAATTTTATTACATTATCGTACAAACCGCTGCGCTTAATGCTGCCGCCGCCATATACAAGCAGTACACGTTTACCGTATTTAGGAACTTCACGCTTGAGAGCCTCCAATTGTCCTTTACCAAAGATCAATTGTGTAGGATTATAAAATTCGAATGCTTTCATCGCAAACGCTCGCCTCCAATATTTCTAAAGTTTAATGTTAAGAAACTACTCTATTATAACCTTTATGGTTACAGGAAACAAATTGCTTTGTTTTCAGAAAAAAAACCATACTCCTTAAGGAGTATGGTTATATTTCACATCTTGGGAGGGTTCTCGTATTGTATTATGTGGCAACACAAGCTACTTTATTCTCCCAAGGTATATCCCAATTGTTTCATAAAACGGCCAAACGCTTGCTGACCGGATGGATTCCGTTTATACACTCCTGCGTGCTCTAAAATTTCACTGAATTTCAGTCCGACCTCATTTTGCACGATACGGACAGCCGTCTCTTTGTCAGACAGACGACCAAACCGGGTATTCAACTGGTAAATCCAGTCTGCATGCTTAAACAGTGGATGTTCTTCTTGCTGCATAGCCACAGCCAATTCATCGTTCCCACACAAAATATCAGCAATTCCATCCAGTTCATCCTTGAGTCGCCCTGGTAAGATGGCAAGCCCCATCACTTCGATTAGACCGATATTTTCCTTTTTGATATGATGCATCTCGCGATGGGGATGAAAAATACCTTCAGGGTACTCTTCACTCGTTCGATTGTTGCGCAGTACGAGATCCATCTGATATCTTCCTTCGGAATCCCGTCGCACAATCGGAGTTACTGTATTATGCGGAATCGTTTCCCCCTCCAGCTCGGTATGAGAGAGAACGTCTACCGATGGATCACTATAACCTTTCCAGGCTTCAAAAGCAGCATTCCCCGCCTCCAACAGTGCCTCGGCATCTGTTGACGTAAAACGAATGACCGACATTGGCCAGTTTACAATACCTGCCGTAACCTGCGGAAATGCTTCATTATGGTATACGCCGTCCACACCCGCTTTTTCAATTGGGAATGTATGACGACCACCCTGAAAATGATCATGAGTCAGGATCGACCCTCCGACAATGGGCAGATCCGCATTAGAGCCAATGAAATAATGCGGAAACGCTTTCGTAAAGGCCAGCAACCGCCGTAGCGTATCCTTTGTAAGCTTCATGGGTACATGATCATGATGGAACACAATGCAATGCTCGTTGTAATACACATAAGGTGAATATTGAAAAAACCACGGTTCCCCATTCAATTCTACCGGAATGATACGCAAATTTTGACGGGACGGATGATTTACCCTCCCCGCGTATCCAACGTTTTCACGGCACAATTGACATTTGGGATAAACAGGCGGCGGCAAAAGCTTCGCCATTGCAATTTCCTTAGGACTCTTTTCTGGCTTGGACAAATTAATCGTAATTTCCATATCTCCGTAAGGTGTTGACTGATTCCAGTACACATTGCTGGCTACCCGATCCATACGAATGTAGTTCGAATCAATGGATAATTGATAAAAAGCATCTGTAGCCGCTTCTATACCAAGTTCAGCCTCCGTTTGATGAAAGTCACGGATGACTTCAGACGGTCTCGCCATTAGCTGCCCCATGATTTTGGAATCCAGCAAATCACGATACGTATCCGTGTTTTCAGGGATAAGCCCTATGGCAAAACCATAATCTATCAATACATTAAGCACAGGCTGGAGAGCTTCGGGGGCAATAATGCCCCCTGCTTCCCCACCAGAATAAGGCTCCGAAAACCCGAACTGCTCTAATAACAGATTACGGCTGTAATCTGTATCTTGCAGACCGATCAAGCCCTTTTTTTGCGCGAATGCAACCAGTTGTTCCACCGCATATAGAGCCGATTGCTGTACAGTTTCGTCGATGTCATGGGCCAAGTGCCGGGAAAGTTCCCGGTCTTGGTCTTTATCTACGGATTGGCGCTCGCTCATATGTCATCGTCTCCCGTCTATTCGTCGCCGTAGCCTTGAGGGTGTGACTGATGCCATCCCCATGCTCCGCTAATAATATCCTCCAGTTGGGTACGTTTTGGGCTCCAGCCCAGCACCGAACGGGCCTTGTCAGAAGAGGCAACCAATATTGCTGGATCGCCTGCACGGCGGGGTTCTGTAACAACTGGAATGTCGAGCCCAGTGACCTTGCGTGCCGTTTCAATAACTTCCTTTACAGAGAAGCCCTGCCCGTTGCCCAGATTAAATATGTTGCTGTCATTACCTTCACGCAAGTAATTCACTGCGCGCACATGAGCATCCGCCAAATCACTTACATGAATGTAATCACGGACACACGTTCCGTCCGGTGTCGCATAATCCTCACCAAATACAGCGATATGTGGACGCTGTTTTAACGCTGTCTGGAGCACCAATGGGATCAGATGGCTTTCTGGACGGTGATCTTCACCGATCTTGCCACTCTCATGCGCACCAGCCGCATTAAAATACCGTAAAGATACGTATTTGATGCCTAATACTTTATCAAACCAGGACATCATGCGCTCCATCATCAGCTTTGTTTCACCATATACGTTGGTTGGCTCTGTACGGTCACCTTCTTCAATCGGCACCTTTTCCGGTTCGCCGTAGGTAGCCGCAGTCGAGGAAAATACGATCTTGCTTACGCCAGCATCTTTCATCGCCTCCAGCAAGCTCAACGTACCAAATACGTTGTTGTCATAATACTTTCCAGGATTTTGCATGCTTTCCCCAACCAGCGAGTTGGCTGCAAAATGAATAACTGCGTCGATATTATTTTCAGAGAACAGTTTGGATAGAAGTTCTTTATCCCTCAAATCGCCTTCATACAACTTGCCTCCAAGCAATGCTCCTTTGTGTCCGGTTTGCAAGTTATCCAGCACAACAACTTCTTCTCCCAAATCCAACAATTCTGCTACGGTATGTGAACCAATATATCCAGCTCCACCTGTGACTAAAATGGCCATGTTATTCGTCCTCCTTCAGTTCTTTAACTCCGTCCCCTGCCTTGCATACATAAAAGCTGGCTTCCAGCCCTGTACGGGTCTGATAAGCTTCACCGACTTCCTTTACAAAACGATCCACATCATCCTCATGAACCAATGAAACCGTACAACCTCCAAACCCAGCCCCTGTCATGCGAGCACCCAGCGTGCCAGGAATGCGTCGTGCTTCTTCGACCATAACATCCAGCTCAGTGCAGCTGACCTCATACAAGTCACGTAATGAATCGTGAGAAGCGTTCATTAACTGACCGAAAGCTGCAAGTTCATTCGCCGCGAGAGCTTCGACAGAGGCCAGCACACGAGCGTTTTCCTCCACCACATGCTGTGCCCGGCGACGGACTGTTTCATCAGCAATATGATGCTGAAGCCCTCCAAACCGAGCCTCATCCAGCTGTGCGAGGTATTCCAGTGACGGCTCCTGCTGCTGCAAAATGGACAGTGCTTCCGCACATTGACTGCGACGCTCGTTATAGGCTGAATCCACCAAACCGCGGCGCTTATTTGTATTGCCGATCACAAGCTTATAAGCTCCTGTGCGGAATGGCACTTTACGGTACTCCAGCGTATCGCACATCAGCAGGATTGCATGATTAGCCGCTCCGTTCGCTACAGCAAACTGGTCCATAATGCCGCAATTGACACCCACGTAATTGTTTTCTGCCCGCTGGGACAACAAAGCGATTTCGACTGTGTCGGTTTTCTGCTTTTCGGTAGTCAGGAAAGCGTAGCCTGTCACTACCTCAATCGAGGCTGAGGAGGATAATCCGGCTCCGTTCGGTATTTCTCCATGATAGAGCAGGTCGTATCCGCTAGACGGATAAACACCCTTTTCAGCCAACTCCACCAGTACGCCCACCGGATAGTCCACCCACTCATCCGTTTTGCTTTTTCCTATCTCTCCGCGGGGGATAGACACTTCATACGACAGGTTTGTCGAAGCAAAATGAATTTGATCATCATTGCGTGCACGAAGAATCAACGTCGTACCAAATTCCAGCGCAGCCGGGAGTACATAACCACCATTATAGTCGATATGCTCTCCAATGAGATTGACACGGCCAGGTGCATGAAATATCAGCAGTTCATTGCTGCTTTCACCATATTTTTCAATAAAATGTTTCTTTAATTCAGTAGAGTTCATACCCGCTTCCACCTCATTCACCGTTAGTAAAAGTCTCCCTGATTTCCCTGTAATATCTTAATCAGGTTGACATCTCTTATGATTTCAGTATAAATGAAAGCGTCACACAATGTAATGCATCCATGTGTTTAAGCTATGGATAAATGTGACTTGGACATGTACAATGTAAGTATACCGCATCCACTAAACTATTCACAAATGCAGGAAGGATGACCCTATTTTGCAAGCGCATTCATATAGTTATGCTGTCGCCTCTAATCCGGTGTTTTATGAAAATAGCCCGCTGCATGTGCTTTTTGCAGGAGAGAGCCAGACCAAATCCGGTCATGCCGTAGGGCCGAAAATCTATGATTATTATCTGCTTCACTTTGTAGAGTCGGGCAAAGGCATCTTTCGAACAGAACAGCACACATATCAGCTTAAAAAAAACGATTTTTTCCTTATTCATCCCGGTCAGCTGGTGAGCTACACCTCTGATGAAGAGGAACCGTGGCGTTATCGTTGGTCTGCCTTTACCGGACACCATACGGAGCAGGTGGTGCAGGAGGCAGGACTGCGTGTTCATCAGCCTGTTTTCCATGCTGCTGATCAAAGTCCCATTCCTAGTTATCTGGAGCAAATGCAATTGGCCTTTTACAGCAGAAAATCTAGTTCTCATCTTTCAGCCTTGGGCTATTTGTACCTGATTATGGGAGAAGCAAGCAATTACCTTAGTGACTGGACTGATCCATCTGGGGCGGATTCGCAAATTCGACGTACAGTCAAGCAGATGGTTCAATACATGTCCACTCAGTACGCACACCCCGTTTCCATTGAGCAAATGTCTGAAGGACTTGGTTATAACCGTGCATACTTATCACGGATATTCAAAAAGGAAACGGGCATCTCCCCCGTCACCTATCTGCTTAAGCTACGGATCGACAAATCACGTCAACTGCTGCGCGAACGTCCTGAGCTGTCGGTTGAACAAGTGGCTGCATCTGTAGGATTAACCGATGCTCTATATTTCTCACGTCAATTCAAACGCTTCTGTGGGCAGTCTCCAACCGAGTACCGAAGCAAGGTTAAGCAGTATCCACAGTCGTAAAGTAAGCTTTAAGAGGCTTTACGAAGCTGCTGCTTCCAACAGACGGTTGATCTTCTTTTACAGGGGATGCTGGACAGGGCATTGGTTTCCCCTGCTCCCAGCCATAACGCAAACAGCCCGCATCCTTCAAATGGATGCGGGCTGTTAAGTATATATTTATAAGAGCATGTGAAATTAGGCCGATAACTCTGGAATATCTTTTGTCATTAGGCTGTGCCGCCGTCTTGTCCGTTCCCGGCATTTAGAATCGAATCAATCCGATCCAACTCCTCCTGTGAAAACTCCAGATTGGATAAAGCTTCAACATTTTCTTCGATTTGGCTTACACGGCTAGCCCCAATCAGGACAGAGGTCAGACGTTCACCGCGTAGAGCCCATGCCAGTGAGAATTGAGCCAAACTTTGTCCACGTGCAGCAGCCATCTGATTCAAGGCGCGCACCTTGCGCAGAGTTTCGGGCGTCACATGGTTCTCATTCAGGAATACCGATGTGCTTGCCGCGCGTGAATCCTCGGGAATTCCGTTCAAATATTTATTGGTCAGCAGTCCCTGAGCCAGTGGACAAAAGGCAATGCTACCTATCCCGTTTTCGTCCAGTACATCTTGTAATCCATTTTCAATCCAGCGGTCAAGCAGAGAGTATCTCGGCTGATGGATTAACATCGGTGTTCCAAGCTCCTTCAAAATGCGAGCTGCTTCTGCCGTTTGCTCTGCACTATAATTAGACACGCCCACATACAGCGCTTTGCCGGAACGTACGATATGGTCCAGTGCTCCCATCGTTTCTTCCAGCGGCGTATTGGGATCAAATCGGTGAGAGTAGAATATATCGACATAGTCCAATCCCATTCGCTTCAAACTCTGATCCAGACTGGATATCATATACTTACGAGATCCCCAGTCACCATAAGGACCTGCCCACATATGGTAGCCTGCTTTGGTAGAGATGACCAATTCATCCCGGTACGGTTTCATATCACTGGCTAACACTTGTCCGAAAAATTCCTCAGCTGAACCTGCGGGAGGACCATAGTTATTAGCTAAATCAAAATGCGTAATGCCCAGATCAAAGGAGCGAGTAATCATGCTGCGACCATTCTCCGCGTTGTTAATCCCGCCAAAATTGTGCCACAAGCCTAGCGAAATTGCGGGCAGTTTAAGACCCGATCTCCCTGTACGGTTATATTTCATACTTTCATAACGATCTTCGCCAGCTAAATAAACCATGCTATCACAGCCTCTCTCGAAACATTGTTATGTCCATTACAACCATCATCATAGCGCTTTTATCCGGGCGTTGACAAGAAAACGATTACAAGTCCAATTGATGAGCAAGTTTTTCCATAACTTTACCGATCGGTTCAGTGATCAAAAGATCCGCCTTGTGATCATACGAGGTGGGGTCTGTATTCAGCAGCACTGTATGTTTACCATGAAAATAAGTAATCAAGCCCGCCGCAGGATGAACTGTCAGTGACGTTCCTCCAATTAACAGCAGATCTGCTTGAGAAATGGCCTGAATGGATTGAATAAGGGTATCCTGATTCAACTCTTCCTCATATAAAACGACATCCGGTTTGATAATCCCTCCATCTACCGGACATTTAGGTACAACCTCGGAACTGTTCATCACTTCATTTAGCCCGTAAAAGCGGCCGCATTCCATACAGTAGTTGCGATGTACCGAACCGTGAAGCTCCAGTACATTTCTACTGCCTGCAGCCTGATGTAATCCGTCAATGTTTTGCGTCACAACCGCTTTAAGACGGCCTTGCTTTTCCAAAGACGCGAGAAAATGATGACAGCCGTTCGGCTTCGCATCGGGATGCAGCATTTTGCTGCGATAGAAATCGAAGAATACTTCAGGATGCTTCACAAAAAAAGAGCGGCTAAGCATAACCTCAGGAGAGTAGGGCAATTTTTCCTCACTCTGATACAAGCCTGCTGCCGAACGAAAATCTGGAATACCACTTTCCGTTGATGTCCCTGCTCCGCCGAAAAAAACAATATTCTGTGATTGCTGTATCCATTCCGCCAATGTATTAACTTTCATGCTCTACGCACCTCCAGCTCTTCATATCCACGAACCACCTTATCCGCATCCAGCAAATGACTGGAACGTTCCGATGCCGGCGCAAATCCAATGGCTAGCCGTACTCCAGCACGCTTGCCCATCTGCATATCCCCATTACTGTCTCCGATCACTACCACGTCCGCCGGCGACAGTCCTAGTAACGCGCAAGCTGTTTCAGCCATTTCCGGATCAGGCTTGCCGTATGTAACCCTATCATGTCCAATGATCTCGTCAAAATAGGATGTCAGCCCCATCCACTCCAAATGCTCTTGTGCAGCCTCTGTACTGTCAGAGGTCACAACCGCCAGCTTCATTCCGGCATGGCGACTTTGCTCCAATAAGGTCCGTAACCCTGGAAACACCTTCGCTGCCCGATGTCGGCGGACGTCAGCCATCGCTGTTTTATTAAATTCGCGGACAAGCCGCACAGCTTCATTCCACGGAACACCAGCAGTATAAAGCTGCCAAGCCAGTACACCCGTACTTTCGTCCACCGTTCCCATTGCCAGCGGGCCAGAAGGATCGTAACCGATCACATGTCCCTCCCGATCGTGAACAGTACCTAGAACGTTGCCTTTTTCCATTGTAAAACCGGCTCCCGCCACGACAAGATGCTGCTCCATCATATCCAGTATAGAACGAGCCCAGGGGCCCCACAACTGAATAAAATCCAGCAGCGTGCCATCTTTATCGAATAAGATGCCACGGCATGGGTATCGCTTCCCCTGCACGATCAGCTCAGACATGCATTACACCTCCTTTACGGGTTCTTAGAAGCTGAATCCACACTCTCTTTCATCCAATCCTGTAAAGCCGTTACCGTCTGGTTCCATTGCTCAACGGCGCTAATTTTCGCAGGATTATCCCCTTTCTGGGCACCGTAACTGCCAAATTGGGCATGGTTCCCCCCTTCGACTGTAAAATACAGCGTGTTGGCAGGTAAATAAGTTCTCCCACTTTGGACATTTTTCATCTGGATGACACCATCATCACTTCCTAACAGAGAAATAACTGGCAGATTTTTATCCTTTAAATTACCCTTGTTATCCGGGTAGGAAGCAAGGAAAAATACACCTTTGATCTGATCAGAATGTGCAGCTGCATATCGGGCCGCCATCACACCACCTAACGAATGACCGCCAATAACAAAGGCTTCCTCCGGATACGCCTTCAGCACTTCATTCGCCAAATCCGGTGAGATCAATGCAAGGTTCAGTGGCATTTTTCCAATAATCACATGATGTCCCTTTTCTGCCAAACGGCGTGCCAAGGGCGCATAACTTTCGGGTTTAACCAACGCCCCTGGGTACAAAATGACTCCTGATCCACTTCTTTTGGCAGGCTCAAAACTTAACCAATGCTCTTGCTCATTTACTTTCACAGTATCCGCTATTTCAGCTAATGCAGCAGCAGCCGTCTCGTCAGGCTGATAAGGCGTAAATACCTTCCATGCTCCCCAACCCGCGATTAGCACGATGACAATTAGGATGCCTAAAAGAATTTTCCATATTTTCCGAGAACCGCGTGTCCCATAAGAATTGTATGATCTTCTTGTTCTTCTTCTCATTATAAAAGTTCCTTTCGTCTTTCGTACCTCGTAATTATTAGCTTGAATATAAAAGGTTTCGCTGTATTCGATAGCATAGCTATAACCCTGTTAGGGTAACATCGTTGCACATACAGGGTCAAATGAGCACACGTTTCCAGACATGAGCCCATCTTTATTCCGTGTTCAAGCTTTCGCCACATAAAAAGGACATGACAGCGCTTACTGTTGTGAATAAAATCACAATGTTGAGGTCCAGAGTATCGTACCTTGTTCCTTGTAAAGAATTATTTTTTAAATAGTTTAATCGGCAGAAGCCGTTCGGAGGGAAACACATGACGACAAGCCATGATGTACAAGGGGAAAGCTTCTTTCTCAATTTGCGATTTCTGTTGATTATATGCGTATTTGCAGGAAACGCCCTGGAGCCATTAGTCGGTTCACTTCATCTTGCCCAACAATGGTTCATCTGGATATTCATGTTTCATATGCCGTTGTTTGTACTCGTTACAGGCTACTTTGCCAAAACCACTTTGACAGGTCTCGCAGGACAAAAAGTTCTGCTTCAGATCGGTATGCAATATCTGATTTTCCAATCCCTTTATTCAATCTTGGATGTCGTAATCTTTCACGTTCCCCATATCCATCATTCTTTTTTTGCTCCTTATCTGCTGCTTTGGTTCCTTGCCAGCCACATCTGCTGGAGACTGTTAATGCTGTCTTTTCAGAAAATACCACCAGTCTTCCAACTGGGTATATCCGTGCTACTGGGTATTCTTGTCGGATATCTCCCCGTAGACGGTATATGGCTAAGCGTATGCAGAACCTTTGTTTATTTGCCTTACTTTGTAGCAGGTTATCATTTGAATTATGCGGACGTTCGACGCTTCTTCACAACACCTGTCCGTATAATCGCCGGCATTGTATCTCTTTTGCTTATGGTACTGGCGGGAACGTCGTATTTTGGCATCCCGGCTGGCTGGCTATATGGCAACATGACTTATGGTGAACTGGGCCATACCGAATGGTACGCAGGGATTTACCGTATCGGCATTTATGGAGTTCAATGGATAGCATCTATGGCGTTTCTAAGCTTTGTTCCAGCCGTCACAGGGCGTATAACCGAGATGGGACGGCGTACATTATATGTCTTTTTGCTCCATGGCTTAATCGTCCGTTCCGTTGTTGCAAAAGGAGTCTACGAGTATATAGATACTCCTGTGGAAGTCATGTTAATTCTAGTGTGCGCCACAGGTCTGTGCTGTCTGTTGACCATGCCTTGGATTCGAACTGCAACACGACCTCTGATTGAGCCACAAGTAGAGTGGATGTTGAAGCCAGCTCCTTATCTTTTTAGACGGTCTGCGTAATTTTTTATCCATTTATATTTCACAATCAGCACGCGACAACCCGCTTACAGACGAGAATGGAAGTGGGTCTCCCCCTCTTTACTTCACGCATAGTACCTGTTTCATACAGGCAAGTTGTGGTAAGTAAAAGATACGCGCAACAAAAAACAACTTTTCATAAGGAGTGATTTGTCATGGCACGTAATCAAAATCAGGGTAAAATGAGTCGCGAAGAAGCAGGCCGTATGGGTGGAGAAGCTACTTCCAAGAAGCACAACAAGGAATTTTATCAGGAGATTGGAAAAAAAGGCGGACAAGCAACCGCAAACTCACATGATAAGGAATTTTATCAGGAAATCGGCAAAAAGGGCGGCGATGCTACAGCTGAGTCGCATGACAAAAATTTCTACAGAGACATCGGTCGTAAAGGTGGCAGAAATTAAAATATAGTTTCATATCCCCCTCCTTTAACATAAAAACAAGCCTGAGGCCCATCCGCTTTATTGCGGCATGGGCTTTTCCTATTTATCCGATAAGCTAACATATCAGAATATCAGAGTTTCGAAGCATCCAATTCAAATCCTCGGAGATGCAATATATAGATAAATAAAACTGTTCATATCTATATATTGTTGCTTACAGAACACTTCTATACTTTTTCAAAATCCTCATATATGTAGAAAAATGCGAACAACTATGATAGACTCTTTAGAAAACATCTGCGCTATTATGGCGTTCATTGAACGCCATACTATTTTTATACTTTGGGGGGAAACCAGCATCATGACAGCTAAGACGAAAATGCGTTCCGATATGATTAAAAAAGGCTTTGACCGCGCTCCTCACCGCAGCTTGCTGCGCGCAGCGGGTGTCAAGGAAGAAGATTTTGACAAACCGTTTATTGCGGTATGCAACTCGTATATTGACATCGTACCGGGCCACGTCCATTTGCAGGAATTTGGCAAAATTGTCAAGCAGGCCATTCGTGAAGCAGGCGGTGTACCTTTTGAATTTAACACTATTGGTGTAGATGATGGCATTGCCATGGGACACATCGGTATGCGTTATTCTTTGCCAAGCCGCGAAATTATCGCAGATTCTCTGGAAACTGTCGTTTCCGCTCACTGGTTTGATGGCATGGTATGTATTCCTAACTGCGATAAAATTACCCCTGGTATGATGATGGGGGCATTGCGTGTTAACATTCCAACTATTTTCGTCAGCGGCGGTCCTATGAAAGCTGGTAAAGACAAGAACGGACGCTCTATTTCCCTGACTTCCGTCTTTGAAGGCGTAGGTGCATTCCAAGCGGGTAAAATCGATGATCAAAGCTTGCTTGAGCTAGAACAATACGGCTGTCCAACATGCGGCTCCTGTTCAGGAATGTTCACAGCGAATTCCATGAACTGTCTCGCAGAAGCGATGGGACTGGCTATGCCAGGTAACGGCACTATCCTCGCCGTAGCAGAAGAGCGCAAAGAATTCGTCAAACAATCTGCACGCCAATTGATGGAATTGATTAAGCTCGATCTGAAACCACGTGATATCGTGACTAAAGAAGCGATTGATAATGCATTTGCACTGGATATGGCAATGGGCGGTTCTACGAATACAGTATTGCATACATTGGCACTTGCCCATGAAGCTGAAGTTGACTACCCTATTGAACGCATCAATGAAGTCGCAAACCGTGTACCTCATTTGTCCAAATTGGCACCTGCCTCCGACTATCACATTGAGGATGTTCATAATGCAGGCGGCGTAAGCGCAGTGCTGAATGAACTATTGAAGAAACCGGGCGCATTGCATGGTGACTGCATTACTGTAACCGGAAAAACCATTCGTGAAAATGTAGAGGGTCAGGAAATTCTGGACACTAACGTCATCCACAAATTGGACAACCCTTATTCCGAGCGCGGCGGTCTAGCTGTATTATTCGGCAATTTGGCACCACAAGGTTCCATTATTAAAGTCGGTGCGGTTGATCCTTCTGTTGGCGGTTATCACAAAGGTCCTGCCATCTGCTTTGATTCACAAGAAGATGCGCTGGCTGGCATTGCTAACGGTAAAATCGCCGAAGGACATGTTGTTGTTATTCGTTATGAAGGTCCTAAGGGCGGACCTGGTATGCCTGAAATGCTCGCTCCAACTTCACAAATCGTGGGTATGGGGCTTGGTGCCAAGGTTGGTCTGATTACAGACGGACGATTCTCAGGTGCTTCCCGTGGTATCTCCATCGGTCATATTTCCCCTGAAGCAGCAGAAGGCGGACCTATCGCTTTTGTTGAGGACGGCGATATCATTGAGCTGGACCTGAACAATCGTAAGATTGAGCTTCACATTACGGACGAAGAATTCGACCGTCGTCGTGCCAACTGGAAAGGCTTCGAGCCGAAAGTGAAGACAGGCTACCTGGCGCGTTATTCCAAGCTGGTGACGAACGCAAGTAACGGCGGAATTATGAAAATCTAAGTGCTTTGCCAAGATAGATTATTGTATGAACCACTAAAAACCTCTCGACTCCTACAAAGGATCGAGAGGCTTTTTTTATAAGGTCAACTGCTTGATCCTGTATCCGCTGTTTGTGAAGCCCTGATCGAAGTATGCATAGGCTCCCCTTCTTCGGTCATTTCACTGTTGAGTGTATGAACCACATCCCTTTGATCAGTTGGTTCAAAAACCTGGTCTGACCGGTGCGAATCTCCCGGTTGAAAACGTTCAAACAAGGTATCAATGGGCATCACGATTAGTTTCGGTACCATGACCTCTTTTTTTTCACTCAATTGCTCTGAACCCGAAGGATGGATAATACGAAATAACAGCTTTAAATATACAGTAGACACATGCTTAAAAAGTCCTTGGGGAAGCTCCTGAACTTGAAAGCCTAATTTTTCAGGCCCTCGATGAATCATACTTACTGCATAGATCGCCTTTACACCCTTCATACCAGAATCATGTACAACCCGTTGGGTAAGATCAGGCAGTTGTCTTTTCACAACTCGAATCAATTGAATCGCTAGATGGACCAAGGACTTTGCCGTCGCTCCCAATTGAAACAACATTTTATTGTCAAAATGAAGCTCAATTATGGGGTCCCCTTTTTCCAGCCACCTACCGTTCTCCATGTTTATATTTGGTCCATGATAGATACGGCGACGATAATAAAAGATCGTATTATCCTTGCTGACAGGACGAAGACGGAACAAGGCATGAAAAAGTCGCTCGTATTGTAGCCATCCGAATACCATCGTTCTTTTAATCCAATCTGTACTGGACAAGCTAGAGACAGTGGATTGATTGCCAGACTGACGGCAAAACAATGTGTCCACGCGGACGCTGCGTAATTGCTGTTTCTGGGCGACCCTCAATAGCTTCTCTAGTGCAATGAGCATGTTCTGTGGCGCTTCTGCGTCAGCCCCCAATGTCGTACCACAGTCATGGAGCAGCATCACCTCGCCACCCCTCAGCTTTTTGAGCATTCTTTCCGCTAGTTGTTTCGCTCCAATACTGGCCTTCCAGTCACCAAACATGGAGGACCATAATACGATTCGACGACCATTGTTTTTGGAAATATCAAAAAAGTTCACAATCCCCCAAGGTGGACGATAAAAGGTCGTTCCTTCGCCAGTTACTCGACGAATGACTGACTCTGTCTGGGTAATTTGTCTTCTAACCGTAACAGGCCGCATGAGCCAATTCGATTTGTGCACATAATTGTGGATACCAATCAGATGACCTTCATCATGCATGCGCTTCAGAAGCTCAGGGTGTTTTTCGGCATTCATACCTACAACAAAAAAAGTAGCCTTGGCATCAAAACGCTTGAGTAAATCGAGCAACTGTGGTGTATAGACTGGATCAGGACCATCATCAAAGGTTAGCGCATATTCTTGGTCACTTTTGCCACGCCTAAACACCCGGAAACCAAATATACGACTAACCAGCGCCGGAATAAAAGCATAAAAAGTTGAAATGTAAAACATCCATAACAGCAAAGTCTGCACGTTTTATCCCCACTTTTCTATTCTGAACTTCCAAGCAGGCCTCCTGAGTAAAACTCACTTACTTATATGTTATCACAATGACGTAAGCATGCCGAGATTTCGCCCTTGCTTATGGTCAGCATTGAGATTCAATTTAGTGTACAATAAATAAAAATCTTAAAGGAGTCGTTGTATACATATGCTTCCATTGTACAAAAAATATTGGCGTACTGTTTTTGATATCGGTCTGATCGTATTAACCGTGTATTTAATTATGTTCGTATCCAGCAAGCTGTATCAGCTAGCAGCACCTGTGTTCCTTTCATTCGTTGTGTTTTGGTGCATTGAACCTGCTGCCCGTTATTTTCATCGCAAAGGCATGAAAAAACCCTTTGCCTCCGCACTCTCCGTATTGCTGTTTATCATCTTATTACTGGCTATTTTTTTCGGATTGGGCCTGATCCTGGTTACTCAATTTACAAAAGTCGCGCAAAACCTCCCACATTATACCCAGATTATCCAAACGGAATTCACGCGGATTCTTCATCTATCTCAAGATAAAATTGCTGCCTTGCCTCCGGGTGTTACCGAACGTGTAAATGATTATTTTGCGACTGCTACCACCATTGCTACGAAATGGGCACAGCTGGGATTATCCTTTTTCATTCAATTTCTCAGCTCTTTTACCGTTTTTATGGGCAACTTTGCGGTTGCCATCATTTTAGCCTTCTTTTTGAGTATGGAAATTAATCTCTGGAAAGGAATTGCCCGCAGTAAAACACCGAAGACACTAAAAACAGCATATCTTTTTCTAAAAAATCATGTACTTAAAGCCATTTCTGCCTTTCTCAAGGCTCAAGCTCTACTGGTAGGAATTACCTTTGTGCTCGTATTTATAGGTTTACTCATTTTGCAAGTGGATAATGCCCTATCGTTGGCGCTCGTAGCAGCTTTGTTTGATATTCTGCCATTGTTGGGTGTGCCTGTTATCTTTATTCCATGGGCAGTGTATTTGTTCATCACGGGCAATACCGGCTTGGCTGTAGGCTTACTTATTGTCATGGCTGTCACCGTGATTGTGCGCCAGTTGGCAGAGCCCAAAATTACTGGTAATTCTATCGGCGTTTCATCTGCCTATCTAATGCTTTCCTTTGCCATTATATCGTTATCCATCTTCGGATTGGCTGGATTAATCCTATCCCCCATTCTGATCATTTTGCTCAAGGAATTGTGGCAGCAAGGTTATTTGCAGCAATGGATTCGGTTTCCGACTGAGGAGTTTGACGAGCCTCCGTTTATCGTCAAAATTCAGGAGGAAGAGCGTGAAGCTACTCGCGGAACTCAGGAGGATTGAGCTAGCAGATCCATGACTTGACCGAACAGTGCTGTGGCCTGATTTGCAGCATGCGCTGAAGCATTTTGCACAAGGACGGCAACCGCATAACGTGGCCGCTCTATCGGACCGTAACCAATAAACCACTGGTGGTTTATTGGGTGACCGTTTTTTAAAGCTTGGGCCGTACCCGATTTACCGGCCAGCTTCCAGGTTTTATTGCGCAAGGAGGCACCTGTACCGTGTGTCACAACCTGTTCCATTGCTTCACGCAGCGTATGAGCCGTGGATGTGCGAATCGAGCGGCTGCCTTGGGGTAAAGGAGCAGCGTGAGCAGGTAGCTCCAGCAAGGTGCTTCCGTCTGCGTAGCTGATGCGTTTTACGATACGCGGTGCATGTACTTGACCATCGTGCAGCAAGGTGACGATGAGGTTGGCTGCTTGGAGAGGCGTCACCAGCACATCACGCTGGCCGATAGCTGTCTGCACACGTACGCCTGGATCAGATGCATTCGTATGTGAGCCGAATACGGCTCCCTTTTCTTCGTGATCTAGCGGTCTGAATTGAGGCAGGCCTGCAAGATTCCGGTCCTGCCAGCCCACGGTTCGACTCAATCCCAGTGCAGAGGCTGCGGACTGAATTTGCTCAGCGTTAAGCCGTTCGCCGAGATGAGCGAACACACTATTACAGGATACGGCAAGCCCTTCCTCCAGGTTCAGGGTTCCGTGTCCTTTTTCTTTCCAGCAAGACAATCCGTACTTGCCATAGGCTCCATGACAATGAAATTGCTCCTGTGGTTGAACCACACCTGATTCAAGTGCAGCCGCAGCCGTAACCAACTTAAAAATAGAACCAGGCGTTACCGCTTTGAGGGCACGATTAGACCAGTCTGTTTTTTGCTGCGGATCAACATGAATGGGATTATAAAAAGGCCGAGACACCATCGCCATAACATCCGCGTTGCCTGCGTCAAGCACAACCACTGCACCTTCTGCCAAATGATTAGATTCTGTCAGCTTCTCAATCTGTTCCTGCAACGGGAGATCAATTGTAGTCTGCACCTGTAATGGATAGTGACTATTGGATGGAGCACTGACACGAAGCGGGACATGAGTCAATGGACGACGTTGCGCATCTACAGACCGAGAGACGAACGTCTCACCAACGCCGCTTAGCAGTGGCTCGAGCGTTCTTTCCAGGCCAGCTGCCCCCATCGGCAGTTCACTTGCTCGTTCACCACGTTCATACAGAAAACCAAGCCATTGTCTGCCATTGGGCATATCCCTATAACGCTGCGCATACGGTACAAGCTCTATGAGCGAAGGGGCTAACTTCAGCAGTCTGCCCGCTTCATTCGGATGGATTTGTATAGGCTCTCCGCGTCCATCCCGCCATATGAGTGGAGATTGCAGTTCCCTCCATCGCGTCAACAGTTGCCCTTTACTCGTATGCAGTAGCTTGGCCAGTTCTTGTCCATGCAAAGCAGCTTGGCCATCTACATCGGGAAAAAGCACTGGCGTCCATACGACTCCTCCAGTCAAGGGCTGCCCGTGTCGGTCTGTAAACTGTCCCCGCCCAGTATCAATAGCGATTCCTTCCTGTCGCTGACGTACTGACATTTCTTTAAGCGAATGCCCCCCATAAAGTGACAAATGAATACCCGCTGTCCCCTGAATCCAAGCCAGTCGGAAACATAAAATCAGTAGTAATACCATGATCCCCAGGGCTATATATGCAATTCGACGTTGACGATTGAAACTGTTATGACGCCTAGACACATTCATCCTCCTTTCATCATTTTTCCAGTAGTATGTCCGGTGATGGAAAAAGAAAACCCACTCAACATGTAATGTCGAATGGGTTACCGAATTTATGGGATATCTAGTGAGAAATATGGGCTCCAACCTAAAATTTCGTCTAACGAATAATAGACCGTTATAAAAATAGTAATGGCTAGAACCGCCCAAGCCAACTTTGTGTTTGTATTCATAATTTGTGCTCCTGATACCCCTGATTTTAGAACACCTACACTGTAAACCTCGAAAGCTGTTCTTTCAAATTCACCGATACTCCTTCCAGCTTATCAGACAAGCCTACCAGCTGATTACCGATATTGGCCTGTTCATTACTGAGAGAAGCGACTTCCTGCGAAGTAGCCGAGGATTGCTCGGCTACCGCACTTACATTGGTCATTGCTTCGGACAAAGTAGTCTGCGATTCACTCAGATGATGAATGGATGCGGTGACTGTTCCCAACCGAAGCGCGAACTCTCCCATTTGCTGCTGCACCGATTGGAAAATGTCCGTCGTTTCTTGTACGGCTCCCATCTGCTCCCGGAACAGCGGATACACTTCAGATAACGCCTGTACCGTTTCATTCATCTCATTGACGATATTATTGGTAATACCTGTAGCCGTACGAATGGCTTGACGTGATTGCTCTGCCAACTGACGAACCTCATTGGCTACCACCATAAAACCACGCCCGGCTGTCCCAGCTCGTGCCGCTTCAATCGTCGCATTCAGTGATAGAATGTTCGTTTGTTTAGCAATATTCTGTAATACATCCAGCACTTTAAAGACATCGGAAGTTGTCTGCTTCAGTTCATCTACTTTGCCTACCAAAGCATGCGTAGTTTCTTCCGTAACCTTAGTTTTGCTCAATAAATTTCTCAGCTGAACTGTCCCTTTTTCACTGGACTGTTCAACTTCTTGTGCGACCAGACTCATTTCATAATTAGAAGTCATAACCGTATCCATTTGCTGGGATATGTTCCCGGTTAACCCGCTGCCACGTTCCGCCTCTGTTGCCAAACTGGTGGCACCATGAGCAATCTCTTCCGTTGCGGCTGCAATTTCTTTGGCTGAAACGGCTGTCTTCTTCGAGGCATCACTCAGTTCCGTCGCTGTATTCAGTACCTCCTGTGCTGATGCATTCGTCTGTTCTACCAGCAGTGTAATTTGCTCCATCATCGTATCAAAACTTTCAGACAACTGTCCAATCTCATCCTGTGCCTTATACTTCGTTCGGATTTGCAAGTTGCCTTTGGCGCCTTCAATCATTAAATCCTTTAGGTGTGTCAATGGACGAGCCACAAGACGTACCATCCACAGACCAATGAACAATGCAATGAGTGCCGCTACCGCAGCAAATACCCAGGTTGTGGTAAGTATTCCCCTGGCGTCTCTCACCAGTTCAGATACAGGCACTACACCCACGAGAATCCATTTGGAAGTTCCCAGTGTATTATGAACCGCAAGCACACTTTGCTCTTTTCCGTCTGCTACCTGCTCCATAATTTGATTCCCTTCGATCCCTTCAAGCTTGGAAACGTAATCCAGCTTTGTCTTTCCTCCTGCCAAACTCTCATTGTTAGAGCCAACAAACTCACCCTTATCTGTCACAAGGCTAATCATACTGCCTGAGCCCAAATTAACACCTTTCAACTCGTCCTCCACCGCACTGGCCTTTAAATCCATAACCAGAACATAAGTCCCTCCCAACCCGGACATGCTGTTCATGGAGCGTGCCAGACGAAAGGTCTTGCTGCCATTGTCATTCACCTGCGTAGGTAGCCAAACCATTCCCTTGTTTTTCAAAATATCCTTAAACCATGCTTCCTGCCGTACATCCTTTTGTGTTCCGGTACCCATTGCAGCTAAACTGGTTTCTTCCGGGTACAGGTACAATGAATCAATCGCTTTATTTGTAAAAGCAATATTCGTTAATTTCTTGTTTACTTCGCCCATAGCAACAAAAGATGCAAAGGGATTTTTATCTTGCTTTACAGCCTTTTGCAACTGATCACTTAATTCAGTATCGAAAAATACCTGTGTCGATGTGTCTTGAAAGCGCTCTAAAATAATATCAAGCTTTTCCGAAGTTTGCTGAACTGTTTGTTGATACGCTGTAGCTGCATTTTGTTCAATCGTACTTTTAGCTTTGTAGTACGAGAGCATCCCCAGGCTGACCACGAATAACATAATGGCTGCAAAAAAGATCAGAAACAACTTCATTCCAACCGAACGGATCGGATTATAGTTTTTGACCAAATGCATAAAATCCTTACTGTATCTTTCAGGCTTAAGTAAACGCTTTAAATTGTATGTGCATTTACGTAAGGCCTTAGCTACCCAGGGAGTATCTTTCGAAGACATCACAACCGTCTCCTCCCCTTTATCCGTTGTTACTTTACTTCCTTTCAAGCCTTTCATTGGATCCGTTTTCTTAGGTTGCCTTTTTGCTGCATTTCTCTCTTTTTTCCGAAAACCCATTCCTCTCACCTACCACCATATAATTAGTTTCTTATTCCACGTCATCCTTTATGTATCTATTATCTATATAATCTCTATCGGAACTATTCGACAAGGAATGTAGCTTTCCTTTGAGTATCAACTAAATTTTGTGAAACTTTTTTCCTAGAAAACTATTCAAAAAAAAGCCTCTCCAACCGATAGGAGAGGCTTTTGAATCTTTTCACCTGTGACTTAAGGCTTATTTACTTCTTTTTACGCATCATATCAAAATACGATACAGGCTGATCTACCTTCATTTTGATTCGTTGAAGCGGATGACGTGCAGCATCTAATTCGTTGCCTTCCTCATCCCAGATCGTTCCGACCGTTTGCTTGAAAAACGTTCCGTTCGGCCCGAAAAATTCAATTTCATGCCCTGGTTTAAAATGGTTACGTTGTTGAATCGTTGCGATGCCACTTGCGGCATCGTAATCCATGACTAGTCCGGCAAAATCATAAGGGACTGCTTTTTCTTCCGGCTCATAAATATGATCCTCATGATCCGGTGTATCATAGAAGAATCCTGTATTTAACGGACGATTGGCTGCCTTGTTAATTTCTTCAATCCATTCTGGTTTGAGTACATAATTTTCCGGATCAGCCATATAAGAATCAATCGCTTGACGGTAGACATTCACGACCGTAGCTACATAGTGGATGGACTTCATACGTCCCTCCACTTTAAAGCTGTCTACACCCACATCAATCAGATCAGGAATATTTTCAATCATACACAGATCCTTGGAACCCATAGAAAAAGCATTATCGCTTTCTTCAAACAATGGAAGTTGGTTAACGCCAAGCTGGAACTGTTTTAGTACATTGTTATCCTGTGCCTCTTCCTCAGATATCCAAACCTCACCTGGACGGGCATCCTCAAACAAATCATATTTCCAGCGGCAAGACTGACAACATCCTCCACGATTAGAATCGCGGTCTGTAAAGTGATTGGATAACACGCAGCGACCGGAAAATGAAGAGCACATCGCACCATGGACAAAAGCTTCGATTTCGATGTCCACATGCTTTTTAATTTCTTCGATTTCCTCCAAGCTGGTTTCACGTCCAAGTACCACACGCGGCAGTCCCTCGTCTTTCCAGAACTTTACCGCTTGCCAATTCAGCGTGGACTGCTGTGTGCTCAAATGCACTTCCAATCCGGGAACTACCCGCAATGCCACGGATACAATGGCCGGATCAGCGACGATAACGGCATGAATTCCTACTTCATACAGATTGCGCAAGTATTCCTCAATTCCGGCAATATCTTCATTGTGAGCATAGATATTAGTCGCCACAAGCACCTTAGCACCGTACTTGTTGGCGAATTCCACACCTTCACGCATTTCTTCAAAACTGAAATTATCGGCGTTAGAACGCAGACCGTATTTTTGTCCACCAATATATACAGCATCTGCGCCATAGTGAACGGCAAACTTCAGCTTTTCTAGATTTCCGGCAGGAGCCAACAGCTCTGGCTTATCCAGACGATTCCGTTTACCTGTATATTTTCTCGTTTTGGTGATCGTTCCCATGACGTTCCCCCCTCTGTAAATTCATTTTGTAATTAATAAACCTGCTCTTTGTAGAAAAATCCGAAGGAGAGTTCCCGTTCAGGGTCTTGAAGACGGCGAACCTCATCCAGCCAGCTTTCATCATAAACATAAGCATCCGGGTCGGCTGTATAGCTGTCTATTGCTTTGCGATAAGCACGGACAACTGCCTCATTGTAAGCGGTGGGTTTCAACAAGCCCTCGATCTTAAAGCTGTGCACACCCGCCTCCATCAGAATTTGCAGGTCCTCCATGATACAAAAATCATCCGAACTCATAATATGTGTCCCGTTGATATCTTCGTAAATGGGGAACTTCTCTTCCTTCCGCTCTGCTTCAATCAGAAACAAGCCACGCCCTCTGCCGAGATCGCCTTCTACCGTGCGACCTTGGTGCAGCATATAGCTTTGAACAAGCTTACGCTTGGAGTGATAAATATTGGTCATTCCATGTACCTGAACCTGTGCTTCTATATTCAACTTTGGAATCATTTCCGTAATTTCATCCATACTGAGCTCACGAGCCAAGATGACACGTGATGCCCCTTTTTCGCCCCAATAGTTGGCGGTTGCGAAGTTGGTAGAAATCATCTCTCCGTTCCAGAAAAGTTTCAGATGAGGAGCATGTTCCTTCACCGCCATGAGCACTGCTGGATCGTTAAACTCAATGGCGTCTATGCCGCATTCAGCTATGGTTTGCACATACTTCGGAAGAAGTGGCAATAGCTCGTTCGTCATCAAATTCGTCATAGATACATATACCTGTGCGGCATGCTTCCGTGCTTCTTCCACAACCTCACGGATTTGGTCCGGTGTAAAATTTCCTGGCAACCGCATGCCAAAGCGGTCATCTCCAATCAGCAATGCATTAGCTCCAGCCTCCAGCATATGGCGGGCATCCTCCGGAGAGCTGGCAGTTGCCAGCAGTTCGGGTTTGTAAGCCATAGGCTCACCTCCTAATTTGTCTTACGGTTACTTACCTGAATGTTATGCAAATGATCTTTATACGTTTTGGCAAACAAATGTTTATGTGTTCCATCTTTTTTGGTCACATAAAATAAATAATCTGTAGATTTCGGCTGTAGAGCCGCCACTACTGATTTCAGACTGGGACTTGCAATCGGTCCTGGTGGAAGTCCTTGATGTATATACGTATTATAAGGACTTTCTACAGCCAAATCCTTGTAATACAGTCGTTCCTTTTGCTTGTCCAGCATATATTGAACTGTAGCATCAATTTCCAGCTTTTTATCCTGTTGAAGACGGTTATAAATAACGCCAGCTACGATAGGCCGCTCATCGTCTACAACCACCTCACGCTCTACCAGAGAGGCAACTGTCAGCAGCTGATGCAGTGTTTCACTGCGTTGCTGCAGCCCGGCATCCAGGTCAGAAATGGTATCCAGACGTTTTTGCGTCTGCTCCAGCATCGTCTGAATGATATCCTTGGTTGTGCTTCCCTTTTTCAGTTCATAAGTTTCCGGGAAAAGATAGCCTTCCAGCGCATAGCGAAGCCCCGCCTGCTTTGGTATGTCCCGTACCAGCGGGACGTCAAAAGCGGACGGATCGTTGGCTAGCTGCAAAAATTGCTGCCGGTCTGCCAGTCCTTCCTTTTGCAGCTTCTCAGCCATCTGTCTAATCGTAAAACCCTCCGGGATTGTAAAACGGATCATTTCCTCTTTGACTACGTCCCCAGCCGATAGCTTGGCAATCAGCTGATCAAAGGTTGCGCCAGGCTGCGCTTCATATTTTCCAGCCTGAAATGCGTTTCCTTGCTGTTTGAATTTTACATAAGCCTTAAACACGAGCGCATTACGTATAAGTCCCTTTTGCTCCAGCGTATCTGCAATAGCCGATGTTCCCGTACCCCTTACCACCGTAAAAGCAACGGGTTGTGTTTTCGGCTGAACAGGCTGCATGGCATTCCATATATAGAGGATTGCACCTCCCGCTATACAAACAAGCACGAGAAGCAACGTAAGCATCCTTGTCCTTCGCTTCACATCCACCCAACTCCTTCACAGCCAAAAAGGGCGGACTGGTCCGCCCTTTCAGGTTTGATCTGCTCGTTATCCAGACTTACAGCTCTTCCGGCAACGTACATTCGTCGTACAGCTCAGAAATATCTTCCCACTCATCATCATCTTCAATGGTGGTGATGGAGATTTCGCCGTCTGTGGATGAGCTTACATGATATAATTCATGTTCGCCAGCAGCAGCACCAGGTCTACGCAATACGGCGTACCGTTGCTCGCCTACCTTGAACTCTGCTTCCAACTCCATGCGTATTGCATGACCCTGTTCATCCTGCAACTCTACATCGCCGTCAAATGCTTCCTTCAAATCAGAGGTCCAGCTCAGGTCTTCACGTGAATAGCTCGTCATTTCCCGTCTTCCTCTTCTTCTTCCTCTACAAATGTATTAAAGGTCTCTTCGACGATTTCCCATTCGGCATCGTCTTGGATCACAAACAATTTAATATCATCGCCTTCTTCTTCGTAGCGGAAGGCGTACACATCGGACTCATCAGCTTCAGGGTCCACTGGCGCAACCATCATGTACTTTGCTTCGGAACCATCTACCTCAAACTTCATAATGACCTCGAACTCTTCCTCGTTGCCCTCGTCATCGGCAATATAAATAATTTCCGGCTCTTCTTCCATACCCAATTGATTTTCAGCCATTACGAAATCCCCCTCACCTTGTACTGTGTGCGTCCAAATAATTTTGCAAGATCAGGCTTGCGGCCAGTTTATCTACCACCTGCTTGCGTTTTTTGCGGCTGACGTCGGCCTCCAGAAGCGCACGCTCTGCCGAACGCGTCGTCAGCCGTTCATCCCAAAGGTGAACGGGTAAACCCAGTAACTCCTTGAGCCGGTTCGCAAACTCAATGCAAATCTCACCGCGTGGACCCACGGTTCCGTTCATATTTTTCGGCAAGCCTACAACAACCTCACCAATTTCATGTTCACGAACCAAATTTGCAATTTTACCGAACTCGCTGTCGTCACCGCGTCGTTCTATGACTACCAATCCTTGGGCGGTCCAGCCGAAGGCATCACTTACGGCGACCCCAATTCGGCGATCCCCGTAATCCAATCCCATTACTTTCATGCCTGTCTCCTAACGATGCTTAGCGAGATAGAAACGAACCAGCTCTTCAATCAATTCATCGCGTTCTTTTTTACGCACCAGGCTTCTAGCATTATTATGCCGCGGCACATAAGCCGGATCACCGGATAGCAAATACCCGACGATTTGATTGATCGGATTGTATTCTTTTTCTACCAACGCATCATATACGGTCAACAAAATCTCCTGAGCAGAAGCTTCCTTCTCATCCGCCTTGACATTAAATTTGACCGTTTTGTCCATGGAATCCATTGTTGACACCTCGCTTCCACAAAACATGTGTACATGTTTATGCCAGCTTATTCTTTTATATCATACCATAAGCAAAGCCCTTCAAGGAAATGTCTAAGTCCGTTTTTTTCCAAAAACCCGCAAAAATTATCGAACTTTATCCTTGTGAGGCTGCTGACACCAATTCATGCGCACGTTGAAGTGCTTCGTCCAGCTTGCTGGCATCCTTACCCCCGGCTTGCGCCATGTCAGGTCGTCCGCCGCCACCGCCGCCGCATACGGCCGCAATTTCTTTCACGAGCTTACCTGCATGAAGTCCCGTCTTGGTATGCTCAGCCGGGACAACAACGACAAAATTAACTTTGTCGTCCATTGCAGCGCCTAGCGCCAGCACAGCTGCAGGGAGCTTACTTTTCAGCTCATCAGCAATTGCACGCAGCGCATCCATGCTGGAGGCCTGCACGCGTGCAGCCAACAACTGCACTCCGCCAGCTTGCACGACTTGATCAGTCAGCTGACCCGCCTCAATAGCGCTCAACTTGCTTTGCAGTGATTCATTTTCACGACTGAGGTCTTTAATTTGTTGCTGCAAAGATTCGATGCGTTTTGGCACCTCGGACAGCTTGGATTTAACAAGCCCAGCCGACACCTTCAACAGCTCTAATTGACCTTCCATATACTCAAAACCAAAACGTCCGGTCACTGCTTCAATACGACGTACACCTGACCCGATGCCGCTCTCGCTGACAAGCTTGAACAAACCAATTTGCGAAGTATTGCTGACATGACATCCTCCGCACAGTTCGATACTGTAATCGCCAACCTTAACGACCCGTACGATATCACCATATTTCTCACCAAACAGTGCCATCGCTCCAAGAGCTTTGGCTTCGTCAATCGGTTTCAGTTCAATCGTCACATTCAGTTGGCTCCAGATGGCACGGTTAACCCGCAGTTCAATATCCGCCAGCTCTTCTGGAGTAATGCTACCAAAATGGGAGAAGTCAAAACGCAGACGCCCAGGTTCTACCAAGGAACCCGCCTGATTGACATGGTCACCCAGCACTTCTTTAAGCGCTTTGTGAAGCAAATGCGTAGCCGTATGGTTTTTCTCAATTTCTCCACGTGAAGCTTGATCTACTTCAGCTTTTACCGTATCGCCTACGTTCAGCTCACCAGCCTCTACAACGACTTGATGCACATGCTGACCTTGCGGCGCCTTGAACAGCCCTTCAACCTTCGCGGTTACCGTTCCGCCACGCAGTAAGCCATGGTCACTCACTTGCCCGCCGCTTTCGGCATAGAAAGGAGTCACATCCAGCACGACCTGACAGGACTGTCCTTCACTAACACTCTCCACCAGCATATCATCATATACAATTGCCACAATTTTGGACTCAGTTACGAGGTCATTATATCCAACAAAATCACTTTTAACCGCCAGATCAGACAAAGCTCCGCCCTGAATCTTCATGCTGGCATTATCTTGATGAGCATCGCGCGCACGTTGACGCTGTTCCTGCATCGCTTCATCAAAGCCTTCACGGTCTACTTTCAAGCCCTGCTCGTCCGCATAATCCTCTGTGAGGTCGAATGGGAACCCGTACGTATCATATAGCTTGAAAGCATCTGCTCCGCTAATGACGTTGCGGCCTTCGGCCTTTGCCTGAGCACTGATATCAGCCAAAATAGCTAATCCGTCTGTCAATGTTTCATGGAAACGCTCTTCTTCTGTTTTAATCACTTTGATGATGAAATCCCGCTTGTCCACGACCTCAGGGTAGTATACGCCCATGATATCCCCAACGGTTTCCACCAGTTCAAACATAAATGGACGATTCATGCCCAACATTTTTCCATAGCGAACAGCCCGGCGCAGCAAACGGCGAATGACGTAACCTCGTCCTTCATTAGAAGGAAGTACACCGTCACCAATCGCGAAAGTCACGGTACGAACATGGTCAGCAATGACCTTGAGAGCCACATCACTGTCCACATTGTCGTTATATTTAACTCCTGCCATGGCAGCCGTTTTCTGGATTAGTGGCTGGAAGATATCCGTATCGAAGTTGGAATCCACATTTTGCAAAATGGATGCAAAACGCTCCAAACCAGCTCCTGTATCTATATTTTTATTGGGAAGCGGCGTGTAGCTGCCATCTTTGTTATGGTTGAATTGTGAGAATACGAGGTTCCACACTTCCAGATAACGCTCATTTTCTCCCCCTGGATACATTTCAGGGTCCGTCATGTCGCTGCCGTAGGCTTCGCCACGATCATAAAAAATTTCCGTACAAGGTCCGCAAGGGCCTTCACCGATATCCCAGAAATTGTCTTCCAGTTTGATGATACGTTCAGCCGGAAGTCCAACTTTTTCATTCCACAGCTTGTACGCTTCTTCATCCTCAGGATATACCGTTACAGCCAGACGTTCTGGATCAAAGCCGATCCATTTCGGGTCTGTCAGAAACTCCCACGCCCATGTGATGACTTCTTCCTTGAAATAGTCGCCAATAGAAAAGTTCCCAAGCATTTCGAAAAACGTATGATGACGGCGCGTTTTACCGACATTTTCAATGTCGTTCGTCCGAATACATTTTTGCGAATTGGCGATACGTGGATTTTCTGGTTTTACGCGTCCGTCAAAATAAGGCTTAAGCGGCGCCATACCCGCATTAATCCATAGCAGGGAAGGATCTTTGTGTGGAACAAGCGGTGCGCTTGGTTCAATCACATGTCCCTTACTTTCAAAAAACTCCAGCCATTTGGAGCGGATTTCACTAGCTTTCATATAAGTAGCCTCCTAATTATGGTGTCACTGGTTTCTGGCACAGGCCATAAAAAATAGAAAAACGCCCCTGAACGGATCAGGGACGATTGTATCGCGGTACCACCCTGGTTATCGCCGTCCCCTCTGTACGAAATGCCACATGTGCAAGCGCACACCAACATCTGCTTAACGGACGATCGATCGCCTTGTTTTCACTGGTAACGGGAGCATCCCGGCGGGTTCAGCCCGCACTCCGAAATGAGCTTTCCCTACTGGATAAACACATTTAAACATACTCAATTCAGTATATCCGTGTCATTTAGCCGTGTCAACGCGATTTCAGACAGCATGCATCCGGGATATAGACGAAATTAGATTGTTTTTCGCTTCACGTAATATGCAAAAAAATGCTGAAGCCCTACCTTCAAAACAGCCATCACTGGAACTGCCAAGATCAAGCCAGCAATTCCCGCAATTTCCCCACCGACTAGCAGAGCGAAAATAATGGCTAGCGGATGCAGATGCAGCGTTCGTCCCACCACCTGAGGAGAGATTACATTACTTTCTAACACTTGAATACAGGCATTAACGACTACCACTAAAAGCACCATTTTTAAAGAAACCGTAGAAGCCATAATTACTGCCGGTGCAGCGCCCAAAAAGGGGCCCAAATATGGAACAATATTAAAAAGAGCCACAACTCCGGCCAGCAACAGCGCATAAGGCATGCCAATCAGCATATATCCAATATACGCCATTACGCCAATAATGACGCACACCAGCAATTGGCCCCTGACATAGTTGCCAAGCGCCTGATCAATTTCCTTAAGCACCGATACAATCGCCTTACGACGAGAACGCGGGAGATAAGAAACAATCGTCCGTTCAAACACGTCAAAATCCTTTAAAATATAAAAAATGAGAAAAGGTACGATGAACACATTAAACAACATGTTGATCATCCCACCGATGTTGTCCATAAAGGTAGAAATCCCAGTAGCCATCCGATTCTCCAGTTGGAAAAACCATTGATTCATCCCCGTACGCACCCCTTGGGGTAAAATACCGCTGTCCATATTCGTCATTAGTCCCTGTGCATGCATGGTCAGCTCTGGCAGATGCTCATTCAGCTCATCCAGTTGTTCAATGAACATCGGAATCAGATTCATCAGGATCACAATAAGACTGGCCAAAAACACAGCGTAAATAAGCAGTACAGCTACACTACGAGGCACCTTTCGACCGCCCAGCATACTCACTACAGGATTAAGTACATAGGAGATGATCATCGCTACCGCAAACGGAGCAATGATTGTTTTCAGAAATTCATACAAATGCAAAAACAAAGGTCTCAGCAGCCAGATAAAATATAGAATGACAAGTCCCAGCAGCGTCCATATGCCGTACCGGAACAGTCTACTTTTCGTTAATTGGTCCATTTTGTGCCCCCTTACCGGACTAGCCTCCTTTAAGTATATGCCTGTACCTCTAGTTTAATCCTTCCCGCCAGTCTAAGGTGTTCCATAAATAACCATTGTGAAAAATTGATGAAAATGGATGAAAACAATAAACAAAGTCATTCGATCTGACGATATAAGTACAAAGCACTATCCTAAGCTTTCACATTTCTGAAACATCGGGGGTCGTTACATGAACTTAAAAATGAAGCTTATTCTTCTTTTCACTTGCATTGTAATCGTTGCAGCCGGGCCTTTATCCGTCATTAGCATGACAAGCGTTAAAAATCAGGCCAATCATGATATCCAAGAGCTTATGAACAGCAAAGCTTCCGAAACCGTGAATCAGCTCAACGGATGGACAGGCGGCAAAGCTGAAATTATCGAAACATTAGCTGCGAGTCTGGAATCCAGTGATATTTCATCAGATGCCAAAATAGCATCTCTGAAAGCAGCTTTCCAAAACTATAAGGATCAAAATATTTCCAACATTTATGCAGGCTATGAGGATGGTTCTTACTGGGATGGATCTGGCTGGTTTGAAGCAAATTATGATCCTCGCGCTCGCCCGTGGTACAAGGATGCCAAAACCAAGGGAGAAATGTATTATTCATCACCTTACACTGACGCAGGCAGTAATGACTTCACCATTTCCATCGCTAAACCGCTCAAGGATGCGAACGGCTCTATCACCGGGGTAGTCAGCGAAGATATTATGCTCAACGATATGACAAGAATGATTCAAAGCATAAATCTGAACGGATTGGGCTACGCATTTCTGATTGACCAAAAGGGAGTCGTAATCGCGCATCCAGATAACAAGCTGGCTGGCAAAAACCTCAAGGAAACCCCCGAGTTAGGATCATCGACCGCGACCCTGCTCAGCGCAGCTTCGGGAAAAACAGACTATAGCTACAATGGCAGTGACCGTCAGCTTTATTTTAAAAAAATGCCTAGCACAGGCTGGATTGTAGGCCTGTCTATTTCCAAAGATATAGCTTTTCAGGAGTATTACTCCACTCGTAATCAGTTGATTATTACTGTTGCTATCATTTTAGTCGTTGCTATGCTGCTGGCGACCTGGGCGGCAAACAACTTTATCAAGCCGATTCGCAGACTCCAAGCTAATGTCAAACGGATAGCTGAAGGCGATATGACCGCCCGTGTGGATATTAAGGGTAAAGATGAAATTGCCAGCCTGGGGACAGATTTTAACCTCATGTCAGACAATCTCACTCACCTGTTGCGTAAGGTATCAGATACAGCTAGCGATGTCAGTTCCGCTTCCCATGATATGCATCAACACGCCAAAGATACGGGAACTATTGCCTCACAAATTTCCAGTGCAGTACAGGAGCTGGCTCAAGGAGCAAGCGACCAAGCTGAGGCCGTATATTCCGGTTCTGAAAAGCTGACACACATGACAGGCTCCATCAACCAGATTGGCGAAAGTGTCAAACGGACCCAAACTGCTGTATTCGAAACAGATTCTGCTGTACTGGCCGGATATGAAACGGCAGAGCGCCAAGCGAAACTGGCAGCCGAGTCCAGACAAACGACCACTGCGGCAGGAGAGGCGGTAGATTCACTCACGTTGAAAACTCAGGATATTGAGCGGCTGGCCGGAGCCATCCACGATATCGCCGCACAAACAAACCTGCTGGCCCTCAATGCATCCATCGAAGCGGCACGGGCCGGGGAACACGGACGGGGTTTTGCCGTCGTCGCGGGCGAAGTGAGAAAGCTAGCCGAACAAGCGGGCAATTCCAGTGACAATATCATGAGTAAGCTGGAAGAAATTAAAATTGCGGGAGTACAAAGCGCAGAGGAAATGAAGAAGGCTCTTGCTGTAACTGTAGAACAGGAGCATGCTGCCATTGCAACGAGACAGGCGTTTGAATCCATACGTGGCGCTTCTCAACACATGCTTGCCCAAATTGAAGACGTTTCTGCTGCAGCAGATCATCTCCGTGTGAATGCCGGACATATTTCCGATGTCATCTCCAGCGTTGTTGCTGTCTCTGAGCAAAGTGCAGCATCTACTGAGGAAGTAGCTTCTTCAGTACAAGAACAAGGTCATGCTATGAACAATATTGCCGACCTTTCTGCCAAACTTGATTCTCATGCAGATCTTCTATTGGAAGAGGTCAAACGCTTTAAATTGTAGAACTAGCCATCTTCGCAAAATAGGATATACAAAAGAGGGTGCCCCCAGGCCAAAAGGCCTTTCGGGACACCCTCTCCATTTTTTATTAAGCATGATCCAACCCACTAAGCTGTATTTTAAGCAATAGGTGGGAGATCACACCTCTTCATAAACAGCCTGTCCACTTTCCGAATCAAGCTTAGGAAGAAGCGTGAATTTGCGGCAAGTCCTGTTGTGCCATCTCATCTCCAAAGAATAAGTCGTCCAGCGAACTGAGCGTTCCATCCTCTTCCACTTGGTAGACAGACATTTTTTCACCATTCACTTGAAGTTCAATAAAGCATCCCCAGCAATAAAATTGATGGGAGCCAATTTTTCCGATATCTTTGGAATTACAATTCGGACATCTCAATAAACTCACCCTATCCATTAACAGAATATATGGCTTTTTCCAGACGCTGCTCGCTTAACGGGGGAACCATAACAGCATTTTCCCCGATGGACATATCTTCGGTGCAGGGCAGCCATTTCCGCCCTTCTATAATATCCGATACAAAACCATCGCTGATTTCCAAGCCTATTATGTTATTGCCCATTTCCTGGTCAAAATAAACATCCGAGATGTGCCCGAGCATAAGCCCTTCCTCTGTTAGCACGGATAAATCCTTCAGTTTACCGGGTCCAAGCAAGTACGTATGTTGTATATCATGGGCCTCTGTTTTACGGACGGCCTGCTGATTGCGAATCATGATCGCATCCTCACCATAGGCAACGATGTCATCCCAAGCCACCATTTTGACATGAGATGAAAAAAGACCTTTACCTTCTAGCTCAATCCCTGTAATTCGCCAATCAGCTGTCAACATAAAGTCATGTATTTTACCAATCTGCTTCCCGTCCTCGACATTGAAAACAGCAAGTCCGATCATGTCTTGAAGCTTCATATATCGGGTCCCTCCTCATTCTGCAATCCGAACGAAGGTGCGGTCCTTTTCCTACATGCCTGTCAGACCTTGCTTTTCGTTCATGCAATGAAATGGAAAACCGCCCCTCCCTTCTTACTAAAATGCGGAGAAATCCCTAGTTCCTAGTACGCAGCCGCTTCCATATGGTTTCAATTTTCTTGGCCGTGTATTCCATTTCTTCCGTAGTATTACCCAAACCGAAGCTAAACCGAATCGCTGAATTCAAAACATCTTCAGGAAGATCCATCGCCTGCAATACATGCGATAGCTCTAGAGACCCCGAAGTGCAGGCTGATCCACTGGCCGCTGCGATTCCTTCCATATCGAGATTCATCAGCATGGTCTCTGTACCAATGGCCGGAAAGCTAATATTTAGCACATTAGGCACAAAATATTCAGGATCACCGTTAATTATAAACTCATGGCTACCCAGAGAGCCTTCCAACGCTTTTAGCAACGTTTGGCGAAGAGCCATATCGTGTGCTCCTCGCTCCTCAATAGAAGCATTGGCAAGAGTTGCGGCTTTAGCCAGCCCAGCAATGCCGGCGATATTTTCTGTTCCGGCACGGCGCTTCTTCTCCTGAAGTCCCCCATGCATTAGCGGCTGAATGCGTGTACCCCGACGGATATACAATGCACCCACCCCTTGCGGTCCGTTAATCTTATGGCCAGACACACTAAGTAAGTCAATCGGGAGGTTCCCGCAGTCGATGGATATATGCCCGAAGGCTTGAACTGCATCTACATGAAATATAATTCCATGCTCTCTCGCAATCTGTCCTACTTCTTGAACCGGCTGAATGACGCCCACCTCATTGTTGGCATACATCATGCTGATCAAAAAAGTATCCGGGCGAATAGCTGCCTCAATATCCACAGGATTCACACGCCCAAAACCATTGACCGGGACATAGGTTACCTGGTATCCCGCTTTTTCCAGCTCATCGCAAGCATGAAGCACGGCGTGATGTTCAATCGCGGTTGTAATAATATGGCCGGAAGTACGACCATCTGCCGTAGCCGTCCCAAACAGGGCCAGATTATCACTCTCTGTCCCTCCGCTCGTAAATATAATTTCTTCAGGCTTGCAGCCCAAAGAGGCCGCAACGGCATCCCGCGCTGCGCTGACGGTGCGCTTGGCATCACGGCCAAAGGCATGAACGCTCGAAGCGTTGCCGAATTGACCGGTCATGATGTCCATCATAGTCTGCGCAACCTCAGGATGCATAGGAGTCGATGCGGCATGATCCAGATAAATTCTGTTCATGTTATCCACCTCAAATGTAGAACATGTAATTATCCAATTCATCATGTTCTTGGTATGTGATCAAGTCCTTAAGTGTTGTAGAATCCAGCACTTCAGCAATGCTGTCACGAATTCGCAGCCAGAGCTGGCGTTTAGCCGGATCGTCTTCTTCCGTAAAATCGACCGGAGAAATCGGACCTTCCAGCACACGAATGATGTCTCCTGCTGTTACGCCTGACGGTTCATTCGCCAAAATATAACCGCCGTAAGCACCACGGATACTTTTTACCAAACCTGCATTACGCAAAGGCGCAATGAGCTGTTCCAGATAATGCTCTGATAGCTGATTTTTTTCGGCAATACTTTTCAAAGAAGTTGGACCTTCGCCAAACCTGGCTGCAAGCTCCATCATAATGGTCAGACCGTAACGGCCTTTCGTTGATATTTTCAATTGTGGCACCTCGCTTATAGTAACAATTCCGTTAAACACGCGGAATAATTGGAGTTGTAAACCTCTCTATTCCGATCCTAACCCTCAGCTTATGTTAACATATTAGGGCAGGTAAAGGGAAACATTACGGTAACAATCTTAAAAAAAGTTGCTTTCGAGCGATTAGGAACAGATTTAGCCCGTTTTATGTAGCTTTCTTGCATCGTTCGCCGTGTCATTTGTTCGTCCAAACATCGTAACTTATTATCGTTTATGTTACAATAGGTGGGTTCTACAACAATATTGAAAGAATTGGGTGATGACCATGGCTAAAGCCAATCATGAAACCCGTGTCGTCGTCGGCATGTCCGGTGGCGTCGACTCATCCGTTACCGCGCTGCTGCTAAAGGAGCAGGGCTATGACGTAATCGGCATCTTCATGAAAAATTGGGATGACACGGATGAATTTGGCCGTTGTACGGCTGAAGAGGATGCGGAGGATGTGCGCCGCGTCTGTGAACAGATCGACATTCCTTACTATACAGTCAATTTTGAAAAAGAATACTTCGATAAAGTATTCTCCTATTTTCTTGATGAATATAAAGCTGGACGCACACCCAATCCGGATGTCATGTGCAACCGTGAAATTAAATTCGGCGAGTTTCTGAACAAAGCGCTGGATTTGGGAGCAGATTATGTTGCTACTGGACATTATGCACGGGTTGTGGAAGAAGACGGCCGCTTTACTTTGCTGAGAGGTGTGGATAGCAACAAGGATCAGACTTATTTCCTGAATGCATTAAGCCAAGCACAGTTGTCGCGCACCATGTTCCCGATCGGCCATCTGCCGAAACCAGAAGTACGCAGAATTGCAGAAGCTGCGGGACTTTATACAGCCAAGAAAAAAGACAGCACAGGTGTATGTTTTATCGGCGAACGCAATTTCAAGGAGTTTCTGAGTGGGTATCTGCCTGCAAAAGGTGGAGATATGGTGGATATCGCTACGGGTGAAGTCAAAGGACGTCACGATGGTCTGATGTACTATACACTGGGCCAAAGACAAGGCTTGGGCATTGGCGGCTCAGGTTCAGGCGAACCATGGTTCGTAGCAGATAAAGATTTGGAGAAGAATATCCTGTATGTGGTACAAGGTGATCGTCACCACAGCCTGTATTCTACCAGCCTGATTGCCACGGATGTAAACTGGATTGAAGGCGCAGATGCACGTCCATCCGGCGAATTCCGCTGCACAGCCAAGTTCCGCTACCGCCAGCCTGATCAGCAAGTAACTTTACAATGGCTTCCGGATGGAACCGTGCATGTCGTATTCGATATACATCAAAAGGCCATTACCCCTGGACAAGCTGTTGTATTTTATGACGGGGAACGTTGTCTGGGTGGCGGAACCATTGATAAGGTTGAAAAACTTCAGCCTGAAACAGTTTAAATGAATGACTATTTTGCATTGATATAGCAGGAATTAAAAAAGTCGTCTCTCCAGATTTATGGAGGGCGACTTTTTTTATAAAAGATGTTTTTAGTTTATAACTTGTAAAGAATTCATAATCTGCTCTTTATGATGTCTGTCATGCTGGACAAACATCTCTTGTAAAAAGGTTTCCAAAGTGTACAGACTATTAGGAACTGGACGCATAAAATCCGATTCTGATACCATTTGGAGTTTGGCAATCATTTGCTTACGCTGAGCAATAGCTTCATTTAGCAAATCATGTGGTTTCATAGTTCTACCGAACGCTACAGATGAATCATTGAATGTATGTACATCAGGATGCTCCTTGAGCATGACTTGTCCCTTATCGATAATCTGTATAAGCGCCTTAGTGAAGTTATTATCCCAGCCCATAATATGACTGACCACATCTTGAATCGACCATTTACCTGCTATAGGTTCACAAGTTAACTCATCTGAGTACAGCAAGAAATGCAATCCATCCTTCTAAATCTTCAGAAATCTTAGCTATCGTCGCCAAGTGAATTCCTCCTATTGGATAGGATTAGCATGGATACTTAAGTACTACCAACACTTCTTTTTAACTTCATGCAAATAGTAGCTTCATTAAATACAACAATCAATAGCTTTTTTATTTTCATCATTTATTTTCCATTATCAAGTAGAACTCCTCATACAAAAAAAAGCCCAACTTTGGACTTCTAAAATAAACACTAACTTACTCCCTCTGTAATTCTTTCAACTATTCCTTTATCAAAATCGTCGAGTTCAGACATTAACAGCTCGTACTGTTTTATAGATTCAGAAGTGTTCAATACTCGAAGTACAGCAATACTATAGTGTCCAAGCGTATCAATACCAAAAAGCTTATTTACCTTAGGGTCTCTGAACTGGCTAATATGTTTCAATTTTTCAATTATTTTCTCATTGCATAGTTTCTTTTTAGCGATCTGACTCATTGCATTCAACTGTACCTGATTATGCTGGATATCCAAACATTCCACCAATTGATCGTCGCCTATTTTCCCCTCTCGTATTTCCTTTGATAAAGTAAGTAGCTTCATTTTGTTATCTCCCATCAATCTAGTTTAACTGGCCCATAATTCTCTAAAAGATACTGCCGTTCATCCCTGTAATTGTTCCAAAGGTGTTCTGCAAGGTCCTTATTTCCAATCCTCTCTGCTTCTTTTATCTCGACCATATAGGCTCTAAGTTCCATGATAATCCTATTTTTGAATTCATATGTTACATCCAAACTAGGAAAACCCTTAGCTTTATCATCAAGAAAATGTTGATACTCATGCCGCAGTGCACTAATTGAAGCATCCTCATATATATTCAATTGCCCAGGCTTTCCTGATCCTTTGGGTGCATACGCCATAATATCTCTATCTAGAATTCTAACTTCAACCCCGGCTCCTTGCGTATTCTTAATAATGGTACTCCACTCTTCTGGATGAGAAAGTCGTCCAGGACCATATATATCCCTAAATGGATCAGCATCATTCTTACCTAACATCGTATCAGATAATCGATTCGAAGCCCCTTTAACTTCAAGACTAGCCCCAGATTTCACCTCATTTCATTGACGAGCCCAATCCAATCTTAGGCTTAATTACTGAACTGACTCCCCCAAAGATTCCCGCTGTACCGATCATGTTAGCCCAATGTTCCTTTGACCATGCATTTGTAGGAAACATTGCTTCTCTGATTGTTCCATGTACACCAAAAGTCCAGAAGTTAAAAAAATCATTCCCTGAATCAAACTGCTTGGATGCACGCTCTGCATATCCTTGATACAAACCTTTCGGAATTCCAAACGTCCAATAGTCTAAAAATCCGCCTACAGAGTCATAGCGTTTTTCGTACCTGTCCTCCGCAGCAGACAAAAAATCGTCACCAAGTTCTACCAAACTATCTGCTGATTTTTCCAAAGCATTTCTAGTATCTGGAGCAGGGGGAGCACATGAATTAGGTGGAGGTGGTAAGCAGCTTGAATCAATATTACCTGCTTCCAGCAAATCAGCTAACCTGAATTTATCCGCATGACGACGCAATTCTTTTGCAACAGAATCTGTCAGTGCAACAAAGCCATTCATATTCTTCTGAGATGTTTGGAAACTATAATAGAATTGCTCTTTGGTCACTCCATCCCAGAATCGTTCCATAGATGAAATTTGTTGAATTAAAATGCTGTTCATTTGGGTCACTTTTTGCTGTGCAAGTTCAAATTGCTTGGAGATAGTCATAAGCTGCTCAGGTGTTACTTTAATAGTTGTCATATTATACCTCTGTTGAGAGTTCGTCATGACATAATAACACTCTTAAACTTTATGGAGAACCATCTTAATTCCTAATTGTTATAAGAAAGATTAACCTTACTTCCTATGTCTAAAGACTTAAAACTTAACTTTTTAATTGTTGAACCTGAAGAAAATTTCGTGACCAGAGGCATCCCCAGTAGAAAAACCGCTAATAAAGACCATACATACGAGATTTTTGATAACGTCCCCATTTGGGTATATGATGTAGACAAGATCAACTTCAATTGAAAAGGAGCGTGCCTTTATGTCTGATTCATTAGGAATGCTGACACCGGGTAAAAAAGTTTCTTTGAAAGAATGGGACCCCAAGGATACGAAGAATATCAAAAACAAAGAAGAAATCCGACAGGAAACAGATCAATTGAAGGAACGCTTCGCGGAATTACAAAGCAAATTATTTACAGAGAAAAAACAAGCCGTTTTGTTTGTATTTCAGGGTATGGATTGCAGCGGAAAAGATGGCGTGATCAAGCAGGTGTTTTCTAATCTTAACCCTGCGGGAGTGACTGTACACAGCTTTAAATCACCTACGACGGAGGAATTAAGCCATGATTTCTTGTGGCGCGCCCATAGCGTAACTCCAGGACGCGGATATATTGCAGCGTTCAACCGTTCTTACTACGAAGATGTGCTGATCACACGTGTCCACGGGCAGGTATCCGATAAACAGGCCAAACGGAATATAAAGCATATCAAGCATTTTGAACAGTTGTTGCTGGATAGTGGTGTAAAGGTGGTTAAAATCTTTTTACATATTTCGAAGCAATTCCAGTTGGAAAAGCTGATTGACCGGATTGAGAAGCCTCGCAAAAACTGGAAGCTTGATCCGAGTGATTTGCAGGAACGAAAATTTTGGAAGCAATATACCCAATACTATGAGGAAGTACTAGAGCTAAGTGCAACCAAGCAAGCTCCATGGTATGTTGTTCCTTCAGACAATCGTTGGTATAGAGATTATACTGTACTGCGGATTGCTGTCCAAACGCTAGAGGAAATGAAGCTATCTGACCCTGATCCACGACCTGAACTCAAAGCACTTTTACCTGAATTATACAAAGAACGAGATAAAAAATAGTTAAATAGGCACAGCACTAAGCTTCCACCCTCCTATTTACGGCTGATAACGCCTTAATTTTGGGTTTGGAAGCTTTTATTGTGTGCTCACATGTCATTTTGAAAATTTATAAGATATAACTGACCCTGTACCCGATAGCTGCAGCTATAACTCCTACTATTACAGAAGACAATACATATACAGCCATACGTCGGTATTTTTTATGTTCCATCAGTTGAATAGATTCATAGCCGAATGTGGAAAAGGTGGTGTAGCCGCCACAAAAACCTGTTCCCAGCAGCATCCAGAGTACAGGCGACAGATTGTGTTGCGTAAACTCGCCATACAGCCACCCTAACAGTAATGAACCGCTGATATTAATGATCCAGGTCCCCCACGGGAATACAGTACCCAACCTTTTTCCGGCCCACATGCCAAGCCCGTATCTTGCTATTGTACCCACCATTCCGCCTGCCGCCGCCCACCAGATCATAAGCGTCCCCCCTTGGGGGCAGTCTGCGTCATTTTTGTGCCTAGACGGATACCTGCCCACGTTAAAAGTAAGCCTACGCCTACGCTCAGCAGCAGATACAACACAGCCGTCAGCATGCGATCGTGAACCGTGAGGCGTACAGCATCCACTGCAAAGGTGGAAAAGGTGGTAAATCCCCCTGTAAAGCCTGTTCCGATGGCAAGTCGCAAATGTGGTTTGATCCGCCACGATCGCAAGGTTACCGTAAAGAACCAGCCTAGGAACAGACAGCCGAGCCAATTCATTAGCAGCACGCCAAGCGGAAAATCCGCCCCAGCCGCAGGCAACAGTAATTGCAGGCTGTAGCGAGCAGAGGTTCCGATCGCTCCACCCGCGGCGACGAATAGTACGTCTTTCATTTTTTATCCCCTTCTTCGCTCTTACCGGATCATGGTGTACATGACAACAAATCGTACACATTCCGTATATTAAAGTCACCCATATTATTAAGATTGTGAATCCCGCCAACGCTGATTTTGCCTGATTTTAGACTCATTTCCCTGCTCAGTGGCCTGGTAAAAGGTCTGATCTGCTATCGAATTGGGCAAATATTGCTGCCTTACATAGTGATTCGGAAAATTATGCGGATATTGATAGCCAACATGGCCGAGTTTTTCCGAGCCTTTGTAGTGTGCATCGCGCAGATGCAGCGGCACCTCGGCCGATTTCATATCGTCCATGGCCGACATGGCCCGTGAAATCGCCGTGTATACGGCATTCGACTTGGGACTTTCCACAGCGAATAAAATGGCCTGGGCAATGTTCAGTTTGGCCTCAGGCCAACCGTTATTGCGGTAGGCTTCAAGCGCACTCACTGCTTGGACCATCGCCTGCGGGTTCGCCAGGCCAATGTCCTCGCTGCTTGCTGCGATAAGGCGGCGAATAAAGGTCATCGGGTCCATACCGAGCTTCTCTACGGCATACAGGAACCAGAATAGCGCCGCGTCGCTGGAACCGCGAATGCTTTTGTGAAAGGCAGACAGCACGTCATACTGTGTAGACTCGTCTGCCTTGACAATCGGGCGGCGGATGGATTCCTCTGCCACTTCCAGCGTCACATGAATTGTGCCATCTGCTAGTGGAGGTGTCGTGAGCGCCGCTAGTTCCAGCGCGTTCAAAGCACGGCGGATATCGCCATTCGCCATGGACGCGATGTGATCCAGTGCAGCTTCGTCTACCTGAAGCTGCATATAGCCGAGCCCCTTGTCCGCATCGCTCAAGGCGCGGCGCATAGCGGCCAGCGAATGCTCCTGGGTTAGCGCTTCAAGCTGGAACAGTGTAGAACGGCTCATTAAAGCGCCGTTGACGTAATGAAAAGGGTTTTCCGTCGTGGCGCCAATAAACACGATCGTCCCCTTTTCCACCGCAGGCAGCAATGCATCCTGGCGTGAACTGTTAAATCGATGTACCTCGTCAAGAAACAGAATGGTCTTTTTGCCATACATCGATTTATTCGTCTGTGCACGGTCAATGACTTCTCTTACATCCTTCACAGAGGCTTCTACTGCATTTAGACGGACGAAATCGCCTTGTGTGTGTTGAGAAATGATATGTGCCAGTGTCGTTTTACCGCAGCCCGGTGGCCCGTAGAGCAATATAGAAGAAACCTGATCAGCCTCTATAGCTCTTCGCAGCAGCTTACCCGGACCTACAACATGCTCCTGTCCAATATATTCATCCAGCGAAGTCGGACGCAGGCGGTCTGCAAGCAACCGATTGTTTGGCGTTGATTCCTGGGAATATGAAAATAAGTCCATTTCATTCACTTCCTTATCATTTATGAACGAACACTTTCTTTTTTCATTGAAAACAAGTTCGCCCATACAGCTAAAAGACATGAAAATTCAATTTATCTACTGCATTAAAACGATGATAAACCGCCTCTTATTCTACCATATCGGTTAACAAGTTGCAGATAGCCTGGTCACGGTATAACTGTAGCCCTACACGTGATTCAACTAAAAAGAAAGAACAGCCTGGGACGAAAAATGAATTTCGTGGCTGTTCTTTGGTTGGCATGACATACAGCGTTCTAATTACTCCGTTTGCGCCTGTACGTAACTTGGAAGTGGACCGTCATGCAATAACCACAGCTCATGCAGCGCACGCGTACATCCTACATATAACAGCTTGGCATCCCATGTCCGTTCTCCATAATGATCCTGGTCGGCATCGGCCACAATAACTGCATCAAATTCCAGACCTTTGGACAGATATACAGGCAGCACAGACAAGCCGCCTTCATATTGCTTTTTACCACCGTCAATCAAATGGACATCCAATCCCGCACTTGTGAAAACCTCATGCAGCTCTACAGCTTCTTTTAAGGTACGTGTCAGCACAGAAACAGTACGATACTCCTTGGAGGAAAGCTCTTTTAAAGCGGTGAGCAAACTCTCCTCACGTACAGAGGAGTCGTAAGACACGGTACGCACCGGATCGCCGCTACGAAATACCGGAACCGCTGTAATGCCGCCACGTACTCCCTGCTCCAAAATTGTATTTGCAAATTCTATAATTTCCAAAGTTGATCTATAACTCCGTGTAAGTGCAAAATACCCCGTTTGTTCAGGTGCAAAAAGAGAACTCATTTCCTCCCATGCATGTACACCACGATATTCATGAATCCCCTGCGATAAATCGCCCAGTATCGTAAAGGAATGCCCTTTTACGAACAAATCCAGCAAGGCGATATGAAAAGGTGAAAAATCCTGCGCTTCATCAATGACTACATGGTCAAAACGTTGAGATGATTCTACCTCATGAATCAGCACGTGAAGATATACTAACGCAGTTAGATCCTCTTCACGAATGATCTGACTTCGCAGGTCCGACTGTGTGGCCTTAAAGATGGAAGCCGGCAAAGAAGCCTTCATTTCCGCAGCGGCCTCTGCGGGTAACCCTTTAGCTGCCTGAAAAAGCTGCTTGTAGAGCGTCAGTGCGTCGTATTGGGGCCATTTTTTGGCATACGCCTTTTCCCGAGATCCGGCTTTTTTCTTCCGTTCCTTGAGCGCAGCCGCCGAAGGTGACTTTTTCAGTTCCATTTCAATCCAGCGATGGACTCTTGCCAGCACACGCTCCTTCCGCTTCGCGAGCGGATAGGGCTTATATTCCTCATTGAACCAATTCAAAATCTCAGTTCGGGGAAGCACCGCACCATCCCAAGGGGAAAAGTCGCCCTCAGGCACTGAGATAGGCTCCAGTCGTTCCACAAAATCCTGAAGCAGCTTCATAAAATGAACCGACCCCTTAAATCTACCCGGCGCCTCATCCATAGATTCCGTTCTTAAGCCGCCACTTTCAAACCAATAAGATAACGTTTCGGTAGGATCTGCCAAAGGTAAATCCAGCCCCAGTAAACCTAGCGCCCAATCTGCAAATGTACTTTGCTGAATATTTCCGACCCCCAGCTCTGGAAGTACATCTGAAATATAATCGAGAAACATATGGTTGGGTGCGAAAATAACCATTTTGTCTGCCGATACCTGATCCTTGTATTGATATAGCAAAAATGCGAGTCGATGGAGCGCTACGGTCGTCTTGCCACTACCCGCTACCCCCTGAATAACGAGGGCTGTATTTTTAGCCGCGCGGATGATCTGATCTTGCTCCGCTTGAATGGTAGATACGATATCCCGTAAACGGTTATCCTTGTTCTCTCCCAAACGATAAACGAGAAACTCATCGGAAACGGCAGGCTCGTCACTTTCACGATTGTACGTATCCGCTACCCGTTCCAGGATCCTTTTACGAATGACAACGTTACGTTTCAGATACACCAAGCCTTCGACAGTTCCCTCAGGAGCTTCATAAGACGCCGTTTCTTCACCACCTGTAAACGAATAAAACAAGCTAGCAATCGGTGCACGCCAATCAATCACCAGCGGATACGCTGACGTTTCTTCACGCTCCACACCGATTTTACCGATATAAAGCGGCTTCCGCTGCCCTCTACCGCGCTCGTCAAAATCCATACGCCCAAAGTAAGGCTCTTGCGAGCTTTTGGCCAAAGCCTGGCGTTTTTCCTCCCGTGCCGATTCCAGTACTTGCTCTGTAAAGTCATGCCCGGTGTAAACCGGTGTATTGCGAAGCCGTTCCAATCTCCGATCAATTTCCTCCATAGCAAGCGACAGCCTATGCTGTTCTTCTTGATAGGCACTTTGAAACTTATTCTCCATTTCAGTTACCTCCTAAGAATATCAAGTCTCGATTTCTGCATCTTATCCCTTGCTCCGACACAAAAAAAGGAAAGTAAGCGTAACACATTTGACCACAAAAATCCAACCTTATTTCCTAATGCGCCCATTTCCCTGCCCTTTCACAAAGTATGGAGCTTTTCTCCCATCTCCACAAACTGCTTTTGAGCCAGCTCGCGGTACACCTGATGCGTCTCTAATAACTCGGTATGGGTCCCTGCACCAGTTACATTGCCCTTGTCCAACACAATAATTTGATCGGAGTGGACCACTGTAGACAATCGGTGTGCAATGACAATTGTCGTACGTCCTTCCATCAAGTTCGCTAAGGCCTTCTGCACCTCATGCTCGGATGAGCTGTCCAGGCTAGAAGTAGCCTCATCCAGCATGAGGATGTCAGGGCTGCGAAGAAGCGCACGTGCAATGGCGATCCGTTGACGCTGCCCGCCGGAGAGCTTCATTCCCCGCTCCCCTACCTCCGTATCATAGCCTTGAGGTAGATCCATAATAAATGTATCCGCATACGCCATCATGGCAGCTCGTCTCACTTCTTCCAAATCAGCTTCGCGCCCTAAACCATACGTTATATTATCTTTGACCGTTCCGGTCATCATTGAGCTTTCCTGTGATACATAACCAATTTTGGAGCGCCAGGAGGAAAGTGTATATGAAGATATCGATTCGTCTCCGTAACGAATTTCCCCTGTATCTGGCACATAAAAGCGTTCCAACAATGAAAACAAGGTGGACTTCCCACTTCCGCTCGGCCCCACGAATGCTGTCGTCCGGTTAGCCGGTATGACCAGGTTTGCATGATGAAGAACCTCCTCACCTTCGGTATAGGAAAAAGCAACATCACGAAATACAATGTCTCTGCTCTCTTTTGCCGCTTCCTGTTTCAATTCAAGTGGTTCCTCTTCATGATCTAAAATAGTCTGAATCCGTTCAGTGGCCCCAACCACCTTTTGCAGACGTGAATACAAGGTCGTGAATTGGGCCATCGGCGTAATCACCTGAAATAGTAGCAAAATAAAAGCCACCAAATCCCCTGCGGTCAGTACACCCGATGCGACGCGAACACCGCCAACACCCAATATAATAACCAGCACCGCAGTTAGCAAAAAGGTAGAAATAGGACCCACAAGGGCCAATATACGTGACTCCTGCAACCCGAAGCGGAACATACGGTAAATGCGATCCTCCCCGGCCTGTGCCTCTCTGCTTTCCGTTCCGTAGGCCTTAACCAGCCTGATTTCGCCGATAACCTGACTCAGTACTGAGGTCAGATCTGCCATCTCATCCTGCTGTTTTTTGGAGATACGATACATTTTTCTGCCTACCGGAAATAAAATCAGGGCTGTTAGCGGAACAATGGTCATAATAATGAGCGTCATCACCCAATCCAGATAAAATAACAACGCAATACCACCAATAATTGCAATTACATTAGAGATCAGATTAACTAGATACTCGGTAATTAAGTTCATAATCAGGCTTGTATCATTGGTAACTCGACTCATCGTATCTCCTGACCGATTTCGATCAAAGTAAGGGATAGGTAGAGATAAGATTTTATGCCATAAACGTTTGCGCAAATTAGCCACAATCTTATGCCCGGCATAGTTCAACATATAAATCGAAACCGCCGAAGCTACCGCTTGAAGCACAAAAGCGCCAAGCAGACCAATAATGACCATACGGTTCAGTGAAGAAAAGGTTAAGCCATCAATTAACCCTTTGGTCATCATCGGTACGATTAAACCAGCAATCGTCTGAATCAGGGTCAGAATCAGGGCAATGATCAGAATGGCCTTGGGCGGATGTGCACTCGCAATCAGTTTGATAAACCGACCCATACCAGCCTTATCCGGCCTTTTCCCCGGCTTTTCCTTCGTCCGATCCTCCTGCTCATCTTGTCGCCCATGATGTTCTTTTTCCATAAACCATCAACCTCGCTTCCTGTCTGACCATTTCTTGTTCAAACAACAACACCCGCGCTCTGCGCGGGTATGAACAGTACAACCTATCTTCGAGTTTACTACACCAGAGAATGAAGCACAAAGTTAGCCACAAACAGTACAGAAATGATATATAATGCGACAGGCACTTCCTTGCCCCGTCCTGCTGCCAGCTTGGCTACGGGGTATGCAATAAAACCAAATGCCATCCCATCTACAATACTGTAAGTAAAGGGCATCATCACCATGATCAGAAACGCAGGAAACGATTCGGTAAAATCACTGAAATCCATCTCTCGCACATTTTGCACCATTAGGCCCCCGATAATGATTAATACAGGCGCAATGGCACTGTCAGGAATATAAGCCAACAATGGAATAAAGAAAAATGTGGCTCCGAATAAAATTGCTGTTACCAGCGGTGTCATTCCCGAACGTCCCCCTGCGGCAATACCAGCTGTAGACTCCGCAGCGGCTACCGCGGGACTGCTGCCCAGAATACCAGCAAAAATATTGGTCACAGCTAACACACGCAAGCTATTCTTAAAAGAATCCGGTCTTCCAATCATGTTGGTCTGTGCAGTAATCATTCCAACATTCTCGAACAGCACAATCAGTAACAGCAAAAAAACAGCGATCCAGAAGGCTACCGAGACGATGCCTGAAAAAGAAAGTTCTCCAAACAATTGCCCGTACTGTCGTACTGTTTCAGAGGTTCGCACCGTGCTTGCCGGCTCTACAGCCCCCAGTACGTATGCAAGCCCAGTTCCTGCTAAAATGCTGATCAGCAAACCTCCCTGAACGTTACGCACAAATAATACAATAGCGAGCAGTAACGTTACACAGGCTGTAATCACCTTAGGATCATTAAAATGACCAATAGCCACAAAAGTCGTTTGATGTGCAATCACGATCCCGCTTTTTTGCAAGCCGATAAAGGTTAAAAACAAACCAATGCCCACCGTAATTCCATGTTGCAAATTGTGGGGAATCGCCTGGCTTATCAGCTTGTACAATGATGTAAATGCCACAATGGCGAATATCACCCCTGTGACGGCAACTACCATCAACGCTTCCTGCCAGCTCAGCTTCATGGAATGTACGAGCGTGTAAGTGAAAAAGGCGTTAATCCCCATCCCTGGTACAACGACCATGGGAGACTTTCCGCCAAAAGCCATCAGTAGACAGCCGATCATCGATGTCAGCAGCGTCCCGAGCATTGCCCCTTGAAGAGGAATGCCCGCATCTGCCAAGATAGTTGCATTAACCATAATAATGTATACAACGGAAAAATAAGAAATGGCACCCGCGGCTAATTCCTTTTTCCAATGATGCTCGGGCTTGAAACCGAGACTTCTGGACCATAGCCCATCCTTCATACCAAAACCCTCCAGCAAGTTGTTCAATCTGTTTGCAGTAAGCTGCGTTTTTTCAAAACAAAAAGAGCTGTAGCCTACTGTGACACCAAGAAGTGGTGCACAGAACTACAGGTCTTAAAAGTGAATACATACTACTGTAATCTATAAATGTACTGTCATGCTACTTTTTCAGCTTACACACCAGCGCGCTCTAACAAATCCTTCACAGCCACACTTACCATGATCAAGCCTGCTACCGGAGGTACAAAAGCATTGCTTGCAGGCGGCTGTTTCGCCTTCCGGATTTCAGGTGCGTTGGCAGGTACAATTTTTTTGGTAATTTCTTCGCGCGGCTTCATTGGCTCCTCATCAGAGAATACAACCTTGACGCCTTTGGTAATGCCTTCCTTGCGCAGCTTGGTGCGGATGACACGGGCAATCGGGTCCATTCTTGTCTTGGAAATATCAGCTACTTGAAAACGACTTGGATCCATTTTATTCGCAGCGCCCATACTGGAGATCATCGGAATTCCACGCTTCAAGCATTCTTTAATCAAATGAACTTTGTAAATAATCGTATCTGAAGCATCCAGCACATAATCTAGATCGTACTTAAATAGCTCCTCATATGTTTCTTCTGTATAGAACATGTTCAGTGCAATTGCTTCACATTCAGGATTAATCAGCTTCACACGCTCTACCATCAGATCAGCCTTTTTTTGACCTACTGTTGTCGTCAGCGCATGAATTTGGCGATTAATATTGGTAATATCTACGACATCCTTATCAATCAAAATAATGCGTCCAACACCCGTTCGGGCCAGCGCTTCCACTGCAATCGAACCGACACCGCCGATACCCAATACAGCTACCGTGCTATTTTTCATAACCTCCAGACCTTCCGTCCCGATGGCCAGTTCCGTGCGTGAAAATTGATGCAGCATATGGTAATCCTCCCTCACTGGTTTAAACTCTATGCTGGAACTCCAGCATACAAACCACGAACCCATTATCCATAAAAGGGTAACGGGTTCACGGCATTCTATAATCTATTTACATACCAACAGATGGCAATTTGCAAAATCCAACGTTTGTCTTAAGCTTTAGGCGCAACAGGCTTCGGAGCAAGACGAATATGAAGCTGATCCAATTGAGCTTGATCCACTTCGGCTGGTGCATCCATAAGCAGGTCTGTCGCGCTGGCTGTTTTCGGGAATGCAATGGTTTCACGCAGATTTGTACGACCTGCAAGCAGCATGACAAGACGGTCAAAACCGAAGGCAATACCACCATGTGGAGGCGTACCATATTCGAATGCATCCAGCAAGTAACCGAATTTATCCTTCACTTCTTCAGGCGGCAGGTTGAGTGCTTTGAACATTTTCTCCTGAATTTCACGTTTGAAAATACGCATCGAGCCACCACCCACTTCGTAGCCGTTCAGCACGATGTCGTAAGCCTGAGCACGAACTTGACCTGGATCTGTGTCCAAGAGGGCCAGGTCTTCTTCCTTCGGACGAGTGAACGGATGGTGCTCCGCTACATAACGTTTTTGTTCTTCATCATAGCCCAGAAGCGGGAAGTCTACGACCCAGGCAAATTTGAATTTCTTATCGTCGATGAGCCCCAAATGACGGCCAATTTTCAGACGAAGCGCGCCCAAAACATCAGCAACTACTTTTTTATTATCCGCAGAGAACAGCAACAGATCGCCTTCTTCGGCTCCCGTACGTTCTTTCAAGGCTTCGATTTCTTCTGGTGTGAAGAATTTAACGATAGGCCCCTTGAATTCGCCTTCTTTCACTTGGATCCAAGCCAAGCCCTTGGCTCCATAACGCGCTGCGAAAGGACCCAGGTCATCAATGTCCTTACGGCTCCACGTGCCACATCCTTTGGCATTAAGGACTTTAACTTCGCCACCCTTTTCAATGACGGAAGCAAATACTTTCACTCCACTGGTTGCCACGATATCATTAACATTTACCAGCTCAAGACCAAAACGCAGGTCAGGCTTGTCAGAACCATACTTGTCCATTGCCTCTGCATGTGTAATTCGTTGGAACGGTGTTTCCAGTTCTACCCCAACTGTTTCTTTGAACAATTTCACCATCAGACGCTCCATCATAGGCAGCAAGTCATCCTGTTGCATGAAGGAAGTCTCAATGTCGATCTGCGTAAATTCAGGCTGGCGGTCAGCACGCAAATCTTCATCACGGAAACAACGTGCAACTTGGTAGTAGCGCTCCAGGCCGCCCACCATCAGCAATTGCTTGTACAATTGTGGCGATTGCGGCAAGGCAAAAAATTCGCCTTCATGCACTCGGCTAGGCACCAGATAGTCACGTGCGCCCTCTGGGGAGCTTTTCGTCAAAATCGGTGTTTCCACTTCAATGAAATCTTCACCGTCCAGGAAGTCGCGGAATACTTTTGCTGCTTTGGAACGCAGTTTCAAAGTCTGATGCATTTCCGGACGACGCAGGTCCAGATAACGGTATTTCAAACGCAGCGACTCGTCAACTTCTACGCCATCTTCAATGAAGAACGGAGGTGTTTTGGATGCATTCAATACTTCGATTTCTGTGACACGCACTTCAATTTCACCTGTAGGCAAGTTCGAATTGATCGTTTCTGCATCACGTTTAACAACGGTACCAGTAACCTCTAGCACATATTCACTGCGAACACGGTCCGCAATTTGCAGTGCGTCACCGGAATAGGCCGGATTAAACACGATTTGTACAATTCCGCTACGGTCACGCAGGTCTATAAAAAGTACGCCCCCTAAGTCACGACGGGTCTGTACCCAACCGTTCAATGTAACTGTTTCTCCGATATGCGCATGAGTCAATGCGCCGCATTGATGACTCCTTTTCATAATACACACTCCTGTTAGGTTTAGTAGTTAATGCTATATGGACAGCCAGAGGGAAACTCCCCCTGACTGATGTTACTCATGTTATTTATCCTAATTCTTCCACCAACTGATCCAACTTAACGGTACGCTGCTCGCCGGTTTCCATGTTTTTCAGTGCAATTTCACCTTTAACCAGCTCATCGTCACCCAAAATCGCTGTATATCTTGCTTTAAAACGATCTGCTGATTTCATCTGCGCCTTCATTTTACGCCCCAGATAATCTCGCTCTGCGGAAAATCCAGCTTGACGCAACTTGAACAGTTGTTTGGTCACTTCCGTTTCTGCCGCCTCACCCAACGCCACCATATAGATATCCAATGGCTTGGCTTCGTTCAATTTGACACCCTGATGCTCCAAAATCAGCTGAATTCGCTCAAGCCCAATACCAAAACCAATGCCCGGCTGATCCGGTCCGCCCAGATCTCCAACCAATCCGTTGTATCGGCCTCCTCCGCCAATCGTGTCAATAGCACCAATTCCTTCGGCTTTGAACTCGAATGCTGTCAGCGTATAATAATCCAGCCCCCGTACCAAACGCGGGTTCACTGTATATTCCACGCCCATCGCATCCAAATTTTGCTTCACTTTCTCAAAGTGAGTGCTGGATTCCTCATCCAAACTATCCAAAATCGAAGGTGCCCCGCCAAATTTGTCTTGATCGTCTTTACTATCCAGCACTCGCAATGGATTACGCTCGATACGCGCTTGGCTCTCCTTGGTCAACGTATCCTTAATCGGCATCAGGAAGTCCACCAAATGCTGTCGATAAGCTGCACGGCTGGCAGCATTACCAACCGAGTTAATTTCTACCTGTACTCCTTTTAAGCCCAGCTCTCGGCAGAATTGATACCCGAAAGCAATAACTTCTGCATCCAGCGCCGGGTCCATCGCCCCGAATGCTTCAATGCCAAATTGATGAAACTGGCGCTGACGCCCAGCCTGTGGACGCTCATACCGGAACATTGGGCCAATGTAATACAGTTTGGTCACATCCGGTTCACCATACAGTTTGTTCTCCACATAAGAGCGGACAACCCCTGCTGTTCCTTCTGGACGCAAAGTCATGCTGCGCTTTCCTTTATCCTCAAAAGTGTACATTTCCTTTTCCACCACATCGGTCGTTTCACCCACACCCCGAACGAACAAATTCGTTTGTTCAAACATCGGTGTACGGATCTCACGATAATTAAAGCGGCGGCTAATTTCGCGGGCTTTTTCCTCGACCACTTGCCATTTTTCTACACTGCCTGGCAGCAAATCCTGTGTTCCCGTCGGTTTTTGAAAGGCCATTTACGTATCCCCCCGTCATTGTATTTCTTATTTGTGCGCTCTCTACTTACTCCACTTTCAATATAAAACAAAAAATCCCTCGTCCCTGTTATTATTAACAGGGACGAGGGATTGTCGTTTACAAATCACCCGTGGTACCACCCACATTCCGGAGTTTACCCAGACCACTAGCATAAAAATGACTCAGTGTCCGTCAGCATTGCACTGACTCCGCTCATACGAATAACGCCCGTAACGCGCAGTACGGCTATTATGCAGGATGGTCTGCTGTGTTGGCATATGCATGCATTACTCAGCAAAGATTCCTCATTGTTCGCCGCCTGTTCTCGGGGAGGTCATTCGTCCGCTCATCAAGGGAATTTTTACAGCCTGGAAATTCCTCTCTGCGCTTGTGGGTTCGGAGTACTTGGTCCCGTCATCAAATCATTTTTCATTATTTTATGATTTTAATGAACTGCTTCGACAAAGTCAAGACATTCCCTCTAGAATCAGACAAATATTAAGTCTTATAAAAAGAAAATAACCTGCGGAAACGGTCCGCAGGTCTAAAAGATATATCAAAAGGGGGTCATGCTGTTATTATAAACAACGAATATTAAGGAATGATGTTTCGAATATTACAATTGTATTACAGCCACTCTAGTGTGACTAATTTCCTCGTGTATCGACAATCTTGTGACACTCGCTCCCTTTTTAATCCAGCTGCGCCACATATGCACGATTGGAACGGAGCTTATAAATGAGCTCATCATAATCGGCATCATTTACCTTGGCGGACAATACATACCGTAATTCATCATGATCACCGTTAATATACACATCTGTCGCACGGAGCAAACCTCCGTCATGATTCGTTGTTCCGCTCCGATCCTCATTCAGATCCCTTTGGGCTGCGCCATAGTTAACCTCGTCATTCTTTGCATCTGGTAGAATATTTTCGCCATAAGCCCCTGCGGCTGGAATTACCGCACCAGCAGAGCCTCCTGTGCTCACAGAGCCAGTATTGTTATAGGGGACCAACGGAATTAAAACCCTCGTCTCGCGACCGAGCGCCTCATCCAGAGCACCTACTTCCAAATGTTCAGTTCTATAAGCCTGAAGCGAAGCTCTGGCGCCCTCAGCTTCATCTTCCGTGCGAAAATAAGCCTGAATCTGTTTAGCCATATCAAATCCTCCTCGTATAGGAATTGTACTGGCATAAATTTACGGAAGCATTCACGGTTAAATTACAATGCCTTTAACAACTCACGCACAAAGGCTGGCTCATCCTTAGGGGTCCGAGACGTAATAAAGTTACCGTCCACGACCGCCTCTCGATCCTCGAAATGAGCACCTGCGTTAATCAAGTCATCTTTCAATGGAGGATAAGCTGTAATCGTCCGACCTTGTAGCAAATCGGCACTAGCCAAAATCTGCGGCCCGTGGCAGATAGCGCCAATCGTTTTTTTGGACTCATTCATTTCAGTTACAAACTTCAGAACATTTGCATCCAAACGCAGATTTTCCGGAGATGATCCACCAGGAATAACAACTGCATCATAGTCACTTGATTTCACATCTGCAATGGCTTTTTCAATAGTGTAGCTTGCTTTTCCTTGCTTACCGTTCACTTTTTCACCTTGCTTCAGTCCAATAATATCTGCCTCATGTCCAGCCTTTTTCAGTTCATCATAGGGGACCTTCATTTCAGAATCCTCAAATTGGTCAGCCAACAAAAATGCAATTTTACTCATTATCGTTCAGATCTCCTTTCCGGTTATCCTCAGAGCGAGTTTAAAGTTAGGGTTGTTTGTCTATCACGCTTTGTTATTACCCGTTCGATCTGTGTTTATAACAATTTTCAGCAGTGAAAAAGAAAAAGGAGCCATTGGCTCCTCCCTGATTTACTGCTACATAATTATTTTAGATCTCTTTATAACCGCTTTAGGCAACACGTCGTTAATGCTGCATTTACCAATGAATTCCCATTGTTACCTTCGTGGCAGGGCACCGCGTCCTGGCTTGTCCATAGCTGTAGCAACATGCTGTAATAACGCATCTGCATTACGGGTAAGGCTGATTGCCTCTCGCATACTCCCAGGATAAAGCAACACCGCGCTTCGATATCCGTCCATTTTTGGGGTCTGACGCATAGTTTCGTCTCTCCTGTCACCCTTAAGGCTTTCCAGATGGCTACTCACCAACCGGGATGACATTAGAGTCCCTCTAAACGGCTATTTTATTCTCTTCTGCTCAAGTTCTCAGATCATACCAAGAATGGATACCTAAGAACGCTCGCTATCCAAAATCAACGTCACTGGACCCCAGTTGGTCAAGGAAACATCCATCATAGCTCCAAAAATTCCGGTCTCGACCTCCAGGCCCTTGGCTCGAAGCTGACTGTTGAAGAAATCATACAGTTTCTCCGCTTCCTCAGGTTTGGCCGCTCCCATAAAGTTGGGCCTTCTTCCTTTACGGCAGTCACCATACAGCGTAAATTGGGAGACAGACAGAATGGCCCCGCCGACATCCAGAACACTGTCGTTCATTTTGCCTTCAGCATCTTCAAATATACGCAATCCCGCTGTTTTATCCGCCAAATAAACGGCATCGGCTGCCGTATCTCCCTGACCAATACCAACCAGCAGCATTAATCCAGTTCCGATTTTGCCGACCACCTTTTGATTCACCGTTACCTGAGCGTCTTTACAGCGCTGAATAATGATCTTCATCGCCTATCCGCTACTCCTTTACTTTTCCCCTTAAAAGTTGCTCACAGCCGTATCACGGCTTTTACAGCCATCTATGAGCCTTGTGCCCAAGATGTATTACAAAGGCTATACAAACCTGTGTGTACACCTAACAAATTTATTGCATAATCCGATGCACGGTGTATACATCCTTCACCCGTTTGATCCGTTCGACAACAGAATGCAAATGATCCGTGTTACGAATAAGAATTGTAATGTGAATCATTGCCATTTTATTTTTATCTGTACGTCCTGTCACGGCCGAGAAGCTAGTTTTGTTCTCAGAAATGGCCTGGAGCACCTCGTTCAGCAAACCATTGCGGTCATGTCCTGTAATCTCAATATCGACGCTATAATTGACCTCAGCTGCTTCTTCCCACTCAACTTCAATCACGCGCGCCTGATCTTCGCCCACACCCGAAGGAATATTCGGGCAATCGGTACGGTGCACAGATACACCGCGCCCGCGTGTTACGTAGCCGATGATGTCATCACCCGGTACGGGATTACAACATCGTGCAAAGCGAACGAGCAAATTGTCGACGCCTCTGACGCTGACACCGTTGGTCGGTGTTTTTTTCCGTTCGCCCTGCGGTTTGTACTCCTTGACCTCGGTCGTCAGTTCAATTAGCCGTGCCTCTTCTTGTTCCTTGCGCAGCTTCTCTGTCAGACGTGTACAAACCTGCGCTGCGGTTATACCGCCAAAGCCAATCGCAGACAGCATATCTTCAGAATCATTAAAAGAGAACTTTTGTGCCACATCCTGAAGTTTGTCCTCGCTCATCCACACGGATGGCTCAATATCACGCTTTCTTAGCTCACGTTCCAGGCTTTCGCGGCCTTTTTCTACATTTTCCTCACGCTTTTCTTTCTTGAACCATTGCTTGATTTTACTGCGCGCGTGAGAGGACTGAGCAATTTTAAGCCAGTCCTGACTAGGTCCATAAGAGTGCTTGGACGTCATAATTTCCACGATATCGCCAGTTTTTAGACGATAATCCAAAGGAACAATTCTTCCATTAACCTTAGAGCCAATCGTTCGATTTCCAACTTCGGTATGGATACGGAAAGCAAAGTCCAGCGGAACCGATCCAGCCGGCAACTCAATGACTTCTCCCTTAGGTGTAAAGACAAACACAAGGTCTGAGAAAAAGTCCATTTTGAGTGATTCCACAAATTCCGAAGCATCCTTCGCCTCGTTTTGCAACTCCAGAATTTCTCGGAAAAAGGTGATTTTGTCCTCAAAGTTTGTGTTATTTGCCCCGTTGTTTTCTTTATAGGCCCAGTGGGCGGCAATCCCGAATTCAGCAGTGCGATGCATATCCACTGTGCGAATTTGTACTTCTGTAGGCTCTCCATTAGGACCTACTACGGTCGTATGGAGGGACTGATACATATTAGCCTTAGGCATGGCGATATAATCCTTAAACCGCCCTGGCATCGGTTTCCACAACGTATGGATAATCCCCAGTGTGGCATAACAATCTTTAATGTTATCCACAATAATTCGAATTGCTAGCAAATCGTATATTTCATTGAATTGCTTGTTTTTCGTCGTCATCTTTTTAAACACACTGTAAATATGTTTAGGACGTCCAGACAAATCAGCCTGAATACCCATCTCTTCAAGCTTCTCTCTGATACGCTGTATGACATTATCAATAAATTGCTCGCGCTCTGCCCGCTTCTTATGCATCAAATTAGCGATGCGGTAATACTGCTGAGGATTCAGATAGCGCAAAGCAATGTCTTCCATTTCCCATTTAATCGCTGAAATACCCAATCGGTTTGCAACCGGACAGAAAATTTCCAACGTTTCATAAGCGATTCGACGCTGGCTTTCTTCCGATTGATATTTCAGAGTACGCATGTTGTGCAGACGATCTGCCAGCTTAATGACGATGACACGAATGTCCTGCGCCATGGCAATAAACATTTTTCGATAATTTTCGTTCTGCTGTTCTTCCTTGGAACGGAACTGGATACGCTCCAGCTTCGTCAGACCATCAACAAGCATCGCACATGTATCGCCAAAATGCTCGCGAATCTGCGCCAAAGACACCGTCGTATCCTCCACAACGTCATGTAAAAGAGCGGCGATAATGGAGATGGTATCCATCTGCATATTAACGACGATATCAGCAACCGCAAGCGGATGCAGAATATAAGGTTCACCGGACTTACGAGTCTGGCCGGAATGGGCCTGCTCGGCAAAATCATAGGCGTCCCTGATGCGGATAAGATCTGCTTCTCTGGTATAGGCCCCGGCCTTTTTAAGTAATTGCTCTATCCCCATTCTGCTCTATTCCGTGTCCTTTCTATGCAAAATGGAACCCGCCGATCAATGTCGCGCAAAGGTTCCCTTTTAAAAGTGATTTCCTACAATTATGACGCTTAGCACGCCACACGTCAACTATTACAGGTTTGGCACTGTCGCATTATTTTGTCACACATGGATAAGTAAAATCAGAATTGTTGTCGAAATGAAACGAATTATATTGAAAAAATTACGAAAAGTAATTAATGTATATAAGAATAATTGAAAGAACTAAGGAGTGAACTGCGTTGCAACGCGAAATTCAAGTTAATGAAAAGCTTCCAGCAGGACCTGGGATCCTGCTCAGCGTACAGCATTTGTTTGCCATGTTTGGCAGCACCGTGCTGGTGCCCAATATTTTCGGCGTCGATCCCGGCATGATTTTGCTCATGAACGGTATCGGAACATTGTTGTACATATGGATCTGCCGTGGCAAAATTCCTGCCTATCTCGGCTCCAGCTTCGCTTTTATCGCTCCCGTCAGTCTTGTGCTTAAAAGTAATCCTGGCAGCAGTGGCTATGCAATGGCCCTGGGTGCTTTCATCGCTACAGGTATTATTTTCTGTCTCGTCGCACTGGTAATCAAGTATGCCGGGACACGTTGGCTGGATATCGTTTTTCCACCGGCTGTCATGGGATCAATCGTAGCCTTAATTGGTCTGGAACTAGTTCCGGTTGCTGCAGGCATGGCAGGCATTATTAATGCCGATCCTACTAAAGCCTGGACGCCAGATCCCAAAACGATCACCCTTTCCCTCGTTACGCTCGGTGTTACTGTTCTGGGTGCGGTGTTGTTTCGCGGGTTTGCCAAAATCATTCATATTCTAATCGGTATCGTGGTGGGCTATGTGCTTGCTTATTTCATGGGCATGGTCAATACACAGGCTATTGCGGACGCTCCTTTGTTTGCCCATCCCGCAATTACCACTCCAACCTTTAATGCCTCGGCTATGCTAACGATTCTTCCAGTTGCTCTGGTCGTCATTGTAGAGCACATTGGTCACTTGCTCGTGACTAGCAACATCGTCGGACGTGAGCTGTCCAAAGATCCTGGTCTCCATCGCTCTCTGCTGGGTAACGGGATTTCTACTGTCATTTCCGGTTTTGTAGGTTCTACACCTAATACGACTTATGGTGAAAATATCGGTGTTATGGCATTAACTAAAGTGTACTCTGTATGGGTTATTGGCGGAGCGGCTGTTATTGCCATCCTGTTGTCTTTCTCGGGTACGTTCTCAGCGATTGTTTCTAATATTCCATCTCCAGTTATGGGTGGCGTATCCTTACTATTATTCGGTGTGATCGCTGCCTCTGGTCTTAGAATCTTCGTTGAGCAAAAAGTTGATTTCGCCAAGCCAACCAACATGCTGCTCGCTACTATCGTGCTTGTTGTGGGAATCAGTGGTACTACGCTCACTTGGGGTGCTGTCACCTTGAAAGGTATGGCATTGGCGACAATCATCGGTATTATCCTGAGTTTGTTCTTCAAGCTGGTTGATGTGCTCGGCTGGTCGAACGATAAAACGCAGGAACCTTTAACTGAAAAAACACCAGATTGATATCTGTTTTTCAATTTTAAAACGCCGCTCCATGTTAGTTATGGATCAACACGCTCAGACTTCTAGACAAGCGTGTAAGTATCCTCTTACATGGAACGGCGTCTTTTTATGCACGGCTTTTATTTTAAAAGAAGATATCACACACGAAAACGGGATACGACCTGATTAAGCGTATCAGAGACACCTGTAAGCGACTTGGCGGAGCTGTCCAGACCTTCCAGATCCTTTAACTGCCGTTCAGAGCGTTCCGAGGCTTGCCCTGCACGTACAGCTGAAGCTTTTGCAATGTCTGCAAGATAACCAATAGAAGCTGCAACTTCTTCTGAGCCTGCCGACATTTCTTCAGAGGCAGATGAAACCTCCTGCACCTCTATTGCCACCTGCTGAATATCCTGATTCATCGCTATAAAACGTTCTTCCACCTCACGTAAAATAGATACTCCTTCATCCATTTCCAGAGTCCCCTGTTGCATTCCTTCCAAAGCTAATTTGGTTTCTTCCTGCATGGTTCGGATTCGACTCGTAATTTGCTCAGCAGACTCGCTTACGTTAACAGCCAGCTTGCCGATTTCAGAAGCCACCACAGCGAACCCTCGGCCATGCTCCCCAGCACGTGCGGCTTCAATGGAAGCATTCAACGACAACAACTTGGTCTGCCCACTAATTTCCTGAATCATTCCAATAATACTGCCAATTTGGGCGGACCGCTCATTTAACGAGCTTACTACTCTGCCTGCCTCATCCATAGACATTTTCGCTTTATGCATTCCTTGGCTGACCACGTTCAACCGTTCATTCCCTTGTTGTGCTTTATGTTCAATCTCAGTGGTAGCCTCGGATACATGCTGTATAGATTCAGCAATACGCTGTATGCCAACAGCCATTTCTTCCATCGCAGTCGCACTTTCCGCTGCTGCGGTCAACTGAAGCTCGGCTCCTTCCTTCACCTGTGCCAGTTCTCCTGCATTATGCTGCGCATCTTTAGTAGCTCCAGAAATCTCTTGGGATATTTTTGAAGATACGCCTGAGATCACATCTGACTCTTCGCTCAAGCGCAATGCCATTCCTCTGGTTGCAACAATCACCTTATTGATCCCATCAGCCATTTGGCCAAACTCATCTTTACGATGATGGGGTAGTTCAACGGTATAATCCCCAAGAGCCATACGGTTGGTCATCTGTCTAATTTTTTTAATCTCTTTGATCATACCTGAATTATTAATCAATAACGCTCCCATAATTAGCAAAATGCCTATAACACTAACAATTAGTAACAGTTTAAGCATTTCATTCGCAGAGCGATTCAAATCTGATTCTGGCAGTAATACGCCGATTTTCCATCCGGTTTGTGGTAGCGTTTCATACATTACCCGATAATTCTCTTGATCAATAGCTACGGAGACTTGTCCAGATGTACCTTTTTGAATAGCTTGTGCTGCTTCCGCATTTATCGTATTTGTTAACGACTCGCCTGATTTTAAGGACGGGAGACCGGATGACAGAATAGCTCCGTTCTTATCCATCAAGATCGCACTACCTTGAGTACCAAACTTCATTTTTTCAATATACGTTTGGATATTCGTCATGTTTAGGTCGCCTGTAATGACACCTAACAGTTTTCCCTCTCTGTTATAAAATGCTTTCCCCGCAGTAATCATATTGATTTTCAGCTTGCTATCGTAAAATGGCTCTGTGAAATTTATATCTTTACCACGTTCCACGGCTTCTGTATACCAAGGCTGCGTTAAATAGTCATATTGTGGATCGTCATATTCAGTCGATTGCTTGACTAGCTCGCCATCTCTATGCACATATATTGAACGGTATGTCACTCCTGGATCATACGCATCTTTAGCAAAATAAATCCCTAACCCGTAAGTCATATCATTTAATGTCAGCTCTTGTTCAAAGAGTCGTCCATAATCTTCAATGTTCATTTCTGTTCCCACTTGTTCCGCACTCTTAGTCAGCATCGAAACAAGTAAAGCATGACGATCTACGTTAGCTGCAATATCTGCTTTAACCCTCGACAAGGAATGAGCAGCATTTTGGCTTATTTCCGTATCCAGCTTCTGTTTGGCAAAAAAATAAGACAAAAAACTGATTAAAATCAGTGTTATAAGTACTAGCGGAACCAAGGTAGAAAATGTTCGTGCTTGTAAACTCTTAAATTGAAATATACCCAATATATATCCACCTCTATTTCTTTTTTAATCTTTATCGACATTTATTTTATTTTTTTATAACTTTTTTCCAATAAAAACCGTGGTAATTCGTGACAATAAGGAAATTCAATATAATTACTGCTAATCAAAATAGTCCGATGGAGCAACTCTTTAGAGAAAAGAGATGTTCCATCGGACTATTTAGGCAAATCATCATACATAAATATTTCCCGGGAAACCCCGGTTTCGAAATACTTAATACTTAATTAAGGTGAATACGTCTACGTCAGGCAGCTTTGCCCGTCCGTTGAGATCGGACAGCTCGATAAGAAAAGCAGCCCCTGCCACATTGCCACCAAGTTGGCGTACCAAGTTAACGGATGTAGCGATGGTTCCACCTGTAGCAAGCAGATCATCAGCAATCAGAACATTTTGCCCCGGCTCAATCGCATCCTTATGCATAGCCAGAGTATCCTTACCATATTCCAAACCGTATGCTTCCTCAATGGTTTCTCCAGGCAACTTACCACTCTTACGGATGGGAATAAAACCAACACCAAGCGCATAAGCCAGAGGTGCACCGACAACGAATCCACGTGCTTCCGGACCTGCAATCAAATCAATTTTTAAATCAGATACCAGTTCCTTCATATCGTTGATTGCCTTACGATACAGTTCACCATTTTTCATTAGGGTCGTAATGTCCTTAAAACTAATCCCTGGTTGTGGAAAATCGGAAATCACCCGAATATATTCTTTGTAGTCCAACTTAGTTCCTCCTACTGTAAACTTCTAATTAGTATATACATTTTACAAAACTGCAAGGTAGTATCTCAAGACGCACCCTTCATAAGCGACATGATCCAACTCGTCATCTGGGTGGTGTCTGCATCCAATAAGTACCGCTCCATCTCAGCCATATTATACAATTCCTGATAGCGCGGAGAAGCAGTTAAATCCCGCTTGGGCGGATTGGATACAAACCGAAATTGACCATCTGTACGCGTCAAAAACTCAAGATCCTCGAAGATATCCAGTACTTTGGATAACATGCGTACTGAACAGGAGCACTGCCGGCTAAGAGCAGGTAGCATTGCCTTTTCGTCAATTAGCTGTGTTCCCATTCGGGAAAGCACAATGTAAATACGCTTAAACAGCTCCCTATCGGGGCTTACGAGCCGGCCGCCACGCTCACTGATCGAATGAAGAAGAAATACATTCTCCACATTCTCAAAGGTAGACCATAAGGCATGAAACTGCTCGGGTGTATCTGGCGGCTCCAGTACGAATAGCGACTTCACAAAGTGCTGTGTATCTTTTTGACCCTCACTGGGAGTAACGCTGCCATCTTTATCGTATAGCCATAAGGATTCAGCGCTCACGGAGCTCGATGGCCGAAGCATGGATGACGGATGGATCAACACCGCAACATTATTCTTTCTTTCCTCTAAGCTTGGATGGAAGATCCTCAGCCCTCGCTCCAGTTCGGCAAGAGGGTCCGATACTCCACGATAATCAAATATTTGCGGAGCCTGTACACGAATATCCTGCATCATCAGTTGGAGTGAACGTTTACCGTTCCACTCGTTAATTGATAATTCGCCCAACAGATCTATGTCCGTTTGCTGCTGCAAAAAATCAGCCAAATCGCCACGTCGGAAGGCAATCGCATCCAGCGATAAACCGTTCTGCTCCAGCAATAGCTTCACATGGTTTTTCTCACGTCCCATTTTCCGAGCTTCACGTAATTGAAGTCCCTGTAATACGAATCGTGGAGAAGGATTTCCCATCCCAAAAGGCTGGAGCAATTCCAGTTCTTCAACCACTTGTAAAGATATCTCATCCAGACGGCAGACCATATCGGCCTCAGCTATAGGGATAAAATCTTCCGGTGTCAGAATGGAACCTGCATAGCGGTTTAGCCGCTCTTCGAATAATTCCAGATGGTCACGGGACAGCGTCATCCCCGCTGCCGAAGGATGTCCACCAAAATGCTCCATAAGCTCATGACAATCTGTAAGAGCACTATAAATATCCAATGCAGGAATAGAACGAGCAGAGCCTTTGCACATGCCTGTCTCCGTATCTATGCCCAGAATAATGGTCGGACGATAATAACGATCCAATAGCTTGGATGCCACAATTCCGACGACACCAACATTCCAGCCCTCACCAGCCAGAACAATAACAGATGGAAGCTTGTCTCCATTTAGTTTGGATGCTAATTGCTGCTCGGCTTGCTCCACAATGCGTTCGACCACTTGTTGACGCTCACGATTGAGCAGATCCAGTGCATGCGCAAGTTGATCTGCTTCCTCCTCTTTTTCTGTCGTCAGCAGAGAAACCGCTCGACCCGCATGATCTAGACGCCCGCTCGCATTAATCCGCGGAGCCAATGCAAATGCGATGTTGACCGAAGTCACTGTGGATATCTCCACGCCCGCTACATGAAGCAACGCTCGAATCCCTGGAAATGCGGAGTTTCTCATGGATTGAATCCCTCTACGTACTATCGTCCGATTCTCACCATGTAGTGGCATCAAATCAGCTACCGTACCAATAGCAGCGATTTCGAACCATTCCTCGGGTACTTCACTCAACAGCGCCTGAGCTAGCTTCAGGGCAACACCAACGCCTGCAAGACCTTTAAATGGGTAGGGACAATCCGGTAGCTTCGGATTGATCAAAGTATAAGCCTCGGGAAGCACAGCAGGCGGTTCATGATGGTCAGTCACAATCACATCGATCCCTAAGGAAGTCGCATAAGCAATTTGCTCTACTGCACTAATTCCCGTATCCACTGTAATGACCAGCGTAACTCCCTGCTGATGTGCCCAGTCCAGAGCATGATTGTGCAGACCATATCCCTCATTGGAACGATGGGGGATATAAATATCATAAGATGCCTTCAGAAAACGCATAAGCTGAATCATCAATGATGTACTGGATACGCCGTCCGCATCATAATCGCCATAGATTAATATATGCTCGCCGCGCTCCAGAGCCTGGCGAATTCTCGGCACGGCCTCTTTCATGCCAAGAAGCAGAAATGGGTCGTGTACATCGTCCACACTTCCGTACAAAAAGCGGTTTGCTTCCCCGGCCGTAGTGACGCCCCGGTTCACTAAAAGCCGGGACAACAATGGTGAAATCCCCAGCTCTTCTGTTAACGGCTGAGCCGCTTCCAGGTTAACCTCCGGGGTCTTCCATCTGTACTGCGAATGAAGCAATCCTATTCACCTTTCTTTCATAGTCGGCCTGCCTTATTGAAGCAAGGACGACGCATCATTATCAGGCAGTTCATGATTGGATTTATAAGGATACCCGGCTTGGTAAGAAATGAACTGCATTTGTACATGAGTCACCTGTGGAAAACGGGCTAACAGTAAATTTTTGGCTCGATCGGCAATTTCCTGCGCTTCCTGCACCGTAATCCGCGGGTTAACACTTATCGTTACATCCACTGTTATGAAATGGCCCGTTTCCTGAGCATGTAAGTGTTCAACCGTTACAATACCATATACTCGTTGAATCGTCTCCATAAAGCGCTGGGAGTCTTCCTCCCGCAAGGGCTGTGCAGGTGCCTGATAAGCGGTATTCATCACCATCAGATATCCTTTACGCAGCACCAGACAGGCTACCAGCAAAGCTGCAGTTGGATCAAGATACAATAATGCAGGCCATTCCATTGCTTCGCCAGTCATTGCACCGATCATACCGATCAATGCAATCAGCGATGCATACAGCGAGTACCGTTCATGGTTAGCGTACCGATCTGCTTCCGCTTTATGGCCATGTTTAATCGAATAGCGATATTGAAACTGAAATAACGCTTCTCTCAACACCAGGGCAATTAACACGGTAATTAAAGCATACAGACCGGGAGCCTGCGGTTCCGAACTGCTTAATGAACGAACGGCAGAAATACCTAGCTGAAGTCCGCTCATCAGCACTAAAATAGCCAGCACCACAGATATGACCGTCCGAACTTTTTCACCGTTCCGCAATCGCGCCAGCATTCCGTGATCTGTACCACCCTTGGAAAACAGCATCTCCTGCAAACGGGAAGCACTATCCGCAGCCGTGTGCAGTGCATCCCCCATCAACGCCTTGCTGTTTGCCGCATAACCGACGGTTCCCTTTAGAACAGCCAGCGCGAGATTACCTACAATCCCGCTCAACGCCGCAGTTTCTAATGATCGGCTGCGTTCGCTATTCACAACGTTTCCCCCTCAATCCTGAACTAACCATTTCCCGATAAAGCTCCAATCCAATATAACCGAATTCTTAAAACTAAACCTTTTACAATCAGGTGTTTCACTATTAGTCCCAGCATAGGGTAAATCTTAAAACCTTAGAAAACCGCGCCCAAGCAGACGCGGCTTTCTCTTTAATTTATACTACTGGTATTTGCGTAACTTAAGACTTTGCAGTTTTGGCTGCTCCACCAGCTGTCGGGGTCTTTTGTTTCCCCTTCAAAGCTACCCACAGCGGGCTGGCAATGAAGATGGAAGAGTAAGCACCGAACAGCAAACCGATCACCATCGCAAGCGAGAACATCCGAATGGATTCGCCGCCGAAAATGAATAGGCAGACAGAGGCAATAAACACTGTAAACACCGTTGCGAGTGAACGCGTCATTGTCTGTGCAATACTGTGATCGACTACTTGCTCCAAATCAGCTCTGGACTTTTTCTTTGCAAATCGCAGGTTTTCCCGAATACGGTCAAAAATAACGACGGTATCGTTAATGGAGAAACCGACAATCGTCAGAATGGCCGTAATAAAGGTCAAATCGACCTCAAGTCGGAAAATCGAGAAAATACTGATGACAAGAAACGCATCATGCAGCAACGAAACAATTGCAGCAACCGCAAAACGCCATTCAAACCGGATCGAAATGTAGATAGCAATGGCCACAGAGGCTAGCAAAACCGCCCAAATTGCATTTCGCTCCAGCTCTTGCGCCATTTCCGTATCCACCGTATTGACCTCAAATGATGCCTTTGGATCAAGCTCTTTGTTAAAAGAGGTTTTGAAATCATTCACTTGCTGATCCGTCAACACTTGTGAAAAACGAATGCCGAAGCGCTCTTTACCTGGTGTGTAATCGACTTCTTTGCCGATTCCCTTCTCGTCCAATAAACTTTGGATTTGCTCCTGTGTTACGACTTTAGTCAAATTGACATCCACATTGGAACCGGAACGAAAGTCAACTCCGTAATTCAAACCGAATATCGACAAGCTCAAAATACCAAGCAATGTGACAATAATCGAGAATGTATAAAACCACTTGCTCATCTTGACATATTTGTAGTCCCAATTAAAGCGCACTGATATCACTCTCCTTCACACCAAAATACTTGGCCTTCTTCACAGCATCCGCTTTAACTAGCAGATTGAGCAAGAAGCGCGAGAAGAAGATATTCGTCAAAATACTGACGACAATATCAACGATGAGCACGAGAGCGAATCCTCGAACGGAGCCTGTACCCAGGCCAAACATGACGGCTGCCGCTATAATTGTCGTAATATTGGCATCCATAACAGTACGGAACGAGGCCTTACTGCCTGCAATGACAGAGGAGCGAATCGTTTTGCCTGACTTGATTTCTTCTTTAATCCGTTCATACGTTATGATATTGGCATCGACTGCCATCCCGATCCCAAGCACGAATGCAGCAATACCTGGAAGTGTAAGCACGAAGCCGCCCAAATAGAAGATCGCAAGCACCAGCCAGGTATGAACGATGAGACAGAAGCTAGCTATCAGTCCCGGGACACGGAACATTGCAATCATAAAGATCAGAATGATGACCGAGCCGATCAAACCAGCACGGATCGTCTGATCCAGTGACAGTTGACCCAGTGTAGCTCCTACACTCTGAGAATATTTTTCCGTCAATTTAAGCGGAAGAGCACCCAGGTTGATCGTATCTGCTAGCTTGTTCGCTTCATCACGTGTGTAGCTACCTGTAATCGAAGCACTGCCATCCGTCAATTCACTACGGACTGTAGGTGCAGACAGCAATTCATCATCCAGGAAAATAGCCAACTCTTTATTCATAAGTCGCTTTGTGATTTCTGCAAATTTGGCTTTGTCTTTTACTTTAATACTAATCTCAGGTTGATTCAGTTGGTCATAGCCTACAACAGCGCCATTCTCCACAAAATCATTACCACGGAGCTCAATTTTGCTGTATTGACCCGGCTTTTTAGCATCTGCTGCCGTTGCACTACGGAAGGTTAACTCTGCGGGCTTTTTCAGCATGGAGCGGACTTCTGCCTCATTAGAGACACCAGCAAGCCGCACGCGAATACGATTAGTGCCCTCCGTTGTTACTTCCGGCTCAGTCGTACCAAGCGCATTAATCCGTCTCTCCAGACTTTGTGCTGTTTGTATCAGAGACTGGCTGGTTACACGTTGCCCGGCTTCCAAAGGCTGGGCTTCATATAAAATTTCAAAGCCTCCCTTTAAATCGAGGCCTAGTTTTAAACTTTTTAGTAGGCCCGGGCTTGTCCCGACCATAACACCAGTAGTTATGAGCACGACCACGATGAAACTTAGAATTCTCTTCATTCCGTCCCATGTTCCCCTTTCATTCTCAATATTCCTATTATAGCTACCCCTCAAAAAGCAGTCAATTTGAACGCAAAAAAAGACCCCCTTCTATTCGAAAGTGGAGCCCCGTAATGCGGACATCGTCAAATAGTTCATAAAGCTCGTCGCTTTAAGGGAAAGTATATCGTTAACGAGCTTGTGCAGCGGAGGAATACCCTCCTTTTCATATTTATGGCTGACGCAATTCCACACGTCCTTACTGGTGACATGTTCATAGCCTACGAGAATCAGCTCGTCTGCCTTACTTTGACAGAGTATCTCAATTGCGTCATCCCAATCCTGCTCATCCAGCTCTTCCATACCCACGATGGTCGTTCCTCCTCCCAGCGACTATCGGTTCCGCAGATCAGCAAATAGCGGGGTTATTGACTGCTTTATAGAACATTTCTGTCCTGATCTTGGAAAACCCTTCTTTTCGTCGAAAAATAGCCGTAAATCAACAATATATGCATTCATTTCGCTCGTCAATAGCAGAATTCACCACTCTCCCTCTTGTAGTCTGGATCACCTTGTTTCTAAACTGAAAAGCTTGTCATGAACATGGACAGGTCCAGCATATCTTCTAAGGAAACACATAGACGCAGAATTTCACTTTGGGGAAGAGGGAGTTGCGATTGAAAAAGCAGACATTCATTCATGGAGCAATTATTTTATTGGCAGCGGGAATCATCAATCGGCTACTGGGTTTTATTCCCCGAATCGCACTCCCGCGTATCATAGGCCCCGAAGGAGTCGGCTTGTACCAGCAGGGGTATCCCTTTTTTATTGTACTAGTGACTCTTATTACTGGGGGCATCCCTCTTGCGGTAGCCAAGCTTGTAGCTGAAGCTGAAACAGCGGGGCAACCCGAGATGTCACGGCGTATTTTGCACACTAGCTTGCGCTTCACCATTACACTCAGCCTGATCGCCATGGCAATCTGTCTTGTGTTTGCACCTTGGATCACAAGCCATCTCCTGACCGACAGCCGTGTGTATTATACATTCGTAAGTATGAGCCCAATGATTGTCATTGTTGCTGTTTCCTCAGCTTATAGGGGCTATTTTCAAGGAAAACAAAATATGATTCCTTCCGCAAGTTCCTCCATTGCGGAAACCGTCATGCGCATTTTTTGCGTCATTTGGTTTGCTTACTTGTTACTTCCTCATGGTGTAGCCTACGCTGCTGCAGGTGCCATGCTTGGTGCTTTGGCGGGTGAATTCATTGGCATGGTTGTGCTGCTGTGGCAATATGCCTGGAACCAGCGAAAAGATCACATTCTTCAACCAAAGGCCCCTTTACCCCCAAAGGTTCATACCGACCAATCATCCGTTTTGTCACGTCTTATGTCGATATCTGTTCCCGTTACTGCTGGAAGGCTTGTCGGTTCCTTATCTTATTTGCTCGAATCTATCTTATGCATGCGTAGCCTCGCCGTAGCAGGCATTGCAACTGGCGTGGCAACCGCACAATATGGGGCCATGCAAGGCATGGTTATTCCTGTGTTGTTACTACCAGGGGCCCTTACCAGTTCGCTGGCTGTTTCACTCGTGCCTTCGTTATCCGAAGCAGCAGCGAAAGGGCATATTACTGCCATTCACAAACGTTTGCATCAATCGCTTCGACTTGCTTTAGTCGCAGGAGCCCCATTTGCCGTAATTATGTATGTATTAGCAGAGCCGCTGTGTCTGCTGCTCTACAATAATGGCGATATTGCGGGCATGCTTAAACTCATGGCTCCCTTTGCACTTTTTATGTACATTCAGGCCCCTCTTCAGGCAGCACTTCAGGCGTTAGACCGTCCTGGAAGTGCCTTATTGAACACCTTTATCGGAGCCATTATCAAAATTGTACTGATTGTATGGCTTGCTTCTCAGCCTCAGTACGGTATCTACGGAGCTGTCATTGCCATCTGTATTAACAGTGCTATCGTTACCCTCCTACATGGCTTCAGTGTCAGCAGACTGCTTCGCTTTCGTGTACGTTTACTTGACTTCTGGAAAACCGGGATGGGCATGATCATTATGGCGGCAGCGGTATTATATACCTACAGACATTTAACGATTTTCGATCAAATGTGGCTCCAATTTATGTTTGCCGCAGGCTTGGGAATTATTCTCTACCTTTTCCTGATGACCTTGATCAAAATGATCGACTGGGACAACCTCACACGCATTCCAATATTGAGAAGATGGTTTAAAGCATAAAAAAAGCTAATCCAAAGATTCTCCATAGGCCGGTGGTGTAATATACACATCCCCTCTATGGTTGACCGAGCATAAGAAAACATCCTTAAAATCTTTGTGACCCTTCGCTTGAATCTGATTTTTAAGCCAAAAACGGTTCATATCCATCCGTTCCAAATTTCGATCCAGCACCTTGCCGTCCATAATTAATGGAATCGGTAGTCCCTCATATCTAAACTTTCCACCGATTTGTGGAGAAGGGTGGACTTTATTTTCCTGTTGTTCTTTGCTTATCAAATCATTTTTGTTTTGTTCCTGCTTTATTTTTTCATGTTTAGCGCCATCGTAAAAATCCTTGTCAATCACCGTAAGTTTACCTGTTGTTTCCAAAATGACATATTCAACCTCATCCAAACTTTCTATATTTTGTTCACGAAGTTGTAACAGCAAGTCATCTAAGTTGTAACGTTGCTTCGCCATTTCGTCCTTGTTTAGTTGTCCATTTGAGTACAATACACTGGGCCTACCATCAAATAGTAAGCGCAGACGCCGACTTTTCAGACTGAAATAGGAAATTCCGATTTGCAAAATTAACAGCACTCCTAAAGGAATCAACCCTTCATAAAGTGGACGTTTTATATCCTCCAGGCTGAATACAGCAATTTCCGCAATCATAATGGATATGACGAGATCGAAAACAGACAATTTTCCGATCTCCCTTTTACCCATCAAGCGCATCACCAGATATACAATAAAATACATGAGCAGCGTCCGAAAAATATGAGCAAAAATATCGTGACTCAATAGGTTCGCCTCCTCTCCTGTACTTGCGACAAGACATTAGTCGTTCATTGTACACGTATTCTGACCGTTCCTCACTTGGCTCATACAAAAAACAAAAGGCTAAATTATTGAAATAAAGAGAAAGACTGCTTACGACTTGGTACTAACCCGGGAAGCTTGGCCATAGAATGATAATAGTTCAAACCTTGGTACAGGAGGAATTATCCATGGAGCTCATTCGCCGCTGGTGTTCGTTTCGTCTGGCCCATCCCATTTTATCCGGCTTATTTTATGCCTTTGCATGGATGCTGTTTGGCGCATTGATTCTTTCAATACTCTTGTGGATGACACAGATGCAAGAACAGGACTTATCATTGTATACGTACATCGTCCACGCATTCGCCATGCTATCTGGTGGCTTCGTCGCCGGTAAAAGATCCACGAACAAAGGCTGGTATCAAGGCGGTATTACAGGCATTCTGTATGGACTAATCGTTCTTCTGGTCGGTTTTTTGGCATTGGATGCAGGCATGAATGGTAAAGACCTGCTGCACTTAGGAATCGCGTTTGTTATAGGAGCAGGTGGCGGGATGTTTGGCATTAACTTTAGTAAGTAAGTCAACATGTATGTAACACAAAAAAAACCGAGCCTCCTCAAAGGCTCGGTTTTTGCATAACAACATTTTACGATTTAGAAACAACTTCCTCAGATGCAGTGTCTTTTGCAATCGCATTACTAATTGCACTGCGGTCAAAGGTCAGCTTCGTCACATCGTTCACACGCAAAACAACCACATCGTCCGTAATCTCCACAATTGTACCGTGAAGTCCTCCGATTGTAATTACTTTATCTCCTTTTTTCAAAGCTTGAAGCATCGATTGACGCTGCTTTTGTTTTTTCTGATTCGGACGAATCAGCAAGAAATAGAAGATTACAAACATCAGAGCCAGTGGCCAGATCATTTGAAAAAGTCCGCCAGCTCCACCTGGTGCAGCCGCAGCTGTAGCAAAATGAAACACATTAAATCCCCCTTTCGTATACTCTCCCCTAAAACTTAAAAGCCTTTATCATTATCATGAAGACCGTACTGCTCAAAAAATTCATCGCGGAAATCAAGCAGCCTGTCATCCATAATCGCTTGTCTGACATTACGCATCAATTGTATTAAGAAATGCAAGTTATGATACGTTGTCAGTCGGAGCCCGAAGGTTTCATCTGCTTTAATTAAATGTCGCAAGTAAGCACGTGAATAATTGCGACAAGTGTAGCAATCACAAGCCGGATCAAGCGGGCCAAAATCACTTGCATAATTCGCATTCCGAACAACAAGACGTCCTTGACTTGTCATCGTTGTTCCGTTGCGAGCAATTCGGGTTGGAAGTACACAATCGAACATATCCACACCACGAATGGAGCCTTCAATCAAAGCATCCGGCGAACCAACGCCCATCAGATAACGTGGTTTGTTAGTAGGAAGCAGAGGAACCGTGTAATCGAGCACTTCATACATCAAATGCTTAGGTTCACCTACACTCAGTCCACCAATAGCATACCCCGGGAAATCCATGGAAGTCAAATCTGCCGCACTTTGCTTACGCAGATCTTCATGCATGCCTCCTTGTACAATGGCGAACAGCCCTTGATCATGTGGACGCGCATGTGCCTCCAAACAACGCTCAGCCCAACGGCTGGTGCGCTCCAGTGACTTTTTCACGTATTCATACTCAGCCGGAAACGGTGGACATTCATCGAAGGCCATCATAATATCCGAGCCAAGCGAGTTTTGGACTTCCATCGCCACTTCCGGAGAAAGAAACTTCTTATCTCCATTTAGATGAGAGCGGAAATGAACACCTTCCTCTGAAATCTTACGCATTTCACTTAAGGAAAACACTTGGAATCCGCCGCTGTCTGTTAAAATAGGGCGATCCCAATTCATAAACTTGTGCAGTCCGCCCGCTTCTCGGATAATATCATGACCAGGACGAAGAAACAGATGGTACGTATTACTCAAAATAATATGAGCATCCATCGCTTTCAGTTCCTCAGGGCTCATCGTTTTAACAGTTGCTTGAGTTCCCACGGGCATAAAGGTTGGAGTCTCAATAACTCCGTGAGGCGTGTGTACACGCCCAAGACGTGCTCCTGATTGCTTGCAGGTCTTAATATGTTCGTATCTTATTGCTGGTGCCATATTTTCTCTACCATCCTTAATTAATAAATGAACATAGCGTCCCCGAAGCTAAAGAACCGATATTTTTGGTCAATCGCCTCCTGGTAAGCATGCATAATATTCTTTCTGCCAGCCAGTGCGCTGACCAGCATAACCAAGGTGGACTTAGGCAAATGAAAATTCGTAATCATTGCATCCACCACACGGAATTCATAGCCTGGATAAATAAAAATCTGTGTCCATCCACTGCTGGCCTGTAGTACACCATCTACGAAGTTACTGCCCACCGTCTCCAGCGTTCGGCAACTGGTTGTTCCCACTGCCACGACTCTTCCGCCGCGCGCCTTGGTTGCATTGAGTACATCCGCCGTTTCCTGTGACAATGAATAGTATTCTTCATGCATGACATGCTCTTCAATCGTATCCACCGACATCGGTCTGAACGTCCCTAAACCGACATGAAGTGTGATAAAGGCAACCGTAACGCCCTTCTCTTTAATCCGGTCCAGTAATTCTTCGGTAAAATGTAACCCTGCCGTTGGAGCCGCAGCAGAACCTTCGTGCCGAGCATAAACGGTTTGATACCGCTCACGATCATCCAGCTGTTCCTTAATATACGGAGGAAGCGGCATCTGCCCTAAGCGATCCAGGATCTCCTGAAAAATACCATCATATGAAAATGAAAGTACCCTTCCGCCCATATCTCCTTCTTCCTCAATAACTGCCTTCAGCTCATCACCGAAAACAATAACAGCTCCCTTTTTCAGCTTTTTGCCGGGTTTCACCAATGCTTCCCATCGGTCTCCCTCCAGTTGTTTAAGCAGCAAAACCTCGGCCTTAGCCCCGGTGTCTTGCTTGATGCCAAACAAACGTGCAGGAATTACTCTGGTATCATTCAGAACCAGCGTATCCCCTGGCTGAAGATACTGCACAATATCCGAAAAGGTATGATGTCCCACTTCACCGTTGTTTTTGTTTAGCGTCAGTAATCTAGAAGCGGTCCGCTCAAGCAAAGGCGTCTGTGCAATTAATGTTTCAGGTAGTTCAAAATCGTAATCGTTTACGTTCATATATTGGTCAGTCCTTAACTATATCCACATTTTTGTAATAGTGTTGCAAAATTTTCTTGTAATCATACCCCTGCTCTGCCAATCCATTGGCCCCCCATTGTGATAAGCCCAAACCATGACCATTCCCTTTACCTGTAAAAATAAAGCTTTGCGTTTTGTCGATGACTCGTGCATGGCGATCTTCATTCATGACGACCACCCCGTTACCACTTAAAGTGCTGCTGCCAGATGCCGACAGAATTTGGGTACCTTGTGTGCCGCTTACATGAGTAGTAGCTTCGTCAGCGCCTAATACAGTATAACTGCCGGTACTCGCAATATCAAACAGTGTGCTTGGTAGTCCCCCCATCGCTGAGCGATACATGTCCGGATACTTCACTTTTAGAGGAGTTCCATCTGCTTCAACCTCCAACACTCGACCTGACGGACCCCGTTTGGTAACATCAAGGTGATTAACAGAGGACGGTACTGTGCCAGTTATTTTCCCTTGCAAGGACTTAGCAATCTGAGCTGCTGTAAAGGGCCCTCTAACCCATGCATAGTCTCCGGATTGAGGCACCTTTTCCAGAACAATCATCTCTTCACCCGGCTGCGCCTTTGCTACGGGTGTAACCGTTGATTGGATTTGAGGAATAGGACGCACATTTGTATTTTCCGCAGTGACGGTGATTTTGTCTAACCCCGCTTCTGTGACTCCCTCCAGCTCCTTAGCGTTATCCTCGCGGATATAACCTGTCTTGCCATTGGAGAGAAGTACATGATACCACTCCTGTGCTCCTTTTTGTGCCGAGGTATCTCCCGAGCTGTCCACGCTCGCAAACGCTTCACCACCACTATTCCACACTTCGGAAGCATCTGCTGTAACACCACCCGCATTAGAGGAGAATACAGCTTCGACCACTTTGCCGCCACTCTTAATAACTTCACCAGCTGTTGCATCTACAGCCTCGTTGACATTTGCATGTTCTGAGCTCTTACCATTGTAAGCTTGGCTTAGCGTGCCATCTACCACATTGCCGATCTGAAACCGATTGCCTTGGGCAAGCGCATAACTGCGAGCCGCTACCGCTTGAGCCTTAAGCGCTTCAGCTGGCCATGAGGAATAGACTTCTGCTCCAACTACGGAATACAAATACTGCTCCAAAGGGACTTCATTCACAAGCGCCAGCTGTCCTGACGTTATGCCAATCTCCATGTCGCCGCGATATGTTCGCTGTGACCTTTCGACCACTTGGATTCCATTATTACCGCCGTTGACAATTATCTTGCTATTATTAGAGCCACTTAGCATGTAATGAGGCATCACCTGTGAGCCTGTCGTTACTCCTGCTTCCTGTCTTAGGATAAGACCAGTTTGAGTAGTGTTCACTTTGGAAAGGGTGAGTCTAGGCTGCTTGCTCTCCAGCTCTGTTTTCAAGGCCGACAGCTTACTGTCATTACTTTCTTCTCCAACCCATACAGCATACTGGCCTCTTGATTGAATTACAGTAAAAGCATCAAAACCTGCGGCAGCAATTGTCGTGCGAACGAGATTAGCCTCCTGCTCGCTTCCGTAGCTTCCCGTCGACCAATGTTTGTTTCCCTTAACTTCGGCCTGTGCTCCGGTTGCTGAGGAAATCCGCTGCACAGCAGCCTGTGCCGACTGTTCACTAGCATATAATCCCGCATACACTTGATAGACAGAGCCACCGTTTTTTGAACCAATAAAAACAGTAGGTTTATCATTAGTCTTTTGCAGAGCTTGAGCCGCTTTTATCGCAGCCGCTTCATTTCCTTCAAGCACCTTCACTCGATAGCTGTCTACACTAAAACGAGCCGTACTGTCTGGCAGTCCCATCCAAGCCTGAAAGCTGCCCCCACTGTTCTGTCCGACACTCAGGCTCCCTGATGATTTCAAAGTTACAGCGGGAACTGTCGCTTTATATTTGCTGCCTAGATCCGCAAAGATCACTACACGAATATCCTCTTGGGAGGCAGCAGCCTGAACAGCTGAAGGCCAAGGTATGCAAGCTGTAGCTAATACCATAAAGAAAGCTGCTCGTTTGAGCCGGCCTGTCCACGCTCCGAAATTTTTATTTCGGTTCAATGTATCTCCACTCATTTCTAGCTCCCCCAATTCTAGCTGACTAGCACTTATATTACATGATTTATCGGGATCTCGACCCACGTCTATCCCTTTAAATACATCGGCGGAATAAACTAAAATTTGAACCCGCTTGAATCGGACTTATACACTTCTTAGCTCAATTCATCTGTCTAATCCACTTCATATCCTCATACTTACGAATAACACTCAATGATTTTTAAAAGTGCACTATAATTTCCTAGTCACCGTGGGTCTGTTGGCATGGGAATTCCAAGGTGAGCATATGCCGCCGGAGTCACCGTTCGTCCGCGAGGTGTTCTTTGTAAAAGGCCAATTTGTAACAAATAAGGCTCGTACACATCTTCAATCGTCTGGCTCTCTTCACCAATGGTCGCAGCAATGGTGTCCAATCCTACAGGTCCGCCCCGGAATGAATGAATCATAGCCTTAAGCATTTTATGGTCAATTTCATCCAGCCCAAGTGGATCTATTTGAAGTCTCTTTAGTGCCTCTGCAGCCAACTCTGAATGAATAATACCGTCTCCGGCAACTTGGGCAAAATCACGTACCCTTTTTAACAGTCGGTTGGCAATCCGCGGTGTCCCCCGTGAACGCAATGCGATTTCCTCCGCCGCATCCCCAACAATCTCGATTTCCATAATATCCGCATTCCTAGACACGATGTAAGCCAGCTCGTCTGTCGTATAAAACTCTAATCGACTAATAACGCCAAATCGGTCACGCAATGGCGCAGAGAGCAACCCAGCGCGTGTAGTAGCACCTATAAGAGTAAAGGGCGGTAAATCCAAACGAACTGAACGTGCACTTGGGCCTTTGCCAATCATAATGTCCAGTGCAAAATCTTCCATCGCCGGATACATGACTTCTTCCACTGTACGGTGAAGGCGATGAATTTCATCAATGAACAAAACATCACCCTCTTGAAGGTTGGTCAGCAATGCTGCCAAATCTCCCGGTCTTTCAATTGCAGGACCTGAAGTTGTACGTAAATTAACCCCTAACTCATTGGCGATAATGTTAGCCAAAGTGGTTTTACCCAATCCGGGCGGTCCGTACAACAATACATGGTCCAACGCTTCTTTACGCATCTTGGCCGCTTCAATATATACTTTCAGATTTTCCTTGACCTGATTTTGCCCGATATATTCATTTAGATAACGGGGGCGAAGGCTTAACTCCGCCGTCTGGTCTTCCATCATCAAATTGGCGGAAATAATCCGGTCATCCACAATCCATCGCTCCTCTTTTTACCAGATTTCTATTCACGGACAACAGCGTCCTATCCGGCAAACAACAGTTGCAAAGCCCGTTTCATCAAAATGTCGGCAGAATCATCAGGTTTCGCATCTTTCTTCATTTTGCTCCATACCTTATCTAACTCAGCATCCGTGTAACCGAGTGCTTTAAGCGCTTCACGCGCCTCACTCCAGTACGAACCTTGGCCTTCTTCTACAGCAGGCTCCGCAAACAATCCGGTAGCCATTCCTAACGCCCCAATACCGTCCAGCTTGTCTTTTAAATCTAGAATCATACGTTGTGCCGTCTTTTTACCGATCCCCGGTAATTTGGTGAGAAATGTGATATTCTCCTGATAAATCGCCGTCACCACATGCGCAGGCGTACCGCCTCCCAAAATACCAAGAGCCACCCGTGGTCCAATACCAGACACATCGATCAATTTACGGAATAATTGCTGCTCCTCACGGGTTGCAAACCCAAACAGTAAAATAGCATCTTCCCTTACATGATGGTGAGTGTAAATAACCACCGGTCCTTCCGTTTTGGCGAAGGCGTAAGGATTCGGACAAAATACCCGATACCCTACACCCTGCACATCCAAAACGACATATTCATTTTCCAAGTGAGCTACAGAACCACGCAAGAAATCTATCATTTTCGTAATACCTCATTTAATTTTGAATTTAGTCCATAGGAATGCGCATGACAAATAGCCACTGCCAAAGCATCCGCTACATCATCCGGTTTGGGCACAGCCTGGAGCTTTAGAAACATTCTAATCATCTCCTGTACCTGCTTCTTCTCCGCCTTGCCATACCCTACAATAGCCTGCTTTACCTGCATGGGCGTGTATTCACCTATAGGCAAATTACGTTGTTTGGCAGCGAGTACCAGCACCCCACGTGCCTGGCTTACAGACATAGCCGTTGTAACATTGCGATTAAAAAAGAGCTTCTCCAATGCTACCGCATCTGGCTTATACTTATCAATTAATTGCAACATGCCTTCATACACATGAAGCAACCTGTCTTCTTCCGGTGTATGGGCCTCCGTCTGGATACAGCCATATTGCACAGGAACCACCTTACTGCCTATCTTGTCTACAAACCCGAAGCCCACAATGGCAATACCGGGATCAATTCCTAAAAAACGCAAAAAAACCTCTCCCCTATCGCTCAAACATGCCTAACTAACCATCAGCTAGCACTATCGTTATTATACATGAGTAAATTCCATATAAAGCGAACATATGTGTCGTTCTTTTCATTATAACAAAACTTTGTATCTAATAGAGGAAAAAGTTTAACCATGAGTGAAAACATAAAAAGAGACGCTACAAGCCTCACCTCATGGGCAAAGCCTAACGTCTCGTACTTGTAATCAATAATGCTGCTTTAATACCCTCTGTGTTCGCTCCACTGCGAAGTCACTAAAAGTGGAGATTACACTGTTATACTCATTTATATCCTGTACACGGATTCCCTGCTGAAGTTGTTTATATACCCCTTCCGGCAAGGCCGTCTCCATAGACCCTATATCCAATTGAAAAAAAGTACGAATTACTTTTTCCTTTTTAGGCAGCCCTTCAAACAGTGTAAGCTGTCCATCAGTGCTTAAGCCCATATATGCACGCTCTTTGCATGACTCCGACAAATCTTCCACTCTGCGCTCCAGCCACACTTCTCCTTTAGTATTAAGCCGTCCCTTCCAATCGGGATGTTGCTTCAGCAAACTTTCCAGTTGTTGTGAACTTAACGTTCCCAAGGAAGTGGTCTCCGTACCACATACGTAGGTAGTTAACAAACGGGTCTTCCTGCTTATACCGGAAGCATGAATACTTTGCAATAGCTGCATCTGCGAGGAGCGGTCTTCGGTAGAAGTATAATTTGGTGACTCCTCCTCCATCTCTGCCATAACGGGAGTAGCCAGTGGTTGCGACAGCATAGCCTGCATATGATTCGAAAACAGAATACCCAACCCTGCCAGTAAGCAAGCCGCACCCAAAATAGTACATGCCCACACTGTTCTTCTCCACTGTTTCCAGCGCCGTTTCATCTGTTTTTTCCAACTTAATCGCTTCACAGTAATCCCTTCCGTCCCACTTTTTGTGTTAGTGTGACCTGAAGATTACTGATTTATACAAAAGATAATAACAAAAAAGTCGCTGCTTCCAGCGACTTCCTATTGAATCGGGATGACACGATTTGAACATGCGACCCCCTGGTCCCAAACCAGGTGCTCTACCAAGCTGAGCTACATCCCGAAATAGATGCCGGTGAGAGGACTCGAACCTCCACGGTTTCCCTCACGATTTTGAGTCGCGCGCGTCTGCCAATTCCGCCACACCGGCTTATGAAGTTAATGGCGCGCCCTGAGAGATTCGAACTCCCGGCCTTTTGATTCGTAGTCAAACGCTCTATCCAGCTGAGCTAAGGGCGCAAATATGGAGCGGACGACGGGAATCGAACCCGCGACCCTCGCCTTGGCAAGGCGATGCTCTACCGCTGAGCCACGTCCGCAATACAATTATATCCATGACATATAAGTACATGAATGATGAGCCATGAAGGACTCGAACCTTCGACACCCTGATTAAAAGTCAGGTGCTCTACCAACTGAGCTAATGGCTCCCAACAGGGTAATGTAACTTTGTGAAAATGGCGGAACTGACGGGATTCGAACCCGCGATCTCCTGCGTGACAGGCAGGCATGTTAGGCCTCTACACCACAGTTCCATAATAATTTTCATTAAAAAGTTAATTGGTTGCGGGGGCAGGATTTGAACCTGCGACCTTCGGGTTATGAGCCCGACGAGCTACCGAACTGCTCCACCCCGCGGCAATAGTAGGGAAGTCTATTAAAAATAAATGGTGGAGGCTGAGGGGATCGAACCCCCGACCCTCTGCTTGTAAGGCAGATGCTCTCCCAGCTGAGCTAAGCCTCCATACTACTATGACCCGTAGGGGATTCGAACCCCTGTTACCTCCGTGAAAGGGAGGTGTCTTAACCCCTTGACCAACGGGCCATACTATAAAATAATTCTGGCGGAGAGAGAGGGATTCGAACCCTCGAGACGCTTTTGGCGCCTACACGATTTCCAATCGTGCTCCTTCGGCCAACTCGGACACCTCTCCATATGGCTCCCCGAACAGGACTCGAACCTGTGACAACTCGATTAACAGTCGAGTGCTCTACCAACTGAGCTATCAGGGAATAATAATTACAAAACTCGCTTGGCGGCGTCCTACTCTCCCAGGACCCTGCGGTCCAAGTACCATCGGCGCTGGAGGGCTTAACGGTCGTGTTCGGGATGGGTACGTGTGGAACCCCTCCGCTATCGCCACCAAACATGAATTTGCCTCGCAAATTCTAACTTCAAGGTTACACCCTGAAAACTGGATCCGAAACTTCACTGCGCCTTATCTTTAGGATAAGCCCTCGACCGATTAGTATTGGTCAGCTCCATGCATTACTGCACTTCCACCCCCAACCTATCTACCTCGTCGTCTTCAAGGGGTCTTACATACTGGGAAATCTCATCTTGAGGGGGGCTTCACGCTTAGATGCTTTCAGCGCTTATCCCTTCCGTACATAGCTACCCAGCGGTGCTCCTGGCGGAACAACTGGTACACCAGCGGTACGTCCATCCCGGTCCTCTCGTACTAAGGACAGCTCCTCTCAAATTTCCTACGCCCACGACAGATAGGGACCGAACTGTCTCACGACGTTCTGAACCCAGCTCGCGTACCGCTTTAATGGGCGAACAGCCCAACCCTTGGGACCTACTTCAGCCCCAGGATGCGATGAGCCGACATCGAGGTGCCAAACCTCCCCGTCGATGTGGACTCTTGGGGGAGATAAGCCTGTTATCCCCAGGGTAGCTTTTATCCGTTGAGCGATGGCCCTTCCATGCGGTACCACCGGATCACTAAGCCCGACTTTCGTCCCTGCTCGACTTGTAGGTCTCGCAGTCAAGCTCCCTTCTGCCTTTGCACTCTTCGAATGATTTCCAACCATTCTGAGGGAACCTTGGGGCGCCTCCGTTACTCTTTAGGAGGCGACCGCCCCAGTCAAACTGCCCACCTGACACTGTCCTCGTACCGGATCACGGTACCAAGTTAGAACCTAGATACGATCAGGGTGGTATCCCAAGGATGCCTCCTCTCAAGCTGGCGCTCAAGATTCAACGGCTCCCACCTATCCTGTACAGATCGTACCCAAATTCAATATCAAGCTGCAGTAAAGCTCCATGGGGTCTTTCCGTCTTGTCGCGGGTAACCTGCATCTTCACAGGTATTAAAATTTCACCGGATCTCTCGTTGAGACAGCGCCCAAGTCGTTACGCCATTCGTGCGGGTCAGAATTTACCTGACAAGGAATTTCGCTACCTTAGGACCGTTATAGTTACGGCCGCCGTTTACTGGGGCTTCGGTTCATAGCTTCGCTCCGAAGAGCTTACCACTCCCCTTAACCTTCCAGCACCGGGCAGGCGTCAGCCCGTATACTTCGCCTTGCGGCTTCGCACAGACCTGTGTTTTTGCTAA